>CALWXD010000145.1 GCA_944385425.1 uncultured Oscillospiraceae bacterium | reverse complement strand
GTGCCGCACAACGGGCCGATGAGGACATTGGCCCCTACGCCCTTCCCCAAAATGCCACGCCCCCACGGTGTTTCAAGGGGTGCGGTGTCCAACGAGACCGTTCCCCTCATCCGGCCCATCTAGCCTTCCCCTAGGGGAAGGCTAGATGGGCGGCGCTTCAAAAAAGAAGAGTCGGGGGCGGCTCTCCATACCCGGCGGGCGGGCCGGAAAAGTTTCCGCTTTTTGTCCAATTACTGGAAAATATGGAGAAACTCTGCCCAGCGGCGGAATTTGGAAGATTTTTTCCGGCGCGGTGTGGCGCGGGACGGCAAGTGGTGGTATAATAAGCCGAAAACGGCGCGAGCGCCTGGGGTTGGCCGGCGGAAAAGTGGGCATGATGATACCGGCCGCCCCGCGGCGTGAGACATAAGGAGGACATGAGAGCATGAGCGAAGGGCTCCAGAGCAATCCCGGCAAGGAGCTGGTGCGGACGGTGGAGGGCGTGGACTATCTGCGCATCCCCATCAAGACCCACCTGATCACCAAGGAACACAACATGAAGGACGTGGTGGACCAGTACGCCCGGGAGAAGATGCAGCCGGGGGACATCCTGTTCATCTCGGAGAAGGCGGTGGCCTGCACCCAGAACCGCGCCATCCCCATGGAGGACATCAAGCCCCGGAAGCTGGCGGTCACCCTGAGCAAATACGTGACCAAGACCCCCCACGGCATCGGCCTGGGCATCCCGGAGACCATGGAGATGGCCCTGCGGGAGTGCGGCGTGGTGCGGATTTTGTTTGCCGCCTTTTGCAGCGTGATCGGCAAGCTGCTGGGGAAGAAGGGCTGGTTCTACATCGTGGCCGGGCCCAAGGCCCGGGGCATCGACGGGCCCACCCACGGCACCATCCCCCCCTATGACCACTACGTGGTCCTCACCCCCGACGATCCCCCCAAGGTAGCCCGGGAGCTGGCCGCCCATCTGGGCCACCCGGTGGCCATCGTGGACATCAACGACCTGGGGGCCAACATCCTGGGATTTTCCGAGAAGGAGCCCTCCATGCATATGCTGGAGCGGATCCTGGGGGACAATCCCCTGGGCCAGTCCAGCGAGAGCACGCCCATGGGCATCATCCGCAAGGCGGAGCAGGCATCTTAAACATAACGCGCCCCCGGCTCAGGCCGGGGGCGCAGTTTATATCCGGACGGGGTCACTCCACCTCGTCGGGCAGGTGGACGTAGACGGGGCTGTGCCCGGCGCTCTCCACGAAGCGCAGCAGATCCTCCCGGTGCAGGCGCAGGGTGGAGGTGCTCAGCCCCGGGTGGGCGCTGATGTACGCGTCCTCCATCAGCGGGCGGTCGATGACCAGCTGGACCTGTCTGTCCGTGTCAAACAGGAGCTCCAGGGCGGAGACGGAGCCGGGGGTGGTGTGGAGATATTGGGCCATGTGGCCGCCGTCGGCAAAGGACAGCCGGGCGCAGCCCAGCTGGGCGGAGAGGTACTTGGTCTTGAAGGGCTTCTCCCCCCGCATCATCAGCAGGTAAAACTGGGTCTGCTGCCGGTTGCACAAAAACAGGTTCTTGCAGATCCGGGCGCCCAGCTGCGCCTCGATGAGGCGGCAGTCCTCCATGGTGTCGGCGTGGTCGTGGTCCACCCGGAGGTAGTCGATGCCCAGCTGGTCCAGGCGGTCGTAGATCTCCTCCTCCACCGGGGTGCGGCGCTGGTCGGGGCGGCCGCGGTAAAGGTTTGGGTCAATGTTCATTCCGCTTTGTCTCCTCGCGCAGTTACATCATTTTCTGGCCGTTGATGGTCAGGGAGAAATGCAGGCCCAGCTTTTCCGCCGCCTTGCGGCACAGCAGCATCCGGGCCAGGAAGATCTCAAAGTAGTCCATCACGGCGCAGATCTCCGTATTGATGGACAGATCCAGTCCGATCTCACGGCCGGGCACGATGCTCAGGCTGGACTCGCTCACCGCGAAATTCACCCGGTCGTGGATGTCGAAGGTGGACATGTCCTGATTGCGCACCCGGGAGGCGCGCACATCCGTCTTGTCCGCCAGGATCAGGGCCGCCGCCACATGATTGACCGGATAGGCGGTGGACTCGTCGTGGTTGCCGATGGCGGTGATGATGGTGGCGATGTCGTCCGGAGCGGCATCCATGTGGTCCAGGATACGGAAGGCCATGATGGCGCCGGACTGGGCGTGGTCGATGCGGTTGACCACGTTGCCGATGTCATGGAGATAGCCGGCAATGGCGGCCAGCTCCGCGTCTCGCTCTGG
Source organism: uncultured Oscillospiraceae bacterium (assembly GCA_944385425.1). Taxonomy (GTDB): domain Bacteria; phylum Bacillota; class Clostridia; order Oscillospirales; family Oscillospiraceae; genus CAJFPI01. The sequence goes on along the minus strand of CALWXD010000145.1, from coordinate 560 downwards.
GTAGCCCAGCTCCAGCAGGATCCGCCGGGAGGTTTGGGCCACCTTGGTCACGTGGGCAAAGCTGTGCTCGGTATAGCCCAGGGCGATGAGGGACTCGTCCGCCTTGCGGATATAGCTGCGGATCTCCTCGCTGTTCAAAACGTCTTCATAGCGGATGTCCATGGCGTTCTCCTCAATTTTTCAGACTCTGCATGGGGGCGGGGATCCGGCCGCCCCGGTCCACGAAGGCTTTGGCAGAGAATGGGTGGACCGGCTGCACCGGGGCGGAGCCCAGCAGCCCGCCGAACTCCACCATGTCCCCTACTTTTTTCCCAGGGGCAGGGATAATGCGCACGGCGGTGGTCTTGGAGTTGACCATGCCGATGGCCGCCTCGTCGGCGATGATGGCGGACAGGGTCTCCGCCGGGGTGTCCCCGGGGACGGCGATCATGTCCAGGCCCACGGAGCACACGCAGGTCATGGCCTCCAGCTTGTCCAGGGTGAGGGCCCCGGAGCTGGCGGCGGCGATCATGCCCTCGTCCTCGCTCACCGGGATGAAGGCGCCGGACAGGCCGCCCACG
>CALWXD010000144.1 GCA_944385425.1 uncultured Oscillospiraceae bacterium | reverse complement strand
GCCCCCAGGGCCTTGAGCTGCTCGATGTGGGTCTTGGAGAGCTTGTTGCAGCACAGGGCGAACTCCTCCACGGAGATAAACTCCTGCCCCCGCCGTTTCTCCACCGTGTCCAGGGCCGCCGCCTCCCCCAGCCCCCGCACGGAGGTGAAGGGGGGGATCAGCCCCTTGTCCACCACCACAAAGCGGGTGGCCTCGGAGCGGTAGATGTCGATGGGCTCAAAGTGGAACCCCCGGAGGTAGAACTCGTAGCACACCTCCAGCGTCTTGGCCATATCCTCCTCCACGGCGGTGGCGTCCTTGTTCTGCTCGATCTCCCGGATCTTCCGTTTCACCGCCTCCAGCCCGGCACAGCAGTACTCCGCGTCAAAGGCCTTGGCCCGGACGGAGAAGTAGGTGGCGTAGAAGGCCAGGGGGTGGTGGACCTTGAACCAGGCGATGCGGAAGGCCATCATCACATAGGCCACCGCGTGGGCCTTGGGGAAGAGGTAGCCGATCTTCGCCAGGGACTCGATATACCAGTCCGGCACGTCGTGGGCGCGCATGGCCTCTTCCCACCCCTCCTCAAAGCCGCCCTTCTTCACCTTGCCTTTTCGCACCGCCTCCATGATCTTAAAGCTCATCTTGGGGTCCAGCCCCTTGGAGATGAGGTAGAGCATGATGTCGTCCCGGCAGCCCACCGTCTCCGTGACGCTGGCGGTCTCGCTGAGGATCAGATCCCGGGCGTTGCCGATCCACACGTCGGTGCCGTGGGAAAAGCCGGACAGGCGCACCAGGGTGTTGAAGTCCTTGGGCTGGGTGTCCACCAGCATCTGGCGGGTAAACTTGGTGTTGAACTCCGGGATGGCCACCGCGCCGGTGGGGCCCAGCAGCTCGTCGTTTTCAAACCCCAGCGCCTTGCTGGAGGTGAAAAGGCTCATGGTGTCCGGGTCGTCCAGGGGGATCTGGCGGGCGTTGACGCCGGTGAGGTCCTCCAGCATCCGGACCATGGAGGGGTCATCGTGTCCCAGCATGTCCAGCTTGAGGAGGTTGTCCTCCATGCAGTGGTATTCAAAGTGGGTGGTGATGATGTCGCTGTCGGCGGCGTCGGCGGGGTGCTGGACGGGGCAGAAGTCCTCCACGTCCATGTCGTCCGGCACCACCACAAGGCCGCCGGGGTGCTGCCCGGTGGTCCGCTTGACCCCCACGCAGCCCAGCGTCAGCCGGTTCTCCTCCGCGTGGCCGGGGTTGAGGCCCCGGGCCTCCAGATATTTTTTCACATAGCCGTAGGCGGTCTTCTCCGCCACGGTGCCGATGGTGCCCGCCCGGAACACCTGGGTCTCGCCGAACATCTCGATGGCGTGGCGGTGGGCCCGGGCCTGGTACTCCCCGGAGAAGTTGAGGTCGATGTCCGGCACCTTGCCGCCGCCAAAGCCCAGGAAGGTCTCAAAGGGGATGTCAAACCCGTCCTTCACATATTTTGTGCCGCAGACGGGGCAGTCTTTGTCCGGCATGTCGGCGCCGCAGCCGTAGGACCCGTCGGTGATGAACTCGCTGTGCCGGCAGCTGGGGCAGCGGTAGTGGGGAGGCAGGGCGTTGACCTCGGTGATGCCGGACATGTAGGCCACAAGGGACGAGCCCACGCTGCCCCGGGAGCCCACCAGGTAGCCGTTTTCCAGGCTCCGCTGCACCAGTTTCTGGGCGGACATGTACACCACGTCGTACTTGCCCAGGATCCCCCCCAGCTCCACATTCAGCCGGTCCACGATCAGCTGGGGCGGGTCGTCGCCGTAGAGGGCGTGGACCTTGTCCCACACCAGGCGGTTTAAGTCCTCCTCCGAGTTTTCCAGCCGGGGCGGGAAGAGCTTGCCCTTGGGCAGCAGGTCAAACCGCTCCACCTGGTCGGCGATGGCCCGGGTATTGGTCACCACCACCTCGAAGGCCTTCTCCTCCCCCAGATAGGAAAACTCCTCCAGCATCTCGTCGGTGGTCTTGAAGTAGATGGGCAGCGGCGCGTCGCAGTCGGGGAATTTCTTGGTGTCCAGGAGGATGTGGCGGTAGATCTCGTCCTCCGGGTCCAGGAAGTGGACGTCCCCGGTGGCGCAGACCGGCTTGTGGAGCTCCTCCCCCAGGCGGACGATGGCGCGGTTGAAGTCCCGCAGCTCCTCCTCGCTTTTGACCTTCCCCTCCCGGAGCATGAAGGCGTTGTTGCAGATGGGCTGGATCTCCAGAAAGTCGTAGAAGGAGGCGATGCGCTTGAGCTCCGCCCAGTCCTTGTTGTCCACCACCGCCTGGAACAGCTCCCCCGCCTCGCAGGCGCTGCCCACGATGAGCCCCTCCCGGTGGGCGACGAGCTCGGTCTTGGGCACCACCGGCACCCGCTTGAAGTACTTGAGGTTGGAGGCGGAGATCAGCTGGTAGAGGTTCTTGAGCCCCACCTTGTTTTTGGCGATGAGGATGATGTGGCGGGGCCGGCGGCTGGCCGTCCCTTTGGGCCGCAGGGTCAGCATGTATTCGTTGACCTCCCGCAGCCGGGTAAGGCCCGCCTCCCTAAGCTTTGCGAAAAACGGGGGCAGGAAGAGGCCGCAGGTGGCGGCGTCGTCGCTGGCCCGGTGGTGCTGGAAGGCGGGGAGCTTTAGGTGCTCGGCCACGATGTCCAGCTTGTATTTGTTAAGGCCCGGCAGCAGGTTCTGGGCCAGGATCAGCGTATCCACATAGGTGGGATCGAAGGCGTACCCTTCCCGCCGGCACCCCTGGCGGATAAATCCGATGTCAAACTCCGCGTTGTGGGCCACCAGGGGCCGGCCATCCACGAATTTGAGAAAGTCCGCCAGGGCCTCCCGGGGCTGGGGGGCGTCCTTCAGCATGGCATCGGTGATGCCGGTAAGGGCCACGATCTCCGGCGTCAAGGGGCGGTTGGGGTTTACAAAGGTCTGGAACCGCTCCCGGATCTCCCCGCCCTCGATCACCACCGCGCCGATCTCGGTGATGGCGTCCTCCTTGGAGCGAAGGCCCGTGGTCTCAATGTCAAAGGCCACATAGGCCTCGTCAAAGGAGAAGTCCCCCCCGCCGTGGACGGCGATGCGGTCGTCCAGGTTGTTGACGAAGTAGCCCTCCATGCCGTAGAGGAGCTTGATGTCCTTGGCGGAGTGCCACGCGTCGGGGAAGGCCTGGGCCACGCCGTGGTCCGTGATAGCGATGGCCGGATGGCCCCAGGCCTCCGCCCGCTTGATCACGTTGCTCTCCGGCCCGTTCTTTGGCCCCACGGGGGTGGTGGCGTCCATATTGGAGTAGGAGGTGTGCAGGTGCAGCTCCACCCGCTTGACCTCCGCCGTGTCCTGCCGCATCTGGTGGGACACGGCCACGATATTTTTCGGGTCCAGCAGCACGTCGCTGCCGTCCCGGTTGAGCTTCATGAACCCCTGGACCTGCAGCCACATGCCCGGCTTGACGCCGCCTTTTAGGGCGTCCTTCTCCGCCTTCTGCAGATACTTTGTCACCCGCACGGAGGTCTCATTGTCCGTCATGTCAAAGGTGAGGCAGAACACGCCCGGGCGGCGGGTCTCGTAGAGGTCGGCGAAAAACACCCGTCCCTCCACCACCACCTGCCCCATCTTCGGGTTCAGCCCCGCCATAGGCTGGATCTTCCCCCGGATGGGGCCGCCCATGATGACCTGCTGCCCCCCGGCCTTCCCGCCGCCGGGCCGGCCGTCCTCCTCCGCCGCGGGGGCCTCCACCGTTAGGGCGATGTCCACGCCGCTGAGGCCGTACTCCCCGGCGATGGCCTGGCGCAGCTCCTCCAGGGCGCTGCCACCCAGGGCGCAGGTAGCCGTCAGCGCCAGGGACATGGACCGCTGCTGGCGGCAGAGCTCCACCGCGGTGAGCCACGCGTCGCTGAGGGCCAGACGCAGCCCCCGGCTCAGCTCCAGGGATGCAAACAGCTGAAAAAAGGGAATCTTTTGTGCCATGTTCCTTCCGTTCCTTTACCCAATACCGATTTTCTTCACAGGGCGTCGATCTCCGCCATCAGCGCGTCCACCAGCTGGTCCTGGGGCAGCTTCCGGAGGATCTTCCCCCTCCGGAACAGCAGCCCCTCCCCCACGCCGCCGGCGATGCCCACATCCGCCGCCGCGGCCTCGCCGGGGCCGTTCACCGCGCAGCCCATCACCGCCACGGTGATGGGCTTTTTGCAGCCGGCCAGCCGCCGCTCCACCTCCTGGGCCAGGGCGATGAGGTCGATGTTGGTGCGGCCGCAGGTGGGGCAGGCGATGAGGTTCGGCCCCTCCCGGCGCAGCTCCGCCGCCTGGAGGATCCGTTTCGCCGCGTAGACCTCCTCCACCGGGTCCGCCGTCAGCGTCACCCGGAGGGTGTCCCCGATGCCGAGGCACAAAAGCCCCCCGATGCCCATGGCGGACTTGATGACGCCCATAGCGGGCGTCCCCGCCTCGGTGACCCCCAGGTGGAGGGGGTAGGGGCACCGCTCATGGAGCAGGCGGTAGGCCGCCACCGTCACCGGGACGGAGGAGCACTTCACCGAGATGCAGATATCCGTGAAATCAAACTTCTCCAAAAGCGCCGCGTGGCCCATGGCGCTCTCCGCCAGGGCCTGGGCGGTGACGCCGCCGTACTTCTCCAAAAGCGGCTTTTCCAGGGACCCGCCGTTGACGCCGATGCGAATGGGCACATGCCGGGCGCGGCAGGCGTCCGCCACCGCCTTCACCCGCTCCTCAGAGCCGATGTTGCCGGGGTTGATGCGGATCTTGTCCGCCCCCTGGTCCACGCACTCCAGGGCCAGGCGGTAGTCAAAGTGGATATCGGTGACAAGGGGGATGCGGATGCGGCTTTTGATGGCGCCCACGGCCTTCGCCGCCGCCATGTCCGGCACCGCCACCCGGATGATCTCGCACCCCGCCTCCTCCAGCCGCTGGATCTGGTCCACCGTGGCGGACACGTCGTGGGTCTTGGTGGAGCACATGGACTGGATGCTCACCGGCGCGCCGCCGCCCACCGCCACGGCGCCCACATGGATCTGCTTTGTCATAGGCACGTCCCTCCATTCGGACAAATCGGAAGGACGGGGAAACCCGTCCTCCAAGGCATGGATCCTTCCGCTATTCCTCCCGCAGCAGGGCGTAGACGCAGGCGTCGCACATCGCCCCGTTCTTATAGACGCTCTGCCGCAGCACCCCCTCCAGGGCAAAGCCCGCCTTCTCCAGCACCCGGCGGGAGGCCAGGTTGTGGGCGTAGGGCAGGGCAAAGATCCGGACGATGTCAAAGGCGGCAAAGGCCTCCCGGCACATCTCCCGGACAGCCCAGGTCATGATCCCCCTGCCCCAGAAGGGCTCCGCCAGCCAGTAGCCCAGCTCCCCGCCGCGGCGGTGGACGTCGCTCCCCAGCGCCACGCTGACGCTGCCCACACACGCCCCGTCGGCGGTGATGGCGCGGAAAAGGACATTCTGCCCGTCCCGGGCCATGCAGTCCCGGACAAACCAGGCCGCGTCGGCGTCCGTATAGGGCCAGGGGAACACGTCCCGCAGGTTGGCGGCGATTTTGGGGTTGTCGGCATACCGGGCCACGGAGGGGATGAACCCCTCCTCCCAGGGCACAAGGGCCAGCTCCACAGGGCAAGACCTCCTTATCGGAACAGTCGGAACACGTCCTGGAATGTGACCACCAGCATCAGCCCCATCAAGAGGACAAAGCCGGCGGCGTGGATATAGTTCTCATATTTGGGCGGGATCTGCCGCTTTGCCACCAGCATGCACAGGGCGTTCACCGCCAGGAAGAAGATCTTCCCCCCGTCCAGGGCCGGGATGGGCAGCAGGTTCATTACCGCCAGGTTCACCGCGATCAAGGCGCCGAGATAGGCGATGTTGTACACCGCGTCCCACACCGTGGCGCTCTGCTCCCCCACCTGGGAGATGGCCGAGACGATGCCCACCGGTCCGTTGAGGTCCTCCATGCCGGTCCGGCCGGTGACCAGGTCCCCCAGGCTCAGCCAGATGATGCGGACAAAGTCGACGGCGTTGTACCAGCTGACCCGGAGCTTGGCGCCCAGGGTGGCCTCCTCCACGCCGCCCAGCTTGAGGCCGTAGCCGGTGAAGGCGGCGCCGCTGTCGTCGGTGTACTCCAGCGGGGTCATGGGGAAGTCCTCCAGGGGCACCTTCTCCCCGTCCCGCAGCACCACCAGGTCAAAGGTCTCGCCGTTTCCCCGGCTGAGGAAGATGCTGATGTCGCTGAAGAGGTAGACCCGGTGGCCGTCGATGCTGTAAAAGACGTCCCCGGCCTGGAGGCCGTCGCTGCCCTCATAGGGGCAGCCCTCGTAAAAGCCGGTGATCTCCGCGGTGCGGAAGGCGCCGGCGTTGGCGTAGAGCAGCAGGATGATGAGAAAGCCCGCCACGAAGTTCATCCCCGCCCCGGCGGCGAAGATAAACGCCTTCTTCCAGAACCCCTGGTTGTTGAGGCTGTGGGGGTCGCTGGATTCCTCCTCCTCCCCCTCCAGGGCGCAGTAGCCCCCGATGGGCAGCAGGCGCAGGGTGTAGAGGCACCCGTTTTTCTCTCTGTGATAGAGCTTGGGGCCCATGCCGATGGCAAACTCGTGGACCGTGACGCCGCAGATGCGGGCGGCGATGTAGTGCCCCCACTCGTGGACGGCGATCAGCACGCCGAAGATCGCCAGGGCCGCTAAAATATAGATCATTGACCAAAAACGCTCCTTATTTGGACTCCTCCGGCACACACGCTCCGCCAGACACCACAGACCGTGCCCGCCGGTCTGCTTCCAGTATATCCTCCAAGGTGGGATTCCATTTCACTTCTATGGCGTCCAATGCCTTTTCCACCAGGCGGGGGATGTCGTTAAAGCCGATCTCCCCCCGGAGAAAGCGGCCCACCGCCGCCTCGTTTGCCCCGTTGAGCACCGCGCAGGCGGTCCCCCCCGTCCGGGCGCACCGGAGGGCCAGGGAAAGGCAGGGGAAGGCCTCCTCGTCCGGCGGGGCGAAGGTCAAGGGCGGGCAGCGGAGCAGATCCAGCGGCGCGTCCGGCGAGGACGCCCGCCGGGGATAGGTCAGGGCGTAGCGGATGGGCAGCTTCATGTCCGGCGTCCCCAGCTGGGCCAGCATGGCCCCGTCGTGAAACTCCACCAGGGAGTGGACGATGCTCTGCCGGTGGATCACCACGGAGACCTGCTCCGGGGGCAGGCGGTAGAGGCGCATGGCCTCGATGCACTCCAGGCCCTTGTTCATCAAGGTGGCGCTGTCCACGGTGATCTTCGCCCCCATGGACCAGTTGGGGTGGCGCAGGGCCTGCGCCACCGTCACGCCCTCCAGCTGGGCAAAGGACTGCCCGTAGAAGGGTCCGCCGGAGCAGGTAAGGATGAGGCGTTTCACCTCTCCCCTGTCCTGGCAGCCCTGGAGGCACTGGAAGATGGCGGAGTGCTCGCTGTCCACCGGCACGATCTCCGCGCCGCAGCGTTTGGCCTCCTCCATCACCAGCCCCCCGGCGCACACCAGGGTCTCCTTGTTGGCCAGGGCGATCCGCTTCCCCCTCCGAATGGCGGCCAGCGTGGGCCGAAGGCCCACCATGCCCACCACGGCGGTGACCACCGTGTCCGCGCAGTCAAGGGAGGCGGCGTCGATGAGCCCCTCCATCCCGTAGGCCACCCGGATGGGGAGGCCCCGCAGCCGCCGAGCCATCTCCCCCGCCGCCTCCATATCGTAGAGCGCCACCAGCTCCGGGAGAAACTCCCTGGCCTGCCGCTCCAAAAGGTCCAGGCTGCTCCGCGCCGTCAGCGCGGCCACCTTCAGCCCCAGCTCCCGGGCCACCGCCAGCGTCTGCCGGCCGATGGACCCGGTGGAGCCCAATACCGCGATGGTTCCGCTCATCCTACAGGCCTCCTCCCTCCGCCGCCAGCACCAGGCGCAGGGCGGCGGTCAAAAACGCCAGCACGAACACCACGCTGTCAAACCGGTCCAGCACGCCGCCGTGGGCCAGGAAGATCCGGCCGTAGTCCTTCACGCCAAACTCCCGCTTGACAAGGGAAAAGCTCAGATCCCCCACCTGGGCCACGGCGCTGCAGACCAGGCCCAGCGCCAGGATGAGGGGGTAGGCGATGTCCTGGCCGCACCAGGTGTCCATGAGAAAGGCGAACACCGCGCCCCCCGCCATGCTGCCCACCAGGCCGCCGACGGCGCCCTCCACCGTCTTGTGGGGGCTGATGCGGGGGGCCAGCTTGTGCCGGCCGAAGGCCCGCCCGGCGAAAAACGCGCCGGTGTCGCTCATAAAGCTGAAGACAAAGGGCAGGATCAAATAGCCCCGGTGGAGCCCCGTCTTCCACAGCAGGAGGGGGGTGGAAAACGCGTAGGGGACCAGCATGCCGGCGGCCACGCAGGCCATCACCTGCAGGAAGGTCTCCTCCCCGCCCCGCAAAACCGCGTGGACAAACAGCAGCAGCACAAACCCCGTCCACAAAAGGCCCATCCCCTCCGGCTCCAGCCAGGCAAGGCACACGGTGGCCGCCGCGGCGGCCACCGTAAGGACCATGGGAAAGCTCCTGCCCGCCACGCCCACGCAGTGGGCCAGCTCCCAGGCCGCCACGGCGGCCAGCAGCATCAGCGCCGCCGCCAGCGCCGCCGGCGGCCCCCACAGCACCACATACAGCAGCACCGGCGCCCCTACGGCGCTGACCAGCAGCCTCGATTTCATCTCTTGATCCCTCCAAACCGCCGGTCCCGGCTCTGATAGGCGGCGAAGGCCCTGTGCAGGTCCTCCACCGTGAAGTCCGGCCAGAGCACGTCGGTGTAGTAAAGCTCCGCGTAGGCGCACTGCCACAGGAGGAAGTTACTCAGCCGCTGCTCCCCGCCGGGGCGGATCAAAAGCTCGGGGCTGGGGATGCCGGCGGAGTAGAGGTAGCCCTCAAAGCCCTCCTCCGTCAGCTCCTCCGGCCGGGCCGCCCCGGCAAGGCAGTCCCGGGCGAAGTCCCGGGCCGCGTGGACCAGCTCCGCCCGGCCGCCGCAGGTGATGCAGATGTTGCACTGGCAGCCGGTGAGGCGCTCTGAGATCTCACCGCACCGGCGGGCCAGCTCCTGCAGCTCCCCGCTGAGGGCGGCGAGATCCCCCATAAAGCGCAGGCGCACATTGTCCCGCTCCATGGTGTCCAGCGCCTCCAGCATGCACCGCTTGAGCAGGTCCATAAGGGTGGAGCCCTCCTCCTCCGGCCGCCGCCAGTTCTCCGTGGAGAAGGCGTAGACCGTGAGGTACTCCAGCCCGATGTCCCGGCAG
>CALWXD010000143.1 GCA_944385425.1 uncultured Oscillospiraceae bacterium | reverse complement strand
TGTGGTATACCTGGTGTGTGAGATCCTGTTCCACTCCATTCTGGACCGCCTCGCCTCCGGTGCGGTGAAGGGGAACCGGGCCGTGCCGTTTCTGGCGGGGCTGCTGCTGTGGCTTGCCAGCCAGATCTTCGCCGGCATGGGCGTCTGAGGAGAGAGGCCGGGTTTCCCGGCGGATGCACGGAGAAAAGCGCGGGGCAGACTGCCCCCGGAGAACCGGCTGCCTTCGGCGGCCGGTTTTTTCCGCTTGGGGAGGGGCCTTGGGAGGCATCCGGGGAGGTTTTGCGGGGCGGGGCAAGATTTTTCGTGCAAACGGGGCGGCGGTCTGCTATACTGGGGGTAGAAAACAGGGGGACGCTCTGCCGTTAGGGAGGAAAAACGCATGAAAGTGTTGAACTATGGCTCGCTGAATATGGATTTGACGTACCGGCTGCCCCACCTGGTGCGGCCGGGGGAGACCCTGTCCGCCGCCTCCTTCCACCGCTACTGCGGCGGCAAGGGGCTCAATCAGTCCATCGCCCTGGCCCGGGCGGGGGCCTCCGTGCTTCACGCGGGCAAGGTGGGGCGGGACGGGGATCTGCTGCTCACCGCCCTGTGGGACGCGGGGGTGGACACCAGCGCCATCGCCGTGGGGGACGAGCCCTCCGGTCACGCGGTGATCCAGGTGGACGACACCGGGGAGAACAGCATCATCATCTGCGCCGGCGCCAACGCCGCCATCACGGAGAGGGAGGTGGACGCCGCCATCGCCCGCATGTCCCCCGGGGACTGGCTGCTGGTGCAGAATGAGACCAACGCCATCCCCTATATCCTGGAGCGGGGGGCCGCCGCCGGGCTGCGCATCGCCATGAACCCGGCCCCCATGGCCCCCCAGGTGCTCACCTACCCCCTGGAGCAGGTGGACCTCTTTTTTGTCAATGAGACCGAGGCCGCGGACCTCACCGGGAAGACGGGGGCGGACGCCCTTCCGGAGATGGAGCGGCGGTGGCCGAAGGCCATCCATGTGGTCACCCTGGGGGGCGACGGCTCGGTCTGCAGCGCCGGCGGCCGGCGGTATACCGCGCCTATCCGGCCGGTGCCCGTGGTGGACACCACCGCCGCCGGGGACACCTACACCGGCTACTTCCTGGCCGCGCTGATGGAGGGGGCGGATATCCAGCGCTGCATGGACCGGGCCACCCTGGCCTCGGCCATCACCGTCTCCCGCCAGGGGGCCTCCCCCTCCATCCCCACCCGGGACGAGGTGGACGGGGCGGATTTGTAAAAAACTGTCAAAAGCGGCGGACCATTTTCGGCGGTTCTTTTCCGCCTTTTCCCTTGCGCCGGCGGTTGACTGTGACGTATAATACTATATTGTGGTGTGATATTTGCGTATGGAAAGGCAGGGGAGAGGCCATGTTCCGCATCGGATTTGACAACGAGAAGTATATTGAGACCCAGTCCGCCCACATCAGGGAGCGGATCGAGCAGTTCGGCGGCAAGCTGTACCTGGAGTTTGGCGGCAAGCTCTTTGACGACTACCACGCCTCCCGGGTGCTGCCGGGGTTCGCCCCGGACAGCAAGGTGCGGATGCTGCAGACCTTCCGGGGGGATGTGGAGATCGTTATCGCCATCGCCGCACCGGATATCGAGAAGAACAAGCTGCGGGGGGACCTGGGCATCCCCTATGAGGACGACGTGCTGCGCCTCATCGACAGTTTCCGCGGCCTGGGGCTGTATGTGGGCAGCGTGGTGGTGACCCAGTACGACGGACAGTCCGCCGCCGACGCCTTCCTCAAGCGGCTCACGGCCCTGGGCGTCCCGGTCTACCGCCACTACCCCATCGCCGGCTACCCCCACAACGTGGAGCTGATCGTCAGCGACGAGGGGTACGGCCGCAACGAGTATATTGAGACCAGCCGCCCCCTGGTGGTGGTCACCGCCCCCGGCCCCGGCAGCGGCAAGATGGCCACCTGCCTCAGCCAGCTCTACCACGAGAACAAGCGGGGCATCCGGGCGGGCTACGCCAAGTTCGAGACCTTCCCCATCTGGAACCTGCCCCTCAAGCACCCGGTGAACCTGGCCTACGAGGCGGCCACGGCGGACCTCAACGACGTGAACATGATCGACCCCTTCCACCTGGAGGCCTACGGCGTCACCACGGTGAACTACAACCGGGATGTGGAGATCTTCCCGGTGCTGCGGACCATCTTTGAAAACATCCTGGGGCACTGCCCCTACAAGTCCCCCACGGACATGGGGGTTAACATGGCGGGGTTCTGCATCATCGACGACGAGGCCTGCTGTTTCGCCTCCCGGATGGAGATCCTCCGCCGCTACTACACCGCCATGACCGACCGCCTGCAAGGCAAGGCGGACGACGAGCTGGTGTTCAAGCTGGAGCTTTTGATGAAGCAGGCCGGCGTCACCAGCGCCATCTTCCCCGCCGTGGCTGCGGCCAAGGCCCGGGAGGCGGAGACCGGCGGGCCCGCCGGCGCCATGGTGCTGCGGGACGGGGCGGTGGTGACGGGGAAGACCTCGGACCTGCTGGGGGCGTCGGCGGCGCTGCTGCTCAACGCGCTGAAGGTCCTGGGGAACATCGACCAGTCCCTGGACCTCATCAGCAACCAGGTGCTGGAGCCCATCTGCCGGCTGAAGACCGAGAGCCTGGGGGGAAAGAACCCCCGCCTCCACAGCGACGAGGTGCTCATCGCCCTGTGCGTCAGCGCCCTGACAAACCCCATCGCCGCCCGGGTCCAGCAGCAGCTGGGGAAGCTCCGGGGCTGCGCGGCCCACTTCACCGTGGTCCTCAGCGAGGTGGATGAGAACACCTACCGCCGCCTGGGCATCCATGTGAGCTGTGAGCCCAAGTACGAGCGGAAACGGCTGTACTTCAAATAGTGATGAAGAAATAGAACCAGCGGGCGGCGGTCTGATGACCGCCGCCCGCCTTGAAAGGGCCTCCGGCCGCCCTTCAGCGGCGGGGGAGGGGGTAGAGCGGCATGGCCCGGGCGGCGGGCAGGCACCGCTCCAGCGCCTGGGGCGCAAAGGGCCTGCCGTGGCCGGGGTAGACCCGCCGGGCCTTCAAGGAGAGAAGGCGCTCCCAGCTGCGGGAAAAGGCGGCGGCGTCCTCCGCCCAGATGGTGATGTGGCGGAGGCTGGGAAAACCGCTCATGGCCGCATCGCCGCAGAAGAGGGAGCCGTCGGGCAGCAGGAGGGAGAGGGAGTCGGCGGTATGGCCCGGCGTCGCAAGGATCCGCCCGCCCAGGGCTGTCTCCAGAGCGGGGCGGGTCTCCTCCGTCACGGGGAGGCAGCGGTCCTCCAGCACAGGGGGCAGCGGCGGGAAACGGTGGTCCCCCCTGCCCCACAGGGCCATGCACCGGCAGAAGAGAAGGGCGAGGCGGGAGGTGCACCCGCCGGCAAAGCCGTTTTGTCCCCGCCGCAGGACCGGCAGCGCCCCGGGGCTGCAAATCACCCGGAGATGGGGTGCGTCGAGGAGGAGATCATTTAAGAATCCCGCGTGGTCATCATGGGCGTGGGTCAAAAACACATAGCGGATCTCCCGGAGGGAGAGGCCCCGCCGCTCCAGCCGCCGGCGGAACCGGTCATAGCCCCCGGCATACCCGGTATCCACCAGAGCGCAGCCGCCGGAGACGGGGAAGAGCCAGCAGTTGACCACCAGGCTCCCCAGATTGGAGATCATATCGCCACCTCGCTTTTCCTCCCTGTCCATACGGGGCAGAGAGGGAAATTTTATATATGATATCACGCCCCGTCCCCTTTGACAAGCGGGACGGCGGCAGGACAGGAAAAGGAGCAGCAGATGGAAACCATTGTACAGATCCTGGCCCGGGAGCTGGGCCGGCGGGAAGAGCACATCCAAAACGTGGTGGACCTTATCGACCAGGGGAACACCATCCCCTTTATCGCCCGCTACCGCAAGGAGCTCCACGGCTCCATGGACGACACCGCCCTGCGCGCCCTGGCCGAGCGGCTGCAGTACCTCCGGAACCTCCAGCAGCGCCGGGAGGAGGTGAAGTCCTCCATCGACAGCCAGGGGAGACTGACGGAGGAGCTGCGCGCCGCCATCGACGGCGCCGCCACCCTGGCGGAGGTGGAGGACCTCTACCGCCCCTATAAGCCCAAGCGCCGCACCCGGGCCACCGCGGCCAGGGAGAAGGGGCTGGAGCCCCTGGCGGCGCGGCTGTTCGCCCTGGGGCCGGCGGTGGACCCCCAGGCGGAGGCCCTCCCCTTTGTGGACAGCGAGAAGGGGGTGGAGACCGCGGAGGACGCCCTCCGGGGGGCCATGGACATCATCGCCGAGGACCTCTCCGACGACGCGGACATCCGCAAGTCCCTGCGGGAGCTGTACCGCAGGCGGGCCGTCCTCACCTCCCGGGCGGCGGAGAAGGAGCCGGAGGACAGCGTCTACCGCCTCTACTACGACTTCTCCGCCCCGGTGGGGAAGGTCCAGGACCACCAGATCCTGGCCATCAACCGGGGCGAGCGGGAGGGGATCTTGAAGGTGTCGGTGGAGATGGACGCCGGGGAGGCCCAGGTGCTGGTGCGGCGGGCGGCGGTGCCGGGCCGGGCGGCCATGGACCTGGTCCGCGCCGCGGCGGACGACGCCTATGCCCGCCTCATCCACCCCTCCCTGGAGCGGGAGCTCCGCTCCGCCCTCACCGAGCGGGCCGACGAGGGGGCCATCGCCCAGTTCGCC
>CALWXD010000142.1 GCA_944385425.1 uncultured Oscillospiraceae bacterium | reverse complement strand
GCTACCCCCACCAGACCAGCTGGGGCGTCTCCACCCGCCTCATCGGCGGCATCATCATGACCCACGGCGACGACAGCGGCCTGGTGCTGCCCCCCCGGATCGCCCCCGTCCAGGCGGTGGTGATCCCGGTGGCCCAGCACAAGGAGGGCGTGCTGGAGGCCGCCCGGGGCCTCTATGACAGGCTCCAGGCCGCCGGCGTCCGGGTGAAGATCGACGAGAGCGAGCAGAGCCCGGGCTGGAAGTTCGCGGAGTATGAGATGCGGGGCGTGCCCCTCCGGGTGGAGATCGGGCCCAAGGACATGGAGAAGGACCAGTGCTGCATCGCCCGCCGGGACACCGGAGAGAAGACCTTCGTGCCCCTCTCCCAGCTGGAGGAGACGGTGAAGAGCCTTCTGGACGCCATCCACGACAACATGTTCGCCATGGCGAAAAAGAACCTGGAGGACAACACCTTCGAGGCGGAGACTTGGGAGGAGGTCAAGGCCCTGCTGGAGAAGAACCACGGCGGCTTTGTGAAGACCAAGTGGTGCGGCTCTCTGGAGTGCGAGCTGGCCATGAAGGAGAAGGTGGGCGTCACCTCCCGGTGCATGCCCCTGCAGCAGCGCAGGAGCGTGGGCAGGTGCCCCGTCTGCGGCAAGGAGTGCGAGACGGACATCATCTGGGGCGTGGCGTACTAAAAAGAAAGCCTGCCCACGGAGCAGGAGAGAAACAGGGAGGCCCCCGATGCCTAAGCATCGGGGGCCTCCTGCATATTGCTGTCAGCGCCTGGTGGCGGGGGTTTCTGGAAGGAGAGAGACATGGCCGCTCCATACCCCGCTGGCTGTCAGCCGCCGGCAGAGCGGCGTTTCCGCACCAGGCGCCGGATGAGAAAGACGGCCCCGGCCAGGAGATACACCGCCCCGGCGGGGACCGCCGGCAGGCGGAGGACGGTGTCGGGCAGATAGGAGGCGGAGAGCCAGGCCAGCAGCAGGCAGCCCCCCGTCACCCCCACGCCGAAGGCCAGGGCCTCCCCCTTGCGGCGGCGGGTGGGCTTGCCGGTGCTGGGGGAGGAGAGGGCGATATATAAGATCCCAAACACCGCCGCCGACAGCACCAGCCAGGTGGCGACGTCCCCGGCGGTGATGTCCCACTGCCAGTCAAAGGCGGTCCCTGTCCGGAGACAGATCACAGCCTTTTCCACCGTGGAGGCGAGAAAGCTGAGGCCGGTGAGGACCATGAGGCAGATCAGAGCGGACTGCAGGTTTTCCAGCGCCGCCGCCCCAAAGGACTTCTTCCCGGCATTTTCCAGCAGCGTGTCGCAAAAGCCGCGGATGTCCCCGCCCAGGGCCTCCTCCACGGACCTGCCCTGCTCCTGGGAGCGAAGAAGGAGGTCCGTCACGTCGTTGCGGATCACCTCCACCTGGTAGTCGTCCACGTTTTTCAGCCGCAGGAAACAGACGATGTCCGTGATGGCGCGCTGATAGTCCCCCTGCAGCAGGGCGTCGGTCTCATTGTTTAGGTGGTTGAGCTCAGCGGTTTTCCTGTCCATTGCACGGTTCCTCCTTCTCAAACAGCCCCTGTACGGCGGCGGACAGCTCCCCCCAGCTGGCGCAAAACTGCCGCAGCTGCGCCTCCCCCGCCGGGGTGATGGTGTAGTATTTCCGCCGGGGGCCGGCGGCGGAGCTGCGGTAGGTGGCGGCGATGCACCCGTTTTTCTCCAGGCGCATCAAAAGGGGGTAGATGGTCCCGTCGGAGATCGGGCCAAAGCCGCAGCGCGCCAGCTCCTGGGAGATCTCATAGCCGTAGATCTCCCGCCGGCGGATGATCTCCAGTAGGCACCCCTCCAGGGTGCCCTTCAGCAGCTGTGAGGGGATCACGGCGCACCTCCTCTCCTCTACTATGCGATACAAGATAGCGTGGCTATATTGTATCGCATAGTAGTGCCGGTGTCAACCCCCGCTGGTTAAAATTTTCGCGCCGGAGGGGGAGAGACATAGAGAGAGGGAGCGGCAAAGCCGCTCCCTCTCTCTATGTTTAGGAAGATTGGATGAAAAGAAGTTATTGTCTCTTGCAAGACCTATCCTACGAAAGAATCTTTACAAAACTTCGTATGGAGTTGTTACAAAAGTCTAAACTCTTTTCCCGTCCCGGCACACGCCGGGGGCGCTACCTGGTGGCGAAGAGCACGCCCATGGTGGCGGGGCCGCAGTGGCTGGTGATGGTGCAGCCGGCCCGCAGGGTGTACAGCTCCTCAAAGGGGGCCAGCTCCAGCACCAGCTGCCTTAGATGGTCCAGGGTCTCCTGGGAGATGCCGCCGGAGTGGGTGATGGTGGCGGCCCTCAGGTCGATGTCGTCCCGGCGGAGGAGGTCCCGGATGTACTGATCGTAGACCTTCTCAATGGAGCCGCGGTACTTTTTGCCCACCTTCAGCTCCCCCTCCCGAATCTCCAGGCAGGGCTTGATGTGCAGCAGGTTGGCCCCCAGGGCGGCCACGCCGCTGCAGCGGCCCCCCTTCCAGATAAACTCCAGGGTGTCCACCACGAAGGAGGTGACGATCTTCTCCTTGAACCGCTCCAGACGGGCGGCGATCTCCCCGGCGCTCTGGCCCGCGTCCCGCAGGCGGGCGGCCTCCCGCAGCAGGAGGAAGGAGCTGGTGGAGAGGTGGGTGGAGTCGATGGGGTAGACCCCCTCCAGCTCCCCGGCGGCGATGCAGGCGTTCTGGTAGGTGGCGGAGAGCTTGGCGCTGATGTCCACGTGGACCACCTCATATCCCGCCTCCACCAGGGGGCGGAAAAACTCCAGAAACTCCTGGGGGGAGACGGCGGAGGTCTTGGGGAGGATGCCCTCCCTCCGGTAGGCCTCGTAGATCTGGTCCGGCTGGAAGTCCACGCCGTCCAGGTAGGACGCGTCGCCCTCGATAATGGTCAGCGGGACGGTGCGGATCTGAAAGCGCTCCTTCAGCTCCGGGGAGGCGTCGCAGGTGCTGTCGGCGGTCAAGATGACAGGTTTCATGGCAAACTCCTTTTTGATTGATAAGAGGGGGCCCGGAGGCGGGGCGGCGGTCAGATCCGCTTTTCAAAGTAGCAGAAGGTCTCGTCCTCTCCCGCCGGGCGCATGCAGGCGGAGAGCATCCGGTGGGAGGCCCTGTTCTCGCGGTAGCATTTGGCCCTCAAAACGGAGAGGCCCAGCTCGTAGAGGCTCCAGTCCGCCACCCGGGCGAAGGCCTCCGCCCCGTAGCCCTGCCCGGCAAACGCCGGCAGGATGCGGCAGCCCAGCTCCGCCCCGCCCCTGCAGTCAAAGCGGTAGAGCACCGCCTCGCCGATGAACTGCCCCTCCAGGCGGATGGCAAAGTTGATGGCCAGCCGGTTTTTGAAGTCGCTGCGGGCCACCCGGTAGAACCAGTTCTCCTTCAGGGGGCCCTTCAGATCCTTTTTGTAGTCGTACCCCCACCAGCGGTTGCGCCCGTCGTCCAGGCACAGCTGGTTGTAGGCGGGGATGTCCCCGGTGGAAATGGCGTCCAGGGTCAGGCGCGGGCTGGACAGGACGGGGATCTGCTCCAGTGACTGCAGCTCGGTGACTGTCTGGACCCGGTACTTCTTCCCCATGGCGCAGGGGAGGTACTGGGTCTTGCTGGTGCGAAGGCCCCGGTCGGCCCCGTCGTCCTCCCGGTTGATGAAGGCGCAGCCCTTCCCGTAGTAGTCCGCGAAGGACTGGACCATCGCGGGGTAGACCCCCTCGTACTGGGGCAGGCCCTTTTCGATGTGGCAGATGAGGGTGTCGCCGCAGATCTCCCCCAGGGAGATGGCGATGAACTCCCCCTCCAGCTCGATGGCGCCGGCCAGGCACCAGCTGCGGCCGATCTGCCGGGTCAGCTTCCGGGCGTAGCACAGCTCCTTTTTGGCCAGGGCGTTCTCCTTGTTGAAGGCCAGGTGGAACGCGTCCCAAAACCGCTCCAGCTCCTCCCGGTCCTCCGGGGTGATGGGGCGGAAACGGGCGGCGGGGTAGAGCTTTTTGAACCGGTTGATGTGGTTGCGCTGGCCGGAGTACCTCCGCCCGGCGAAGGAGGCCAGGTCCTCCGCCCGGTAGAGGTAGTCCTGCCAGGTGCGGGTGCAGCGGACCTGCAGGCCGGAGTAGCGGCTGGTCAAAACCGGCATGGCCTCCTCCGGCACCAGATAGTAGCTGGGGGCGATGCCCCGCTCCAGGCAGTAGGCATCGATGAGGTCCAGGGCGGGCTCCACGCTGTCCCCCGGGCGGAGGGGGACGGGCCAGTCAAAATAGACGTCCCCGTGGGACTGGTTGCGGACGATGAGGCAGCCCCCCGCCTCGGCGAAGTCGGGGCTGAAGTGGTGGCGCCACATGAGCTTGACGCCCACGGAGTACTCGCACAGGCGGTAGGCACAGTTTTTGTAGTATTTGCGCAGCTTGGGGGCGTTTCGTACGTTGATGTGTTTAAATTCCAGCATAATCCAATCTCTTTCGTGTATCTGTCGCGGTTTTAGGCGGTGATGGCCCGGACGGTCTCCTGGGCGTAGGTGATAAACTGGTGGAGGATGGGGGTGGCCTGCTTGAGGGAGGGCAGCGTGATGCCCAGGGCCCGGTGGGCTCCCCCCTCCAAGGGGCGGGAGATGATGTTGTCCTGCCGCCCCCGCAGGATCAGCGCCGAGAGGATGCTGTAGCCCAGGCCCAGCTCCACCATGGAGATCACCGTGCCGTCGTCCACCGAGGTGTCCCGGATATCCGGGGAGACGCCGGCGGAGCGGAAGATGGGGAGGATGTCGTAGTCAAAGCCCTGGGAGGGCATGAGGAACTCCCGCCCGTCAAATTCCGACACCGGGAAAACCGCGCGGCTGCCGATGGGGTAGTCCGGCGGCAGGATGGCCAGCAGCGGGTCGTCCCACAGGGGGACCCAGTCAAACCCCTCCCGGTGCTGGTTGCTGACAAAGGAGAGGTCCACCTTGTCCTCCTGAAGCCAGGTGTACATCTCGTCCACGGAGCCCATCCGGATATCCACGCTGATGCCGGGGTAGTCCCGGCGAAAGCTGGAGACGACGGCGGGCAGCCAGTGCATGCAGATGCTGGAGTAGGCCGCCACGCGGATGTTCTCCCGTTTCTGGTTCCCCACCAGGGAGATCTGATGCTCCAGCCGCTTGCTCACCTGCTGAAACTCCCGCACCGTGGGCAGCAGCCGCTCCCCGGCGGCGGTGAGGCGCACGCCGTACCGGTCCCGGATCAGAAGGGGGAACCCCACCTCCTTCTCCAGCGCGTGCATCATGTGGGTGAGGCCGGACTGGGTGTAGCCCAGCCGCTCCGCCGCCTTGGTAAAACTGCCCTGCTCCACGGCGGTCAGCAGGGCCTCCCATTTCTTTGTGTCCATTGTATCGCTCCTGTTTTGTTCTGCCCCGCCGGCGCGGCGGCCGTCGGGAGGGGCTGGCGCTACAGCCGCATCTCCAGCCGCCGGGGGAGGTTCTGGATCTCCGCGGCGGTGGTCTCCGGGGCGTACTCCCCGTCCAGGGACCAGGCCAGCGGCGCCTCCGTCACCACGGAGATGCGGGAGGCGTGGCGCAATATGAGGCCGTTGCCGGAGTAGTCCTGCAGCACCAGGGCCCGGAGCATGTCGTTGAAATCCGCCACGCTCTTGGGCTCGGGGACCAGCAGCATCTCAAATTTCCCGTCGTCCAGCACCACGTCCTCCGCCTTCAGCTTGATCAGGCCGCCGATGGAGGTGGCGTTGGCCACGGCGCCGAAGAGGAACCTGCCCGTGAACACCTCCCCGTCCGCCGTGACGGTGGCGGGATAGGAGCGCAGGGAGGAGAGGTCCTTCACCCCCTCGATGATATAGGCCAGATGGCCCAGGTCGTTTTTCGCCGTCTGGGATGCGGAGTAGGACGCCTTGGTAAAGGCCCCGAAGGAGGCCACATACATAAAGTGTTCCCCGTTGAACCGCCCCACATCCAGCCGCCGCCCCGGGCTGACCAGGATGGCGCAGGCCGCCTCCACCGGGTTGAGGCTGAGGCGGAGGCTGGCGGCGAAGTCGTTGGTGCTGCCGCCGGCGATATAGCCCAGCGGCGGGGGAGAGGGCAGCTGGAGCAGGCCGTTCACCGTCTGGTTGAGGGTCCCGTCGCCGCCGTAGCACACCACCAGGTCGTACTTGCCCCCCTCCTCCCGGGCGATGCGGACCGCGTCGCCGTGGGCCTTGGTCTGCTGCAGGGAGACCAGATAGCCGGCCTCGGAGAATACGGAGAGCACGTCGAAAAAGAAATCGTGGGACCGGCGCTTGCCGGCCCTGGCACAGACAATAAACAGCAGGGTCTTGCTCATGGGAAAAACCTCTCTTCTTCAGCGCCGGGTCTCCGCCGGCGCGGCGCCGGAGCGCGGGTGCGCGCCGCCGGATAAAAACAAGAGGAGTATAGCACACCCGGCGGATGATTGCAATTCCAACCTCCCGGTTTTTTGCCGAAAATCCCGCCGCTTTTTCCATAAGCGGGGGCAGAATGGACAAATAGCGACAAAAAGCGGGGCGGCGCGCCGGTACTGGCGCGCCGCCCCGCCTCCCGAATGGTCAAGGGAGGGAGAGGATGGTGCGGAACATGTCCACAGCGGTCTCCAGGATCTCGTCCGGGAAGTCGAAGAGGTAGGTGTGGGTGGGCGGGCAGTCCGGCCCGTCGCCTATGCGGAAGAGGCAGCCGGGGATGGCCTTGATGATGTGGCCGAAATCCTCGGAGCCGCGGCGGGGCTCGTACAGCTCGCACAGCGTGAGGCCCAGGGCCTGGGCGGCGGCGCGGACCTTGCCGGCGCACCGGTCGTCGTTGCGGGTCTCGGGGAAGGGGTCGGCGTAGGTGATCTCCAGCTCCAGGCCGCTCTCCCCGGCGATCTCCCGGGCCAGGGCGCGGATCTTCTCCAGCAGGACCTCCAGCTCCGCCTCGTACTCTGCCCGGGCGGTGAGGGACAGCTCGCCGTACCCCGGGGCCACGCCAAAGGCCTTCTTGCCCACGTCGATCTGGACGATGGTGCACAGCACCAGCCCCCGGTACTGCGCCGGGTCGCTGAGCGCCGGCAGGGCGCAGGCCAGCCTGGCCAGGGGAATGGCGGGGCTGACGCCGGTCTCCGGCATGCTGGCGTGGGCCACGGTGCCGGTCATGGCGATGGTCATGCCGGTGGAGGCGCACTGCGCAATGCCGTTGTGCAGGACAATGCTGTATTTGGGCTGGGGGCCGGTGTGGTTGTGGTAGGCGTAAAACTCGTCGATGCCAAGCTTTGTGAGGGTGTCCACCGTCTCAATGGCGCCGGAGCCGGTCTCCTCGGCGTGCTGGAAGAGGAAGACCACATTCTGGTCCGCCCCCTCCTGGTCCACCTCCAGGGCAAAGCCCGCCAGCGCGGCGGCGTGGCCGTCGTGGCCGCACTTGTGGGAGACGCCGGGGACGGTGGAGGCGTAGGGCAGGTCCGGCAGGCTCTCCTCAATGGGCAGGGCGTCAAAGTCCGCCCGGAAGCCGATGGTGCCCCTGGGGTTCTCCGCCCGGTACATGGCGTAGAACCAGCGGCCGCAGTCCACGATCTCCAGGTTTTTGGTGTTCTGCTTTAGAAAGTCCATGAGGTGGTTGCGGGTCCACACCTCCTCCATGGGCAGCTCCGGGTGGGCGTGGAGCTGGTGGCGCAGGGCGATAATTTTCTCAAGATTTTCCTGTTTCATACTGTTGTCCTTTCCTGCTGTGGTCCGGCCCCTCAGAGCTGGATCAGTTTTTTGTAGACCTCCACGGCGGTCTCCAGGATGCCGTCGGGGAAGTCGTAGGAGAAGGTGTGGGGGGCGGGGGTGTCCGGCCCGCCGGAGATGCCGAAGTTGCACCCCGGGATGGCCTTGAGGATGTGGCCGAAGTCCTCGGAGCCCCGGCGGGCCTCCGGCACCTCGTAGACGGGGAGGCCCAGGGCCCGGGCGGCGGCGCGGACCTTGTCGGTGCACCGGTCATCGTTGCGGGTCTCGGGGAAGGGGTCGGCGTAGGTGATCTCCAGCTCCAGGCCGCTCTCCCCGGCGATCTTCTGGGCCAGGGCGCGGATCTCCGCTACCAGGGCGTCCAGCTCCACCTCGTACTCCGCCCGGGCGGTGAGGGACAGCTCGCCGTACCCCGGGGCCACGCCAAAGGCCTTCTTGCCCACGGCCAGCTGGACGATGGTGCACAGCACCAGGCCGCTGTGCCCCTCCGCCGCCGCCAGCTCCGGCAGGGCGCAGGCCAGCTTGGCCAGGGGGATGGCGGGGCTGACGCCGGTCTCCGGCATGCTGGCGTGGGCCACGGTGCCGGTCATGGCGATGGTCATGCCGGTGGAGGCGCAGTGCATGAT
Organism: uncultured Oscillospiraceae bacterium; assembly: GCA_944385425.1. GTDB lineage: Bacteria > Bacillota > Clostridia > Oscillospirales > Oscillospiraceae > CAJFPI01. Next base: position 17,718 of record CALWXD010000142.1, on the reverse strand, counting down.
GCCGTTGCGCAGCGTGACGGTGCCCTGCTCCAGCCCGCCGTAGTTGTGGTAGGCGTAAAATTCGTTGATGCCCAGCTTTCTGAGGGTGTCCACCGTCTCAATGGCGCCGGCGCCGGTCTCCTCGGCGTGCTGGAAGAGGAAGATGACATTCTGGTCCGCCCCCTCCTGGTCCACCTCCAGGGCGAGGCCCGCCAGGGTGGCGGCGTGGCCGTCGTGGCCGCACTTGTGGGAGACGCCGGGGACAGTGGAGTTGTAGGGCAGGTCCGGCCGGTTGTCCTCAATGGGCAGGGCGTCAAAGTCCGCCCGGAAGCCGATGGTGCCCCGGGGGTTCTCCGCCCGGTACACGGCGTAGAACCAGCGGCCGCAGTCTACGATTTCCAGATTCTTGGTGTTCTCCCTTAGGAAGTCCATGAGGTGATTGCGGGTCCACACCTCCTCCATGGACAGCTCCGGGTGGGCGTGGAGCTGGTGGCGCAGGGCAAGGATTTTCTCAAGATTTTCCTGTTTCATGGTTTCCGCCTTTCTGATGGATTAAAGATAGAAAATGGAGATAGAAAATGGAGACATGGCCACAGTCCCGCCTGCAGGCGGGACTGTGGCAGGATGACAGAGGAGGGAATCAGAACGGTCCGTAGTTGATGAGGTCGGCGATGACGATCAGCACATAGCCCGCGGCGAACATGGCGCCGAACACCTTCCAGGAGTACTTGAACCAGACGGCGTAATCCAGGTTGCACAGGGAGCAGCCCACGGCGCCGCCGCCGGGCCACAGGTTGTTGGTGAGGCCGTCGCCCAGCTGGTAGGTGAGGATCATCACCTGCTGGTTGATGCCCAGCATCTGGCCCAGGGGGCTCATGATGGGGACCATGATGACCGCCTTGCCGGAGCCGGAGACCACCAGGAAGTTAAAGGCGGTGACAAACAGGTACAGCAGCAGCAGCGTGATAAGGGGGCTCTTGCCGTCCAGGGTGGTGCCCATGTAGTAGACGATGGTGTCCATCACCTTGCCCTGGGTCAGCAGGACCATGATGGAGCGGCCAAGGCCGATGACCAGCGACGCGCCCAGCACGGTGGAGGCGCCCTTGACGAAGGTCTGGCTGTACTCTGTGGGGTTGATGCGGAAGATAATGGCCAGCACGATGCTGTACATGATGTACAGGGAGGCGATCTCCGCCAGGCCCCAGCCGAAGTTCAGCGCGCCCACGGCCTGGGTGACCAGCACGCACAGGAAGAGGATCAAGCCGATCTTCCGCTTGGTGTTGAACACCAGGTCCTCGCCGCTGTCCACATCGGCGGTGGACTTGGCGGCCAGCTGCTGCTTATATTCCTCCGCCACATAGCTCTTGCTGGGGTCCTTCTTGATCCTTGCCGCGTAGAGGAACAGGGCGATCAAGCCGATGGCGTACAGCACCACGAAGACCACAAAGCGGTAGCCGATGCCGGAGAACAGGGGCAGGCCAACCATCTCCTGGGAGATGCCGGTGGTGAACATGTTCAGCATGCCGCAGGCAAAGCCGGCGGTGCAGCCGAACATGATGGTGCCCGCCCCCAGCACCCGGTCATAGCCCAGGGACAAAATCATGCCGATGACGATGGGGTAGAAGGGGTAGGACCCCTCGCCGGAGCCCTTGATGTTCAAAATGGCGAAGAAGGAGTACAGGATCACCACAGTGATCATCTCCTTGCCCTTGGAGACGCTGATGAGCTTTTGGATGCCGGCGCTGAGGGAGCCGGTGCGGTTGAGGATCCCCAGGGCGCCGGAGCACAGCAGCAGGGATCCCATGATGGTGGCGCCCTGGACAAAGCCGTTGTAGATGGAGCGGAAGAAGTCCAGGAAGGAGACGGGGGTGTCCTTCTCCACAAACTGGAAGGTCTCCGGGTCCACCACGCTGGTGCCGTCCTCCAGGGTGACGCGCGCAAATTCGCCGCTGGGGATGACGTAGGTGAGGAAGGTGACGAAGATCATGAGGATAAACATGATCACGAACACATGGGGCATCTGGAACCCCTTCTTTTTGGCGATGGTTTTTTCAGCCATGTCTCTCTTTCCGCGCGGGCAGCCCGCGCGATCTCCTTTCCCTCATAATTTTTGTGCAGTCCGTGGATGCCTCGTTCTCATACATGCGGGGATCGGGAGGCGCTCAGCGGCTGTGCTTTGCCAGCCACTCCGCGGCGCAGTTGGCGTACAGCGCGGCGCCCATGTGGAAAACGCTCTCGTCCAGGGTCATGCGGGGGTTGTGGTGGGGGTAGGCGTCGGGGCCGCCGGCGCCCAGCAGCAGGAACGCCCCGGGGACCTCCTCCGTCACATAGCCGAAGTCCTCGGTCCCCGCCATGGGCGGGACCTGCGTTACGTTCTCCGCCCCGGCCATCTCCTGGATGGCGGGGAGAAGGTCGGCTGTGACGGTCTCGTCGGTGTAGGTGCAGGGGCAGCAGAAGGTGGTGATGTGGCACTTGCCCCGCCAGGCGGCGGTATACTGCTCAATGATCTGGGGGACCCGCTCCAGGATGTGGGCCCGGGCCTCCTTGTTGTAGGTCCGAAGGCCCAGCTTCATCTCCGCCGTGTCGGGCAGGGCGTTGCTGGCGGTGCCGGCGGACATCTGCCCCACGGACAGCGTGGCCGTGGCGCTGGGGGAGACCTCCCGGGTCATGAGGAGGTTCAGCGCCGTGTAGATCTGGTTTGCGATCATCAGCGGGTCGATGCACTGGTCCGGCGCCGAGGTGTGGCCGCCCTTGCCCTGGATGCGGACCACAAAGGTGTCAAGGGAGGAGCTGGCGACCCCTACGGCGTAGGTGACCTTCCCCAGCTCCGTGGTGGACATGATGTGGATGGCCATGGCCGCGTCCACCTTGGGGTTCTCCAAGAGGCCGTCGTCCACCATGGTCTTGGAGCCGGCCCCCTTCTCCTCGCCGGGCTGGAACATGAGCTTGACCGTCCCCTTTAGGGAGGACTCCCGGTCCTTCAAGATCTTCGCCGCCCCCAGCAGCATGGCGGCGTGGGCGTCGTGGCCGCACATGTGGCTGCAGGGGCGCTGGGAGCGGAAGGGCAGGTCGTTGATCTCCACGATGGGCAGGGCGTCAAAGTCCGCCCGCAGCAGGATGCAGGGCCCGCCGCTGCCGATGGTGGCCACAACGCCGGTGGAGTTCCGCATCTCCTCATAGCCCATGTCCACATACTTCTGCGTCAGCTCCGGGGACATGACGCCGCAGCGGCGGTGGGCGATGCCCATCTCATCCAGCCGCTTTTCGATGTAGGCCGCGGACTCCGGCAGATCCATGCCGACCTCCGGGATCTGGTGGAGATACCGCCGGTCGGCGACAATCTGCTGCTGCAGGTCCTTGGCCGCCTGTAAGATGTCCTTCACGTCTCTTCCTCCTGTCTCCGGCGTGGCCGGCGTCGTCGTGGTGGGCAGGAACAGAATATTTATGCAGATATTCACGGATATAAATTCTATCCTGTGATCTGATTTCAGTATACTATGTATGCGGAGGAAATGCTATCCCCATGTCTACAAAAATCCGCGGCGTCTTTTTATAGACATCTACAAAGGGCGTCGCGGCTTGCGGAAGGAGGGGAGAATTGCTGAATTTTTAACGATATTGTCCCCGCCGCCGGTGCGAAGGCGGCGAGGGACGGGCCGTCGGCCGCCGGGGGAGAGGGGGAAAGGGAGGGAGACGCCGCGGTGCCGGCAGGGCGGCGGAACGGGAAGAGGAGGGTGAGGCTTTATGCATTTTTGCCGCCGGGGGCGCAGCCCCAGATGCCGAAGAGAGCCGCCGCCAGGGCCTGGGCGCCCGTGACCATCACCGACTCGTCAAAGGACCCCGGCGCCCCGGGGAGGCTGCCCCCCAGCAGCAGGAAGGCCGTGGGGACGCGCTGGGAGATATAGGACAGATCCTCCGCGCCCATGGTGGGGACGCCGCCGGCGGCAAACCGCTCCGGCCCCAGGAGGTCCTCCAGCGCCGGCGCGACGGACCGGGCCAGGGCGCTGTCGTTGATGAGGGCGGGGGTGGAGTTGAACTCCACGGCCGCCTCCCCCCGGTACGCGGCGGCCACCCCCTGGGCCACCTCCCGGATCCGCTCCAAGACATACTGGCGGATCTCGGAGCGGAAGCAGCGCGTGGTGCCCCAGACCTGGGCGGTGTCGGGGATGTGGGTGGTGACCGTGCCGCCGCCGGCCTTCCCCACGGAGAGGACCACCCGCTCCTTGGCGTCCACCTCCCGCTGGACCAGGGAACCCAGGATCAGCTGGATGTGGGCCGCCATCTCCAGGGGCGTCACCCCGTCGTGGGGGGCATAGCCGCGGCTGCCCCGGCCGGTGAGGGAGATGTAGAAGGCGTCCAGGTAGGCGGTGATGATGCCGCTTTGGTACTGGACGCAGCCCAGCGGCGTGGCGGAGTTGAGGTGGACGGCCAGGGCGGCGCGGATGCCGAGGGACTCCAGAAGGCCGTGGCTGACCATGAATTTGCAGCCCAGGGCGGTCTCGCCGGCGGGCTGGAAGACAAAGACCACCTGGCCGGGCAGCCGGTCCTCGTGGGCCTTCAGCCCGCAGGCCAGGCCCAGGCTCATGGCCATGTGGAGGTCGTGGCCGCTGCAGTGGCTGTTGCGGCCGGGGGAGCGGAAGGACAGATCCCCCAGCTCCTGGACGGGGAGGGCGTCCATCTCCGCGCGGATCATCACCGTGGGCGCCGGGCCGGGCCGGCCCACCTTGGCCAGCAGGATCTTGTCAAAGGCCAGGACGGGCTCCAGCCCCCCCTCCCGCAGGGCGTTTTCCAGGTAGGCCGTGGTGGAGGGGACGTTCCATGCCAGCTCCGGGATGCGGTGCAGCGCCCGGCGGTGGGCGGTCATGGCGCCGGCCTGCCCCTTCAGCTGCTGGAGGATGGTGTTATACATAGCTGCTCCTTTCCGGTTGAACCGTTTGACAGAGGGGAGAACCTGTTTTATAATAAAAAGGATCGAAAAAGCGGAGAAATGTCCCGCCGCCGGGAGGCACACAGGGCGCCGGCGGAGGGGAAGGCCTGTGGGGGACGAGGGATATGACCATCAACGAGCTGTCCATGCTGGAGCCCATGATCCATCTGCGGCTGGCGGCGGGCTATGAGGGGCTGCACCGCCGGGTGACCAGCGCCGCCATCCTGGAGGGCGGGGAGCGGCCCCAGGAGCTGATCCAGGGGGTCCAGGCGGGGGACCTGGCGGTGACCAGCCTCTATTTCGCCAAGGAGCGGCCCGCCCTGATCGGGGAGGTGCTCCGCCTGCTGGTGGAGCGGGACGCGGCGGGCCTCGCCGTGAAGACCACCTATTTCAAGGACCTGCCCCAGGAGCTGAAGGATTTTGCCGACGACAACCAGTTCCCGGTGTTCTTTTTTGACGAGATCCGCATGATGGACCTGCTCTACTGCACCTACAACGCCCTAAACGCCCGGCGGGAGACCCGCTACTACGAGACGAAGATCCGCCAGATGTTCCCCCAGGAGGTGCCGGAGTCCGCCCTGCTGCAGTCCATGGAGGAGATCAACCCGGTGTTCCAGCGCAACTACTACTGCGCCTACCTTACGCCGGCGGCTGCCGTGCCCTCCCTTCTGCGCGGGGATGCGCTGCTGCCGGTGCGGCAGATGCCGGCCCACCTGCGGGGGTGCTCCCTCCTGCGCTATGAGTCGGGGCTGCTCCTGCTGGCCAGCTTTCCCGACGGGGCGGCGCCCGCGGACCAGGACGCCAGCCTTCGGGAGATCCTGGCCTTCTGCCACCTCCAGGGCGGGAATTTTTACTGCGGGCTGGGCACGCTGCACCACAGCCTGGCGGAGCTGGACGTGGCGCTGACGGAGGCCTTCTGCGCCAATGAGCTGGCCCGGCGGGAGGGGCGCAGCCTCATGCACTACCAGGGCATGGGGATCTACCAGATCCTCCTGCCCCAGCTGCGCTCCAAGAGCTTTCTGGCCTATGTCCGCTCCACCCGGGAGACGCTGATGGCGTATGACGAGAAATACCACGCCAATCTGCTGGAGACGCTGCGGGTCTATATCGCCTGCAACGGGAAACTGGCCCAGACCGCCGAGCGGATGTTCCTCCATGTGAACACCATCCGCTACCGGCTGGAGAAGGCCAAGGAGCTTTTGCACATGGATGATTTTTACATCCAGGCCTACATCTTCATAAAGGCAGACCAGTTCCTCCATCCGGAGGAGGGGCCGGGGCTGTAGCGGGCGGGCGGAGGGGCCCGCCCCGTTTTTTCCGTCGAATCTGGTTTCATGCTATCGCAGTTTTCTCCATTTTGCAAGGGATATTTCCGCCTTCTGAAAAAAAGAGGACGGTTCCGCCGCGTTTTTGGACACTTGCCGGGGAATGTCCATTTTGTTTTTCCCTCCGGCGGGATATGATACCTAGTAGAACAGCGGGGCGCGGCAGGCGTCTGCCGGCTTGGAGATTGCGGCCCGGGGCCGATGAAAGTGGAAGGTGGACCATGGGAGATCGGATTGCGATTGTGACGGACAGCTGCAGCGGACTGACGGAGGAGCAGGGGAGGGCCAGGGGCGTCTTTGTGGTCCCCATGCCCTTTTATCTGGACGACGCGCTGTACTACGAGGGGGTCTCTATCACCGCCGAGGCGTTCTACGCCCGGCTGCGGGCCGGGTGCCGGGTGTCCACCTCCCAGCCGGCGCCGGGGGACGTGGCGGCGGTGTGGGACAGGGTGCTGCAGGACCACGACCAAATCGTCTATATCCCCATGACCAGCGCCCTCAGCGGCTCGTGCATGACCGCGGCCACCCTGGCCGAGGACTACGGCGGCCGGGTGCTGGTGGCGGACAACAAGGCCATCTCCCTGGTGCAGCGCCAGGCGGCGGAGGAGGCGGCGGCCCTGCGGGACCGGGGCTGCTCCGCCCGGGAGATCAAGGCGCGGCTGGAGGGCAACGCCGGGCGCAACCGGGTCTACCTGGGGGTGGACTCCCTGCGGTACCTGCGCCAGGGCGGGCGCATCTCCTCGGCCAATGCCATGATCGGCACGGCCTTGCAGATCAAGCCCGTCCTCACCATCGACCCGGCGGGGATCCACGCCTACTGCAAGGCCCGGGGCAGAAAGCAGATGCTGGAGCGGATGATCGAGGCGGTCCGCCAGGACCTCTCGGAGCACTTCGCCGGGCGGAAGGTGTCCATGTACATCGCCTACGCCGGGTCCCCGGAACAGGGGCTGGCGTGGCAGCAGCAGGTGCAGCAGGCGTTCCCGGAGCATGCGGTGGGGGCGGACCGGCTGCCCCTGGTGATCGCCTGCCACACCGGGCCGGACGTGTACGGCATGGGGTTTGTGGAGGACCTGCCCCTGGAGGGCTAGGCGGCCCATGGGGCCCTCTGCGGGCGGGCTGCCCCCTTCCGGGGGGAAGGGGCGGCCCCGGGCCCAGCCGCCCCCGCCCAGGCACGCGGCCGCGGCGGAAAGAAATGGGAAACAGGGGGAAAATCCCCCTTGACAAAGGGCGGGCGGTGGTGTACAATACCTTCGCAAAACAAAGAAGGCCGGCGCATCCGTCCTCACCTCCCGCCTACGGCAAAGAGGTCAACACCGTCTCCGTCCCCGCAGCGGCGGGGGCCTTGTTTGTGTTGGTTGCAGCGGATGCCCTTTGGCGTCCGCTGTTTTGCTGTTCAGATCACTTTGTGTCAATTGTTTTAGGAGGTGTTTCGGCTATTAGCAGTGTGATGCATCAGCTCAATGAGGAGATCCGCGACAAGGAAGTGCGGCTGATCGCGGCCGACGGGGAGCAGCTGGGGATCATGTCCTCTGAGCAGGCGCTGGCCATCGCCGATGAGAAGGGCCTGGACCTGGTGAAGATCTCGCCCCAGGCCACGCCGCCCGTCTGCAAGCTCATGGACTACGGCAAGTTTCGCTTTGAGCAGGGCAAGCGGGAGAAGGAGGCCCGGAAGAACCAGCATGTGGTGGAGATCAAGGAGATCCGCATGTCTCCCGGCATTGATGTCGGCGATTTCAACGTTAAGCTGAAAAACGCCCAGAAGTTTTTGACTGAGGGGAACCGGGTGAAGGTTTCCGTCCGTTTCCGCGGCCGGGAGATGGCCCATACGGACATCGGCAAGAACCTGCTGGACAAATTTGCAGAGCAGTGCGCCGAGATGGCCACCCTTGACAAGGGCGCCAAGCTGGAGGGGCGGCACATGTCCATGTTCCTGTCCCCCAAGAATAAGAAGTAAACGTCCCTGCACAGCGGCAAGATGAAATAAGAGAGGAGTACAACCATGCCTAAGCTGAAAACCCATAGCGGAGCGAAAAAGAGATTCAATCTGACCAAGAGCGGGAAGATCAAGCGCGCCAAGGCCTTCAAGAGCCACATTCTGACCAAGAAAGATACCAAGCGTACCCGCCGCCTGCGGGCGGGCGGCTATGCCGACGTGACCAACGAGGCGGCCATCCGCAAGATGATCCCCTACAAATAATCACGAGAGATACGCTTTAGAATAGGAGGCTTTTGAGATATGGCAAGAATTAAGGGCGCGATGATGACCCGAAAGAGAAGAAATAAAGTGCTGAAGATGGCCAAGGGCTATTGGGGCAGCAAGTCCAAGCACTTCCGGGTAGCCAACCAGGCTGTGATGAAGTCCGGCGTGTACGCCTACACCGGCCGCAAGCTGAAAAAGCGCGACTTCCGGCAGCTGTGGATCACCCGCATCAGCGCCGCGGTCAAGCTGCGCGGCATGAACTACTCCACCTTTATGCACGGCCTCAAGGCCGCCGGCGTGGAGATCAACCGCAAGATGCTGGCGGAGCTGGCTGTGAACAACGAGGCCGCCTTCACCCAGCTGGTGGAGATGGCCAAGAAGGCCAACGCCTAAGCGCGGCAAGAGAAAAAAGAGCGTCTGCCCTGTGACGGGGCAGGCGCTCTCTTGCTTTTGCCGGTCAGCCGCAGCGGCGCTATGTGGACGCCTTCTCGCCTGCGGGCGGCTCCGAGCGCTGCTCCAGGCGCTGTGCGCGGACCACCTTGGCAAAGTGGACGGCCAGGCAGATGAGGAACAGGGCGCTGAGGTAGCCAAAGATGGGGTAGAAGAGGTTGATGAGCTCCCCAAAGCCCAGCAGGGAGGCGCACCAGGTGAGGGACACGGCCAGGAAGGTGCCGGCGACCCGGTGGCGGCGCAGGGGCGGGAGATAGCCGGCAAGGCTGTTGACGGCGGTGAGGAAACAGGACATGGCGGTGCCGAACATGGCCATGAGCAGCAGCAGGGCGTAGAGGTAGCTGAAGATCGGGGAGAGCTGGGCCACCACCTCCAGCATGGGCAGCTGCAGCGCCGTGGCGGCGGCGCAGTGGTGGAGGGCCGCCACAATGGCCGCCGCCACCACCGCCAGCAGCGCCGAGCCGATGGGGATGCCGCGGTAGACCACCCCCTTCTCCGTGTCCCGGCCCAGGGGGGCCAGGATGGCGATGGTGGTGAAGATGTTGTAGGCGGCGAAGGTGACGGAGGAGGCCAGCCAGTTCCCGCCCGCCTGCCCCGCCGGGAGGGGGGAGGGGGGCAGCAGGAAAAGGGCGGCGATGCTGAAACAGACGGTGGCGGCGGTGAGCACCGGCACCATCAGCGAGAAGGCGGAGACCATCCCTCCGAGGCCCGCCAGGGCCACCCCCGCCACGGCGGCGGAGAAAAACAGGCTGCAGGCCCAGGGGGGCAGGCCCCACATCTGCTCAAAGAGGGCCCCCATCCCGGCGGTCATGATGGTGACCACCCCCATGAGGAAGACCATGGCGAAGACGGACACCGCCTGGCGGAGGAAGGGGGAGCGCCAGGGGATCACCAGCTGGCTCAGCTGCGAGAGCCCCGTGCGCCGGGCCAGGCGGAGGATCATCGCTCCGAAGATCCCCAGGATGAGCATGGCCAGGATAAGGCCGGCCCAGCCCCAGGGGCCAAACTGGCCGAAAAACTGCCACGTCTCCCGCCCGGAGACGTAGCCCGCCCCCAGGAAACACCCGGTGAAGGTGAGGCCCAGCTTAGGGGCGGAGATCGACTGTTTCATGCGTGCGAAACCTCCTAAAAGCGCCGGGGCCGGGTCGCGGCCGGGACCGGGACGGTCCCCGGCGGGGCCGGCGGCGCGGATATGCCGGCGCCCGGTCAGAGCGCCTTTTCAAAGCAGCGCAGGTTTTCCCAGATGGCCTGCTCAAAGTGGAAGAAGGTGACCCCCGCGTCCCGGTAGCCCAGCTTCCGGTACAGGGAGATGGCGGGGAGGTTCCCCTCGTAGGTGTCCAGCCGGATGCAGCGGCACCCCAGCTCCCGGCCCAGCGCCTCGGCAAAGGCCACAAAGGCCCGGGCGTATCCCCGCCCGCTACAGGAGGGCGGGATGCACAGGGTGTGGATCACCAGGACCTCGTCCCCCTGGGCGGGGGTGGCCCACTGGATCTTGGCGTACTCCGGGGGCTGGATGTGGTTGAGGTTCGCCACCCCCACCACAAGGCCGTCCTCCTCCATCACATAGAACGTCCCCGCCTCCAGGGCCCGGCGGGCGTTGTCCCGGGTGGGGTAGACGCCCTTGATCCAGTTGGTGTAGTTGACGGTGGCCGCCTGGTGGTCCAGGATCTCGTGGTAGATCGCCTCGGCCCGGTCCAGATCGGCCGCGGTTCCTTTTCGAATCATGGGACGTGCCTCCTGTGCCATAGAGTTCCGCGCCCGCCCCGCGGCGGGCAACATATCTATTATAGTGGAAGGCCCGCCGTTCGTCAAAGCTTTTTCCGCAAAATCCGATGAAAAACGGTGGATTTTCGTAAAAAAGAATTTCGAGGCAAAATCGTGGTAAAATAAGTAAAAAAAGAGGGGAATCCCCTTGCCATTTTCCCGGAAAAGGCGTATAGTAGCCACGCGAAGGCGCTGTTGACCCGGGCCTTGCAGCGCCGGCACGGGAAGAGCGGGCAGGATGCCGCCGCCCCCTTGGGCGGCGGACGCGGAAATTTGTGCGGAGGGAATCGAGATGCACATTCGGATGCATAAAAAGCTTGCCAGCGACAGCCTCATCGAGGGCGCAATTTGGCGGAAGATGCTGCTGTTTTTCCTGCCCATCATGTGCGGGACCATCCTGCAGCAGCTGTACAACATGGCGGATACCGTCATCGTCAGCATTTTCGTGGGGAAACAGGCCCTGGCGGCGGTGGGCGGCTCCTCCGCCATCATCACGTCGCTGCTGGTGAACTTTTTTGTGGCCATGTCCTCCGGCGCCTCGGTGATCATCTCCCAGAACTTCGGCGCGGGGGAGCGGGAGAACGTGCGCCGCAGCCTGCAAAACGCCATGGTGCTGGCCCTTGCCAGCGGTACGCTTTTGACAGTGGTGGGCATCGCCGCGGCGAGGCCCCTGCTGGAGCTTTTGGGGACCACGGCGGACACCATCGACTACTCGACGGAGTACCTGCAGTATTATTTCGCGGGAATGATCCCCTCCATGATCTATAATATGGGCAGCGGCCTTTTGCGGGCCATGGGCGACTCGAAAAAGCCGCTGCAGTTTCTGGCGGTGGCGGCGGCGCTGAACGTGGTGCTGGACCTGCTGTTCGTGGTGACGTTCCAGATGGCGGTCATCGGCGCGGCGGTGGCCACTACCCTCTCCCAGGTCGTCAGCGCCATCCTGGTGCTGCGCGCCCTCAGCCGCCTGCCGGAGGATATCCGGCCCAATATCCGCCATCTGCGGCTGGACGGCGGCATGCTCAAGCGCATGCTGCAGATCGGCCTGCCCAGCGGCATCTCCTCCTCCATGTACAGCATCGCCAACATGGTGGTGCAAAGCGGCATCAACAAGCTGGGGACCGACGTGGTGGCCGGCTGGTCGGCCTACAACAAGCTGGATAACTTCTTCTGGCCCATCAGCAGCGCCATCGGCATCACGGTGATGACCTTTGTGGGGCAGAATTACGGCGCCAAGCGGTATGACCGGGTGCGGGACACTATCCGCACGGGGATCAAGATGCACCTGGCGCTGAGCGCGCTGCTGGGCGTGGCGGTGATCCTCTTCCGCTATCCCCTCATCAGCATCTTCGCCAAGGGGGACGCGGCGGTGCTGGCCGCCGGGGTGGAGGTGTCGCTGTACACCTGCGCATTCTACTTCACCTTCTGCTGCACGGAGATCTTCTCCGCCACCATGCGTGCGGTGGGCAACGCCGTCAAGCCCACGGTGATCACCCTGTGCTGCGTGTGCCTGTTCCGGGTGGTCTACCTGGCGGCCTACGGGCTGGAGCACGCCTCCATCCTCACCATCGCCATCTGCTTCCCCACCAGCTGGGCCCTGTCCTCCCTGGTGTTCCTCATCTACTACAAGTCCCGCCGGTGGATGCCAAAGGAGCTGCGGGAGCAGCTGGCCACCGTGTGGGCAAAGAAGAAAAAGGCGGCTCGGGCCGCCCGCTCGGCCTAAGCGACAGGGCGGGGGCTTTGCCGGAAAACGGGATCTTCATTGAGAAAGGAGCATTATCTCATGGCATACGATCACGGCGGGTTTCGCGTGCGGGATCTGGAGAAAGCGGTCGCTTTCTATACGGAAAAGCTGGGCTTCCAGCTGCTGTTTTTCAGCGACAGCGAGCAGTATGGGGAGAAGGGGGCGTTCCTGGCGTACAACGGGGCGCGGCTGGAGCTGATTGAGACTATCGGCGCGGCCTATCAGCCAAAGCCGCCGGAGCGGCCCTACTGTCCCCACCTCTGCTTTGAGACGGAGGACATGGACCAGACGATCCAGATGTTGCAGAAGGAACAGATTCCCATCCTGGACGGGCCTAACGAGATCCCGGGCTCTGAGCGGTGGCTGTATTTCGCGGACCTTGACGGGAATGTGCTGGAATACATCACTTGGCTGGACAGGGAAAAACGGGATGGAAATTGAGCACATCGCCCTGTATGTCAAAGATCTGGAGGGGGCCCGGGACTTTTTCACCGCCTACTTCGGCGGCGCGGCGGGGCCCCTCTACCACAACCCCCGCACCGGCTTTCGCTCCTATTTCCTCGCCTTTGACGGCGGGGCCCGGCTGGAGCTGATGACCCGGCCGGAGCTGGCGGAGGGCGGCGGGGCGGCAAGCGCCCCGGGCTATGCCCACCTGGCCTTCCGCGCCGGCAGCAGAGAGAAGGTGGACGCGCTGACGGAGCGGCTCCGGCGGGACGGGTACCCCGTGGTCAGCGGCCCCAGAGTCACCGGGGACGGCTATTACGAGAGCTGCGTGGAGGGCTTCGAGGGGAACCTCATCGAAGTGACCGTATAGAAAAAGAGGCCCCGCCCGGGCATTTGCCCGGGCGGGGCCTTCCGATTTTCCCTCCCTGCTTTCTCCCGGGCCCTCACGGCTCCCGCGCCGCCTTAGGGGCGGTCCGGTTCAGCGGCGGGGGCCGCCTCCGGCTCCGGCTCGCTCCAGGGAATCTTCGTTGCCACCAGGCGGTGGATGGGGATGCCCTCGGCGTGGAATTTGGCCTCATAGTCTGTCATGACCCCCTGGGGGCCGTCTGCATGCAGATCGTCGGTTACCTCCCGGAGGGTGTAGCCCACCTGGGGGAACTCTTCCAGGGAGAAGGCGAAGAGGGGGGCGTTGTCGGTCTTGAAGTGGATCTCCCCGCCCTCCTTGAGCACCTGGCGGTAGAGCTTGAGAAAATTGCGGTGGGTCAGGCGGCGCTTGGCCTGCCGCTTGGGGGGCCAGGGGTCGCAGAAGTTGATGAAGATCCGGTCCACCTCGTCCGGGGCGAACATCTGGGGCAGGGCGGCGGCGTCCCCCACCACGAACAGCACGTTGGTGAGCCCCAGCGCCACGGCCCGCTCCATGGCCACCACCTGGGCGTCCGCCACCCGCTCCACCGCCACCAGGAGGACGTCCGGGTTCTGCCGGGCGGTCTCCGCGGTGAAACGGCCCTTGCCGCAGCCCAGCTCCACCCAGATCTCCCGGGCCTGGGGCATCCTCTCCCGCCAGTGTCCGCGCAGTAAAAAACCGTCCTTCACATGGACGGCCTCGCAGCGCTCCATCCGGGGCACCAGGTTCTTCTTTTTCCGCATCCGCATAAGGGGCTCCCTCCCGACGAAAATGTGATTATTTTTATCATACCACAGCTTGGCCCCCTTGTAAATGCGGATTTCAGCCTTTCCCTTCACGGCGGCGAAAAGTTGTGAATTGCGGCAGACTTTCCCGACAAAAAGGGGCGTTTCTCTCCAAAATATAGATTGTTTTTCCGCTTTGACCGTGGTAAAATCATACTGTTGTACTGTGCGCCCCTCCGGGCGCGGGATTACCGATCAAAGAGGAGGCGGGGCCGTGGGCCACGACAGCTATCAAAACCCGCTGTGCACCCGGTATGCCAGCCGGACCATGCAGCACATTTTTTCCGACGACTTCAAATTTTCCACCTGGCGCAGACTGTGGACGGCCCTGGCGGAGAGCGAGATGGAGCTGGGCCTGCCCATCACCAAGGAGCAGGTGGAGGAGCTGCGCTCCCATATCCACGACATTGACTACGACATGGCCGCGGCGGAGGAGAGGGCGGTGCGCCACGACGTGATGGCCCATGTCCACACCTACGCCGCCTGCTGCCCCAAGGCGGGGGGCATCCTCCACCTGGGGGCCACGTCCTGCTTTGTGGGGGACAACACGGACCTTATCCAGATGCACGAGGGTCTGCTCCAGATCCGCCGCCTGCTGCTGACAGCGCTGGACGCCCTGGCGGACTTCATGGAGCGGTGGAAGGATCAGCCCACCCTGGGCTACACCCATTTCCAGGCGGCCCAGCCCACCACCGTGGGGAAACGGGCCTCCCTCTGGGCTCACGATCTGCTGCTGGATTTGGAGCAGCTGGATTTTGCTCTGGATCATCTCAAGCTCCGGGGCTGCAAGGGCACCACCGGCACCGGCGCCAGCTTTCTGGAGCTGTTCCACGGCGACGCGGGCAAGGTGCGGGAGCTGGACAGGCGGGTGACGGAGAAGATGGGCTTTTCCGCCGCCTACCCCGTCACCGGGCAGACCTACAGCCGGAAGGTGGACTTCAGCGTCCTCTCCGTCCTCAGCGGCATCGCCCAGTCCGCCGCCAAGTTCTCCAACGACATCCGGCTTTTGAGCCACCTCAAGGAGTTTGACGAGCCCTTTGAGTCCGGACAGATCGGCTCCAGCGCCATGGCCTACAAGCGAAACCCCATGCGCTCGGAGCGGATCGCCTCTCTCAGCCGGTATGTGATGTGCGACCTCATGAACCCCGCCGTCACCGCCGCCACCCAGTGGTTCGAGCGGACCCTGGACGACAGCGCCAACCGCCGCATCTCCATCCCGGAGGCGTTTTTGGCGGTGGACGCCATTTTGCAGCTCTACACCAACATCGTCACTGGCGGCACGCCCTACCCCCGGGTCATGGAGCGCCACCTCATGGAGGAGCTGCCCTTCCTGGCCACGGAGAACATCCTCATGGACTGCGTGGCGCGGGGCGGGGACCGGCAGGCGCTCCACGAGGCCATCCGGCAGCATTCGGTGGCCGTGGCCAAGCGGATGAAGCTGGAGGGCGGGGAGAACGACCTTCTGGACCGCATCGCCGCCGACGACCGCTTTCCCATGGACCGCCGGGAGCTGGAGGAGCTGCTGGACGTCCGCAAATTCACCGGCTGCGCCAGGGAGCAGACGGAGTGGTTCCTCGCGGAGGAGGTCCGCCCGGTGCTGGAGAAAAACAGGGACTTTTTGGGGGCGGAAATCCAGATCAATGTATAGTCAGTCCAGCCAAATGGAATCTTTAGAGGAGGTAACGATATGATAACAGCCATTGTAGGCATCAACTGGGGCGACGAGGGCAAGGGCCGCATGGTGGACCTGCTCACCGAGCAATACGACGTGGTGGTCCGCTACCAGGGCGGCGGAAACGCCGGCCACACCGTGGTCAACGACCAGGGGAAGTTCGCCCTGCACCTGCTGCCCTCCGGCATCTTCCGCAAGGGCGTGGTGAACATCCTGGGCAACGGCGTGGCCCTGGACTGTGAGAGCCTGTGGACCGAGATCCAGGACGTCACCGGCAAGGGCGTCTCCATCACCCCGGAGAATCTGAAGATCAGCGACCGGGCCTCCCTGCTCCTGCCCTGGCACCGGGATCTGGACAGCCTGGAGGAGGCCCGCCTCGCCGACAAGAAGTACGGCTCCACCAAGCAGGGCATCGCCCCCTTCTACTCCGACAAGTACCAGAAAAAGACCGTCATGGCCGGGGAGCTGCTCTACCCGGCAAAGCTCTGGGAGCGTCTGGAGGGGATCCTGGAGTGGAAGAACCTAACGCTGGAGCGGGTCTACGGCGCCAAGCCCTATACCATGGAGGATCTCCGCCGGTGGGTGGAGGACTTCGGCGAGAAGATCAAGCCCTTTATCTGCGACACCGGCGCCGTGCTGCGCAAGGCCCAGGCGGAGGGGAAGAGCATCCTCTTTGAGGCCCAGCTGGGCTCCCTGCGGGACCTGGACTACGGCATCTACCCCTACACCACCTCCTCCAACGCCATCGCCGCCTACGCCCCGGTGGGCTCGGGCCTGCCCAGCGCCAGGATCGACAGCGTGGTGGGCGTGGTGAAGGCCTACTCCTCCTGCGTGGGCGAGGGCCCCTTCACCTGCGAGTGGTTCGGCGAGGAGGCGGAAAAGCTCCGGGAGGCCGGGAATGAGTACGGCGCCAAGACCGGCCGGCCCCGCCGGGTAGGGCCCATCGACATCGTGGCCACCCGCTACGGCGTCCAGTGCCAGGGGGCCACGGCCATCGCCCTGACCAAGCTGGACGTGCTCAGCTACCTGGATGAGATCCCCATCTGCGCCCGTTACGAGCTGGATGGGGAGGAGATCGACTACTTCCCCTTCCCCTCCCTCCTGGCGGACGCCAAGCCCGTCATGACCAGCATGCCCGGCTGGAAGTGCGACATCTCCGGCGTGCGGCGGTGGGAGGACCTTCCCAAGGCGGCCCGGGACTATGTGGAGTATGTGGAGAAGGAGATCGGCTGCCCCATCCAGTATGTCTCCGTGGGCCCCGAGCGGGACGCCTATATCGAGCGGGCATAGGGGGAAGGCCCGGCGGAATAAGGGGGCGCTGCGGGATGCGTCCCGGTTTGGGGAGGTGTCCCCGCTCCCTTGCCGATCCCCTGGCGCCCAGGCGGGCCCCATTTCTCAGACAGGCCAGACAAGGCCCTCTGCTTTTGCAGAGGGCCTTGCCCGTTTCCCGGCAGACAGCGGTCCGGGGCGCTGCCCGGCCCCAATTGCGTCCGGTCGATTTTGGCGGGGCGGCAGCACGGCCGGCATAGACCCCGGTCTCCGGGCGGGGCTGTCGGCGGCCCTTGATGAGACGGAGCGGGCGCTCTCCCTCCGTCCCCGGCGGGAGGAGGGGTGACCGCGGCGTCGCGGGCAAAAATGAGGCCCCGGACGATAGGTCCGGGGCCTCACGGCTTTATTGGGAGGATGGGGCGGCGGGGTCATCGCCCTCCGCCGGCGGCGTGGGATCCGGCTGGGGGGCGGCCTCTGCCGCTGCCGGCGTTTCGGCGGGGGAGGCGGGGACGTTTGCCGACGCCGCAAAGGGGAAGTCCACCGGCGCCTCCTCTGCCGCCGCGGCCTCCTGCCGCAGGAGGGCGGCCTGGGCCTCCGCCCTGGCCCGGCGGTGGACGAAGAGCTGCTCCGGGTCCGGGTGCTGCCGCCGCCTGACGATCAGCACCGCCACCGCCGCCACAAAGATCACAGCCGAGAGGGCCTGGGAGACACGGATGGGCTGGCCGAAGAAGGTCCAGTCGAAGAGATAGAGGCTGTCAG
>CALWXD010000141.1 GCA_944385425.1 uncultured Oscillospiraceae bacterium | reverse complement strand
CGCCTTCGCACCGCCGGGACCCTTTACCCCCGCGGGTATTTCGCGGCGGGGCTGCTGGGGGCGCCCATCGCCTTCGGCCTGCAGCGCCTGGGGATGCGGGCCGCCCTGCCGCTGGCGGCGGCGCTGTATCTCGTGGGCCTTGGCGGCGACAGCTACTATGGCCTCGCAGCGCAGCTCCCCGCCCTGGAATCCTTCTATGGCAGTCTCTTCCGTCTCTTCTCCTACACCCGAAACGGCCTCTTTTACGTCCCTCTGTTCCTGCTGCTGGGGGCGGCAGGGCGGCGTCTCTCCCCCCGCGCCTCCGCCCTGGGTCTGGCGCTGTCCCTGGGAGCCATGGGCGGCGAGGCCCTGTGGCTCCGCAGCCTGGGGGTCCAGCGCCACGACAGCATGTATCTGCTGCTGCCGCTGGTGATGCTCTTCCTCTTCTCCCTGCTCCTGAGCGAAAACCGCGGGGAGCGGCGGTCTCTCCGGCAGCTCTCCGCGCTGGTGTATCTGCTCCACCCCTGGTGCATCGTTCTGGTGCGGGGCGGGGCGGAAATCCTGGGGCTGGAGGCGCTTTTGGTGCAAAACAGCCTGATCCACTATGCCGCCGTGCTGGCGCTGAGCTTTGGCCTCTCCGCCCTGCTGCTTACCCTCCGTCCCCTCCGCCTCTCCCCCACGGCCCGGGCCTGGCGGGAGGTGGACCTGGAGGCCCTGGCCCGCAACGCCGCCGCGCTGCGGGAGGCCCTCTCCCCCGGCCAGCAGCTGATGGCGGTAGTGAAGGCGGACGCCTACGGCCATGGAGCCGTCCCCGTCTGCCGGCGGCTGCGGAAGGCGGGCGTCAGAGCCTTTGCCGTGGCCTGTCTCTCCGAGGGGATCGCCCTGCGGAGAGCCGGCATCCGGGGGACCATTCTCATTCTGGGCTACACGCCGCCGGTGGAGGCGGCGCTGCTGGCACGCTGGCAGCTCACCCAGGCAGTGGCGGACGCGGACCACGGCCGCGCCCTGAGCCGGCAGGGGCGGCGCATCCGGGTCCATCTTGCCCTGGACACCGGCATGCACCGCCTGGGCATTCCGGCGGAGGACCGGGCCGCCATCGCCGAGATGTACCAGCTGCCCCATCTGCGGATCACAGGGGTGTTCTCCCACCTCTGCGTTTCGGACAGCCTCCGCAAGGAGGACGCAGCCTACACCCGCCGCCAGCTGGACGCCTTTTCCGGCGCGGTGGCCTGGATGAAGGAGCGGGGGTATGCTCCCGGCCTCACCCACATCCAGGCCAGCTACGGCATATGGAACCTCCCGCCCCAGCCCTGGGGCTGCGCCAGGGCCGGAATCGCCCTCTACGGCGTGTCCAGCAGCGGCAGCCCGGTGCGGCGCCCGCTGGCGCTGGAGCCTGTGCTGTCCCTGCGGGCCAGGGTGGCCAGCATCCGGACGCTGCAGCCGGAGGAGAGCGCCGGATACGGCCGCGCCTACCACGCCCGGCGAGAAACCCGCCTGGCGGTGCTCACCATCGGCTACGGGGACGGCCTGCCCAGGGAGCTGCCCCAGCGGGGCGGCCAGGTGCTGCTCCACGGCCGCCGGTGCCCCATGGTGGGGCAGATGTGCATGGACCAGCTGCTGGTGGATATCACCGGTCTGGACGGCGTCCGTCCAGGGGACACAGCCACCCTGCTGGGACGGGACGGGGCGCAGGCGATCCGGGCAGAGGAGATGGCGGCACAGTGCGGCACCATCACAAACGAGCTGCTCGCCCGGCTGGGAAAGCGGCTGCCCGCCGCGGCGCCGCGCCATTAACGGCAGACAGTCCCTCACCCGCCCCGGCTGTGAAATGTTTCACGCCGACAAGCGCATGCTCTGCAGCCGCGCCGAAGTATAAATGCCCACACCGGACGGTGTGGGCATTTGTTTTGGAGTTGTTTGCAAATTTTCCGGAAAACGGCAGCATAGCTCCGCTACAAAATGACCTGCAGGGAAAATATGCCGCTCTTCTGCTCAAATTGATACGTCGCGCCGTATTTCCGGCAAAAGGCGGCAATGGACCGCGCGCCATAGCCATGCCCCTCCTGCCTGGATACGGGCAGACCGCTCTCATCAAAGCACACGGTTCCGGCGCAGGGGTTGGAGATTTCAAACATGAGGCTCGGATAGGCGATCACCCTGCAGCGGACAACCCGCTCCCGCCCCTCCAGCACCCCGCAGGCATGAATGGCATTTTCCAGCGCATTAGCAAAGACCAGGGCCAGCTCCCCCTCGTCTACCGGGAGAGACGCAGGCAGCGATATCTCCGCCTCCACGGAAATCCCCTGGCGCTTCGCCTGGTCAAAATAGGTGGAGAAAACAGCGTCCAGCACCGGCTGGCAGCACCAGCGGACCACCTTCTGTCCCTCCAGCTTTTTTTGCGCCGCGCCGATAAAGTCAAGAGCCTCCTGATTTTTCCCCTGTGCCACCAGCTCCGCCACAGCCTGCAGCCGGTGGCGCAGATCGTGGCGCTCCACCCGGATAGACTCCTCCACAGACTGAATGGCGCGCAGCCGCTTTTGAAACCCCGACAGCCGCAGGCTGTCCAGCGCCGCGCTGTGCCGCGCCTCCATCTCCCGCTGGTAACCGGCAAACAGATAGAGGAAAACCACATACACCCCCGCCATCAGCAGCGACAGCGCCGGCTTGAGGATGGTGGCAAGCCTCGATATGCCAGCAAAGCCGGGGATGAGGTAAATGGAGATGCCGTAATAGGCTGCCAGAATCAGACACATCAGCCACCAGCCCCCATGCAGCTGCTGGAACACCCTGCGGGAGAGGGGCCGGAGAAACAGGAGGAGAAACACCAGCACTGCCGCTGTCAGCAGCGCATAGCCCAGGATCAGGGCCCACAGCTGCCTGCCGCAGAGCAGGCAGAACACGACTCCCCCGTGCTGGATCAACAGGCAGAACTGGATGAGGGAAAGAAACCGGAATACCATCTGCCAGCCCCTATGCCGGCTGATCCAGGCAAAAAACAGCAGGTACGGCAGGTGGACCACAGGCGTATAAAAGAGCATCAGGGCCTCCACTCCCATTGTGCGGTATATCAGCAGCTCTGCAGCCAGCACCGGCAGCACCAGCGCATAAGCCAGCAGGAGCGTCCTTTTCAGGGGCAGGCGGCTGTCCACGAAGAGCGACGTCATTCCGGCGCCCAGAATGGTAAAATAGACGAATACCCCAAATCCCATCTGCCCGTCCAACGTCATTTCTCTACCCTTCCCTCTTCCGGTAATCCCGGCGCCGAGCCCTTCTCTTTGACCATACCATGCTTTGCGCTAAGCGTCAAGCGTCGGCGCAGGGGGCATGACCGACAGCTCCCGGCGTCACCACAGACGGAGCTGGCCGTCCTCCTCCGCCGCCTCC
>CALWXD010000140.1 GCA_944385425.1 uncultured Oscillospiraceae bacterium | reverse complement strand
GGCACCGCCCAGCGCCTGGTGAACATGGAGGGCTACCTCCCCGGGCGGAAGGTGGTGATCCTGGGCAGCGGCGACATCGGCCTCATCATGGCCCGGCGCATGACCCTGGAGGGGGCCCAGGTCCAGGTGGTGGCGGAGCTGATGCCCTACTCCGGCGGTCTCAAGCGGAACATCGTCCAGTGTCTGGACGACTTCGGCATCCCCCTCAAGCTCAGCCACACGGTGGTGGACATCCGGGGCCGTGAGCGCCTCACCGGCGTCACCCTGGCGGCGGTGGACGAGAACCGCCGCCCCATCCCCGGCACGGAGGAGGACTACGACTGCGACACCCTGCTCCTCTCCTGCGGCCTCATCCCGGAAAACGAGCTGAGCCGGGGGGCGGGGGTATCCCTCAGCCCGGTCACCTCCGGCCCGGTGGTGGACGAGAGCCTGGAGACCTCCGTCCCCGGCATCTTCGCCTGCGGCAATGTGCTCCACGTCCACGACCTGGTGGACTTCGTCTCCCAGGAGGCCGCCGCCGCCGGCGCGGCCGCCGCCCGGTATCTCCGCGGGGAGCTGGCGGCGGAGGCGGGCGCCATCCCCGTAACGGCCCGGGGCGGCGTGCGGTACACCGTGCCCTCCGCCATCCACCCCAGCCGCATGGCTGACGAGCAGCTGATCCGGTTCCGGGTGGGGGACGTCTACCGCAGCTGCTGCACCGCCGTCTACCTGGACGGGGAGCGGATCTGGCGGAGAAAGCGGCAGATCCTGGCCCCGGGGGAGATGGAGCAGGTGACGCTGAAGAAGGCGGACCTCCTCCAGCGGCCCGGCCTCAAGGAAATTACCATTACCATAGAGGAGGCGTAAGAGATGGAGCAGCGGCAATTGACCTGCATCGGGTGCCCCATGGGCTGCCCGATCACTGTGACCATGGACAAGGGCGCCATCCTGTCCATCGAGGGCTTTACCTGCAAGCGGGGGGAGACCTACGCCCGCAAGGAGGTCACCAATCCCACCCGCATCGTCACCTCCACCGTCCGGGTGGCGGGGGGCGAGGCGCCGGTGGTGTCGGTGAAGACCGCCCAGGACATCCCCAAGGGGGAGATCTTCCCCTGCGCCGAGGCGCTGCGCCAGGTGGTGGTCAGCGCGCCGGTGGCCATCGGCGACGTGGTGCTCCGGAATGTGGCCGGCACCGGGGTGGACGTGGTGGCCACCAAGGCGGTGGCCGCGGCTGTCTGACCCGGCCCCTGCCGCCCTACTATATACTATATATAATATAATGTATCTCCCGCAAGAAGGCCCCGGCTTACTAAGCCGGGGCCTCCCTTTTTGCTAGGATTCGCTTTTCTCTCCGCTGCCTCCGCTGCGCCGGCGGGGACGGCGGCGGCGCCGGCGGGAGGGGCTGCCCTCCGCCTTCTGCTCCGCTGTCTTCTGTTCGCCGGCCTGGCGTTTCTCCTGGCCGCGGCTCTCGCCGCGGCGGCGGCCGCTGCGCTCTCCGCCGGCCCTCCGGTCGGCGGCGGCCTTCTTCTCCGCCGTCAGATCTCCGCTGACCTTCACGGCGATCTTCTCCACCTGGACCGTATCCGCGGTTTCCCGCCGGCCCTCCTCCCGCCGGGTCTGGGGGGCGGCCTCCTTATTCTGGCCGCGGTTCCGGCCGCCCCGCCTGCGGCGGCGGCTGCGTTCCTTCTTCTCCCCGGCCTCCGCGCCGCCGGCAGGGGCCGCCGTAGGCTCCTCCTGGAACCGGAAGAGGGGCGTGAACCGCTCCTCGGCGCGCAGCCGTTCCGTCTCCGGGGCCACATACCGTTTCGGCCGCTCGCTGGGGATCTCGATGCCCTCCCGGCTGCCCTTGCCGTTGCGGAGCACCTGCAGCTCGCAGCCCTTGTAGGTCCTGGGGCCGTCGGCGCTGTCGTCCAGTTTCACCTTGGCCTCCTCCCGCAGCACATCCACCGAGGTGATATTCCCCGGCCCGTCCGGCGTCAGCACGAAGGAGTCGTTTTTCGGCATGCGTTTCGTGGCGTCCTCGTAGGCGTTCTGCTCATACTTGAGGCAGCACATCAGCCGCCCGCAGGTGCCGGAGATCTTGGTGGGGTTCAAGCTGAGGTTCTGGGTCTTGGCCATCTTGATGGACACGGGCATAAACTCGTCCAAAAACCGGCTGCAGCACAGGGGCTGGCCGCAGATCCCCAGGCCGCCGATCATCTTGGCCTCGTCCCGCACGCCCACCTGCCTCAGCTCGATGCGGGCGCGGAAGACGTTGGCCAGATCCTTCACCAGCTCCCGGAAGTCCACCCGCCCCTCGGCAGTAAAGAAGAAGATGATCTTGCTGCCGTCGAAGTTGCTCTCCACCCGGATCAGCTTCATCTCCAGGTGGTGGGCGGCGATCTTCCGCTCGCAGATGGTGAAGGCCTCCTTCTCCCGCTGGCGGTTGAGCTGGTTGGTGCGGCGGTCGTTCTCCGTGGCCACGCGGATCACCGGCCGCAGGGGCTTTACGATGCTCTGGTCCTCCACCTGGTGGTTGCCCTCGCTGCACTGGGCAAATTCGCTGCCGGAGGCCGTCTCCACGATGACGGCCTGCCCCGCCTGGACCGACAGCCCTCTGGGGTCAAAATAATAGGATTTGCATCCGCCGCGAAAGCGGACGCTGATGACTTCTGTCAAGAGGCTCTCCCCCTTTGTTCCTTTGATCTGAAATAAATTATTCCCGCATACACCGCGCCAGCTCCACGGACAGCGCCCCGGCCACATGGCCCACGCCCAGGTTGAACCGCAGCTGGCGGATCTGCCGCTCCAGCACGTCGGCCATCCCCGTCAGCTGCCGCCGGCTCAGCCGGCTGTCCGCCGGCCGGCCGCCTGGGCCCGTCTCCGCCAGGGCCTGTACGATCCGGTCCCGGGTCTCCGTCAGCAGCGCCTGCAGCTCCTCCCGTTTCATCTTCCCCGTCTCCACGGCGGTGAAGAAGGCGGCGAGGCCCAGCGTGTCCCCGCCAAGGAGCAGGCTGCACAGCCGCTCCGCCCGGTCCCGCTCCGCCGGCCCCTCCTCCGCGCCCTCCGCCAGGCGCAGGGTGACGCAGCGGGAGCGGATGGTGGGCAGCAGCTGGGCGCTGGTCTGGGCGCAGAAGAGGAAGGCGGCGTGGGCCGGCCCCTCCTCCAGCACCTTCAGCAGCACGTTCTGGCTCTTGGCGTCCAGACGGGAGCAGTCGGGGAACAGGTAGACCTTCCGTCTCCCCTCGTTGGGCAGGATATAGGCGTCGCTGCGGACGGCGCGGAGGACCTCCGTGGAGATGTTCTTGTGCTCCGCGTCCTCCACCACGACCACGTCCGGGTGGATGCCGGCCCGCACCTTGCGGCAGGCGGCGCACACGCCGCAGGGGGGCCGCTCCCCCCGGCACTCCATCGCCGCCGCCAGGTAGCGCCCCGCCTCCCCGCGGCTGCCTCCGCCGCTGAGGATATAGGCGCTGCCCAGCGCGTCCCGCCCGGCGGCGGCGCGGATCTCCTCCGCCAGGCCCTCGTTCCCCTCTATGGTCCACATCTTCATCCCGGCCCCACTCTTTCCCGCAGGCGGCCGGAAGGGGTGCGGCGGCACAAATCTCCATGCCGCGGCGATTTTGTTCCGTTCCGGGCCGTTTGCGCGGCGTTTTATGCGTAATCGTTGTTATTATATCATACCAGGCGGGCAAAATGCAAGCTGTGCCCTACACAAAAGACCGTCCTACACGTTTTTCCCGTTTTATCCGTAAAAATAGGAAAAAATATGAAAAAATTCGGAAATTTCTCTTGCGAAATGCGGAAAATAGATTATAATAAGAGGGCCTAAGAATTGTCTGTATCACGAACACATCACGACAGGAGGAAATGCATTGTGAGCAAAAAATTTGTGTACCTGTTCTCTGAGGGCAACGCCAACATGCGGGAGCTGCTGGGGGGCAAGGGCGCCAACCTGGCTGAGATGACCAACATCGGCCTGCCGGTTCCCCAGGGCTTTACCATCACCACCGAGGCCTGCACCCAGTACTACCAGGACGGCCGCCAGATCAACGAGGAAATCCAGGATGAGATCATGGAGTATATCGGCAAGCTGGAGGATATGACCGGCAAGAAGTTCGGCGACATGAACAATCCCCTCCTGGTCTCTGTCCGTTCCGGTGCCCGGGCCTCCATGCCCGGCATGATGGACACCATTTTGAACCTGGGCCTCAACGACCGGGTGGTGGAGGCCTTCGCCAAGAAGACCCACAACCCCCGTTTCGCCTGGGACTCCTACCGCCGCTTTATTCAGATGTACTCCGACGTGGTCATGGAAGTGAGCAAGAAACACTTCGAGGAAATGATCGACGAGATGAAACAGAAGCGGGGCGTCACCCTGGACACCGAGCTCACCGCCAAGGACCTGAAGGAGCTGGCTGAGCAGTTCAAGGTGGAGTACAAGGAGAAGATCGGCGAGGAATTCCCCCAGGATGCCCGGGAGCAGCTGATGGGCGCCGTCCGCGCCGTGTTCCGCAGCTGGGACAACCCCCGCGCCATCTACTACCGCCGCATGAACGACATCCCCTCCTCCTGGGGCACCGCCGTCAACGTGCAGATGATGGTGTTCGGCAACACCGGCGACACCTCCGGCACCGGCGTGGCCTTCACCCGCAACCCCG
>CALWXD010000139.1 GCA_944385425.1 uncultured Oscillospiraceae bacterium | reverse complement strand
ATGAGGAATTAGGAGTTAGGAATTATGGGTGTCGGGGCGGGTCTGGTTATGATGTAGGGGCCGGCGCCCTCGCCGGCCCTGTGGGCGGATGATATCCGTCCTTGCGAAGGAAGCGGAAACGTTCCGCCACGGTTTCCCCGTCCCAGTGACCACCCACGCAAGGCGCCTTGTCGTCGGGGGCAGACGGCCCTTCGCCCACCCACGGGCGGCAGCAGGCGGGAGAGAACCGCGTCGGCTCACAGAGCGCCGGATCCGATGGCAGGCAAGCCCCAGGTTTTGAGGCGAAGGGGATTCTCAAGGACCACGGGTCCTTGAGCCGGTCTTTGGTGACTTTCTGCCGGCCCAGAAAGTCACTCGCCCTCAGGCGAAACCGCGGCAGGAGTTTCCGCAACAGACCACCCGATGCGGAGAGGAAACAACGCGGCAGGGGCAAGCCCCTGCCCTACCTGTTGCGAATGCGCCGGGGCGTGCTGAATATCGGAAACACTCCGGGCCGGCGAGGGCGCCGGCCCCTACGGCAAACAGGAAACGTCCCAGTACGCTTTCCCACGCCCCGATAACCACCCACGCGAGGCGCCGCATCGTTGGGGCGGAAAGTTTCTTCTATTTCCCATGGGCGGCAGCAGGCGGAATCGGGTCGCGTCGGCTTACGAAGCGCCGGAAGAACGCTCCAAGCCGCCCTGGGGGTCATAGGGGGCGGAGCCCCCTATACCGAAAAAAGGGTGGTGGGCGGGTCCAGAAAAATCTCGCCCTCAGGCGAAACCGCGGCAGACTAACACAAAAGCGCCGGGCCGGAGCAACGCTCCGGCCCGGCGCTTTTGTCGTTCAGAGGTGCGGTCAGGCGAAGAACTCGCCGAAGGGCCGCCGCTCCTCCATGGCGGCGATCATATCCGCCATTTTGGACACATCCCCCATGAGGATGACGCCGCACAGGCGGTCGTCGGAGAAGTAGTACTTCTCCAGCAGACCCTTGGCGTCGTCCCGGATCTCCACCGTCTTGTAGGTGAGATCGGGGCTTTTCCCCGGGTCGCCCAGGGAGAACAGCTCGGTGTCCATCCCCTGGAAGGCGGTGACGGGGGAGATGGGCTTGTAGGAGACCAGGTCGCCGGTGGCGCAGGCGCCGGCCACCCGGCCCTGCTCCTGGGCCTCGGGCCACAGGGCATAGTTGACCCCCTGGAACTGGGCACAGTCGCCGCAGGCGTACACGCCGGGCAGGTTGGTTTCCATCCGCTCGTCGGCCACGATGGCCCGGTCCACCGTGATGCCGGCCTCCCTGGCCAGGGCGGTGTTGGCCCGCACGCCGCAGGACACCACCACCAGGTCGGCGGGGATGACCTCGCCGGTGGAAAGCTTCACGCCGGTCACCGCGCCCTCTCCCTGGATGGCGTCGATCTGCACGCCGGTCTCCACCCGGACGCCCGCCCTGGCGCATTGGGAGAGCAGCATGGCGGCCGCGGTGTCGTCCAGCTGGCGGCCCATGATGACGGGAGCCAGCTCCAGCACGGTGACCTCGCACCTGGCTTTGCGCAGCTCCCAGGCCGCCTCCAGCCCCAGCACGCCGCCGCCGATGACCACCGCCCGCTTCAGGCTGTCGCCGAGGGAGCGGATCTTCTCCACATCGGCAAAGCGGCGGATGGCCGCCACATGGTCCTTGTCGATGCCGGGGATGGGGGGGATGAAGCACTCGCTGCCCAGGGCCAGGATCAGCTTGGTGTAGGGCAGCTTCAGCGCTCCGTCCAGCACCACCGCCCGCTCCCCGGGCAGGATACCGGTGACCGTTCGGTTCAGGATCTGCACGATGCGGTTGGCCTCATACCAGCCGGCGGGGTGCAGAGAGAGATGGGTCTCGTCCATGCCGGAGAGCAGCGTTTTGGTGAGCATGGGCCGCTGATAGGCGGGGCCCTCGTTGGAGATGAGGAGGATGCGGCCCGTCTTGTCCCGCTGCCGGATGGCCTCGGCGGCGTTGACGCCGGCGCAGCCGTTGCCCAGGATGACATAGGTGTTCTGGGTGTCGTTGCGATAGGTCACCTCGTCCACGGTGACCTCCACGAATTTGTCCCGGCCCACGCCGCACACCGGACAGGCGTCCAGCGACGCGTCAAAGATCTCGCCGCACACCAGGCACTTCACCAGCTTCCGGCCTCCCTTGCCGGCGCCGGGGACGGAGACGGCGGGCAGGGGCTCGAAGTACTCAGGGCCCACGCCGCATACCGGGCAGATGTCCTTGCCCGCCTCGAACACCGCGCCGCAGATCTTGCAGCGCACCTTCTCGGCGGGGGCGGCGGCGGGCTGGTCGTCCAGGGGCTCAAAGTGCTCCGGACCCACGTGGCACAGGGGGCACTCGTCCGCGCCCTCCTCGAACTCGGCGCCGCAGATCTTGCAGCGGACCTTCCGCCGGGGGGCGCGCTGGACGGGGGAGAGGCCCTCCAGCAGGGTGCGGCCAAAGTTGCGGCCGAACTCCCGGGCGCTCATGAGCTCCACCTCGCTGGGCTTGAAGCGCACCCGGAAGCCGTCCACCGTGCGCAGCTTCAGCTGCCTGAGGCGCTCCATGATGTGGGGCACGCCCTCGCCGGACCAGCCGTAGCTGCCGAAGGCGCTGGCCAGTTTGCCCTTGTGGGTGGCGGCGAACATGCCGGTGGTCAGGTCCCAGATGGGCTTGAGGGCCTCACCCA
>CALWXD010000138.1 GCA_944385425.1 uncultured Oscillospiraceae bacterium | reverse complement strand
GCCCCGACGCGGCGGACAAGAACTTCCTGGACTGCCTCAATCCCGGCAGCCTGGAGGTCCTCACCGGCTGCAAGGTGGAGGCGGACATGGCCGGCGTTTCCGCCCCTGCCAATTTCCAGTTCATGCGTTTGGGATACTTCTGCCTGGACAGCAGGGACAGCCGCCCGGACCAGCTGGTGTTCAACCGCAGCGTCAGCCTCAAGGACAGTTTCAAAAAGTAAATCCGGCAGAGCGGGGGCATGGAGATGCCCCCGCTGTTTTTTAGAAATTTCCGTGGGGTGGCGGGGCTTTCGCCGTATCTATGGGCAGAGGGGGAGGTGAGGGCATGGCCGGTGACCTGGAGCGGCTGCTGGACAAGTACAGCGGGATGATGGCCTATGTGGTCCGGGGGATCCTGCCCCAGGACCAGGAGGCGGAGGAGTGCCTGGCGGAGGTCCGGAAAAAGCTGGCGGAGGGGCTCCCCCGTTACGACCCGGAGAAGGGGTCCCACGCCACATGGATCACCGCCGTCTGCCGCCACGCGGCCATCGACCACCGCCGCCGGCTGGACCGGCGCCAGGGGGAGGCCCTAACGGAGGAGCTGGCGGACAGCGCCCCGGGCCCGGAGGAGCAGCTGCTGCAGAGGGAGCGCGCAGAGCGCCTGCGGGACGCCCTCCTGGCCCTCCCCGACGGGGAGCGGCGGCTGTTCTACCGGAAATATTACTACCTCCAGTCCACCGCCCAGCTGGCGGCGGAGCTGGGGACCACGGAGCGGGCGGTGGAGGGAAAGCTCTACCGCATCCGGAAGAAACTGCAGCGGGAGCTGGGAGGTGACAGGTGGTGAGGGAACAGACCTGGGAGCAAGAGATGGAGCGGCGGCTGGCCGGCCTCCCGCCGGAGTCGGTGGGGGAGGGGCCGGAGGGATTCACCCCCTGGGAGACTGCCGTCTCCCGCATTCTCTGGGGGCTGGTTTTGACGACCTTCCGCCTGGAGGTGTTGTATCTCCAGTACCTGCTGCCCCTGGTGGGGACGGTAGAGCTGTATCTGGGGTTCCGCTCCCTCAGGCGGGAGAACCGGTGGTTTTTCGGCTGCTGGGTTTTGACGGGCATCTCCCTTATCCTCCGGATTGTGGGGACGGCGGGCCAGGGGACCTGGCTTTGGAGCCGGCTGTCCGGCTGTCCGGCGGCTTTCTGGACGGTTGCCGCCCTGTCCCTGGCGCTGGAGCTGCTGCGGCTGCTCCTGCTGCGGCAGGGGCTGCGCCGCGCCTTCCCGGGCGGGGACGGCTCCCGCCCCAGGGACTGGCTGGCGCCGGGGATCGCCGCGTGGCTGGGCGTCGCGGCCCTGGCGGCGTGGGGGACGGCGGAGCCGGTCCCCGCCGGCGGCAGCTGGGTCGCCTACGGGCGGCTTTTCCTGGCCCTGGGCCTCTTTATCGCCTTTTTCCTGCTGCTGCGCCGGCAGCTGCTGGCCCTGTCCCTCCGTGGCTACCAGGTGACAGTGTCCCCGGTGCGCCTCAGCAGCGGGGGCGTGTGGTGCCTCAGCCTGGGGCTTACGCTGGCGCTGTTGCTGCCGGCCCTCCTCTGGGGCGCCCGGCCGCCCTCCCCCCATGGGGAGAAGGCGGCGCCCCTCAGCGCCGCGGCGGCGGAGAGCCGGGAAAACCTCCTGGCCCTGGGGCTGCCGGCGGAGCTGGCGGACCTGCTCTCAGAGGAGGACCTTATCCGCTGCGCCGGGGCGGAGGGGGCGGCCCAGACCAACAACCCCCAGCCCAACCACCAGGCCCTTTCGCCCCGGGCGGAGATCGGGGGCGGCCTGCTGGAGGGCAGCACATGGGTGGTGGCGCTCCCCGGCGGTACGGTCCGCTTTTTCCACTTCTTCCGGTGGCTGGAGATGCCCCGGCTCCGGCTGCAGGAGGGGTTCCAGGTGGAGCCGGACAACGCCGTCTCCCTGGCGGAGGACTTCTCCGGACAGCTCCGGTGGCGGCAGGGGGAGGAATGGCTGACAGCGCCCCTGGAGATCCGCCTGGCCGGGGGGCAGGAGGCGGAGGCGCTGTCGGAGTTCGACCGGTGGTGGTACGAATCCGAGCTTGCGCATCTGGGGCGGCTCCAGTGGGAGCCCTACGCGGCGTTCTCCCTGCCGGCGGGCGGGGAGGAGGTGGGGGGCTATCTGGCCTACACCCTCCAGGGCAGCCGCACGGGCTCCACCGTCAACGGTGGCGTCCACTACTACCACCAGTCCCGCCCCCTGTACCCCTACGCCGACATGGGGCGGTGGCTGGCCGGCCGGGGCGGGATGGGGGACCTCTTCGCCTCCGCCCCCTACGACCGCCTCATGTTCCAAAACGGGGTCTGGCCCCAGGCGGACGGATGACAAAAGCCGCCGCCCCCATACGGGGGCGGCGGCTTTTCCAGATCCCGCCGGCGCTGGAAGGAAGTTTGCATGGAAAGCGAACCTCCGCTCTGCTACCATAGGGGGGCAAGGAGGGAGCGCTTTGAAATGGCTCAGCAATATGGAGAAGATGGACGGGCGGCAGCGCCGCTGCCTCACCCGGTGCCTCTTTTTCACCTGCTTTTTCCTGGCCGCCGGGTGCCTCGCCATCTTAAAGGGGGAGCTGGACCTGGCGGACAGTTTCCGGCAGCTGTCCTCCCTGTGCCTCATGGGGGCGGTGCTGCTGCCGGTTTACATAACAGATTAAGGCCGGGGCCTTCCATCCGCCTGGGGCTTGCCTAGGCCAGGGCGCCCAGGTCGTCCGTGCCGAAATTTTCCACCAGATAGGCGGGGGACAGCACCACCACAACGCCGCCGTCCTGTGTCCCGGCGGCATTTTTGCCGCTGCTGCCTGGCTGATGCCAGAGGGTACGGCGCGCCCTCGCGTCCTAAAACAGGAAATGGGGCTGGTCCTAGGGCCAGCCCCATTTTTGCGTCTGTACCGGTGGCGGGTCACTTCCCCATGGCGGCGGCGGACTGGTCCAGCTGGGCGATGAGGGCCCGGAGCTTCTCCACCTTCTCCCGCTCGGCGTTTACCACCGCCTCCGGGGCCTTGGCCACGAAGGACTGGTTGGAGAGCTTTTTCTCCACCATCTCCAGCCCCTTCTGGGCCTTCTCCCGCTCCCTGGCGATGCGCTTGAGCTCCTCCTCCACGTCCACCAGCTCCCGCAGGGGCATGAACAGCCGGGCGGCGTGGGTGACGACGGAGACCATCCCCTCGGCCTCCGGGGCCTTCTCCACCAGCTCCACCTCGCTGGCGGAGGCCAGACGCTGGAAGAAGGGGACGCCGGCGGCAAAGGGGGCGGGGTCCGCCGCGGCGATGATCAGCTTCACCCTGCGGCTGGGGGGGACGTTCATCTCCGAGCGGCGGGCGCGGATGGCGCGGATGGCGTCCATCACCGTCTCCATGGCGCCCTCCTCGGCCTTGAAGGCAAGCGTCTCGTCGTACACCGGCCAGGCGCTGGTCATGAGGAAGGGGGCGTCCGGATCGTGGGGCAGCGCCTGGTAGATCTCCTCGGTGATAAAGGGCATGAAGGGGTGGAGGAGCTTCAGCATCTGGATGAGCACATAGCACAGCACGTTCTGGGCGGCAAGCTTGGCCGCCTGGTCCTCCCCCTGCATCCGGCTCTTGGTCAGCTCGATGTACCAGTCGCAGTAGGTGTCCCAGATAAAGTCGTAGACCTTTGCGCTGGCCACGCCCAGCTCATAGGCCTCCATGTTGTCGGTGACCTCTTTGACAAGGGTGTTGAGCTTGGAGAGGACCCACTTGTCCTCCAGCTCCAGCTTCTCCGGCAGGGCCACAGAGTCGATGGTGAGGTTCATCATCACAAAGCGGCTGGCGTTCCAGATCTTGTTGGCGAAGTTGCGCATGGCCTCGCACTTCTCCACATAGAACCGCATGTCGTTGCCAGGGGAGTTGCCGGTGATGAGGTTAAAGCGCAGGGCGTCGGCCCCGTATTTCTCCGCCATCTCCAGGGGATCGATGCCGTTGCCGAGAGACTTGGACATCTTGCGCCCCTTGTCGTCCCGGACCAGGCCGTGGATCAGCACCTTCTCAAAGGGGTATTTCCCCATCTGCTCGCAGCCGGAGAAGATCATCCGGGCCACCCAGAAGAAGATGATGTCGTACCCGGTGACAAGGACGCTGGTGGGGTAGAAGTAGTCCAGCTCCGGCGTCTTGTCCGGCCAGCCCAGGGTGGAGAAGGGCCAGAGGGCGCTGGAGAACCAGGTGTCCAGCACGTCCTCCTCCCGGACGATGTTCTTGCTGCCGCACGTTTCACAGCAGTCGGGATCTTGACGGCTCACGGTGATGTGGCCGCAGTCCTGGCAGGTCCAGGCGGGGATCTGGTGGCCCCACCACAGCTGGCGGGAGATGCACCAGTCGTGGACGTTCTCCATCCAGTTGGTGTAGGTCTTGGCGAAACGGTCGGGGACGAACTTTACCTCCCCGTCCTTCACCACCCGCAGGGCCTCCTCGGCCAGGGGCGCCATCTTCACGAACCACTGGGCGGAGATGAGGGGCTCCACGTCGTTGTGGCAGCGGTAGCAGGTGCCCACGTTGTGGGAGTAGTCCTCGGTCTTCACCAGATACCCCTGCTCCTCCAGATCCTTGACAATGGCCCTGCGGCATTCGTAGCGGTCCATCCCGTTGTAGGGGCCGCCGTTTTCGTTGATCTTGCCGTTGTCGTCAATGACGCGGACGGTCTCCAGGTTGTGGCGCAGGCCCACCTCGAAGTCGTTGGGGTCGTGGGCCGGGGTCATCTTCACCGCCCCGGTGCCAAAGCCCAGCTCCACATACTCGTCCGCCACAATGGGGATCTCCCGGTTCATGATGGGCAGGATGCAGGTCTTGCCCACCAGGTGCTTGAACCGCTCGTCCTCCGGGTTCACCGCCACACCCGTGTCGCCCATCATGGTCTCCGGGCGGGTAGTGGCCACCACCAGGTCGCCGCTGCCGTCAGAGAGGGGGTAGCGGATATACCACAGGTGGCCGGGCTTGTCCTGGTACTCCACCTCCGCGTCGGAGAGGGCGGTGATGCAGTGGGGGCACCAGTTGATGATGCGGCTGCCCTTGTAGATAAGACCCTTCTCATAGAGGCTGCAGAACGTCTCCCGCACGGCCTTGGAGCACCCCTCGTCCATGGTGAACCGCTGGCGGTCCCAGTCGCAGGAGGCGCCCAGCTTCATCTGCTGCTGGACGATGCGGTCGCCGTACTTCTCCTTCCAGGCCCAGACCCGCTCCAAAAACTTCTCCCGGCCCAGATCGTAGCGGGTGAGGCCCTCCTTGGTGCGCAGCTCCTCCTCCACCTTGATCTGGGTGGCGATGCCGGCGTGGTCCGTGCCGGGCATCCACAGCGCCTCGTACCCCTGCATGCGCTTAAAGCGGATGAGGATGTCCTGGAGGGTTGCGTCCATGGCGTGGC
>CALWXD010000137.1 GCA_944385425.1 uncultured Oscillospiraceae bacterium | reverse complement strand
GAGGTGACGAACTTGCCCTCCCGCCCGGCGAAGGGGGAGTCGTTCACCGAGAAGGTCATCTCCATGGTGGGGGCGGAGATCTTCACAAACTCGATGGGCTCCAGGGCGCCGGGATCACAGATGGTGTCGCCGATGGTGATGTCGCCGATACCGCTCATGGCGATGATGTTGCCGGCGGCGGCCTCGGTCACCGCCTTGCGCCCAAGGCCCTCAAACTCATAGATGGCGGTGGCCTTGGCCTTGCGGGGGGCGGCGTCGGGGTCGTGGTAGTTGCACACCGCGATCTCCTGGTTCTGCTTCACCACGCCCCGCTCGATGCGGCCGATGGCGATGCGGCCCACGAACTCGTTGTAGTCGATGGAGCTGACCAGCATCTGGAAGGGCTGATCCACGTCCGCCTCCGGGGCAGGGATATACTCCAGGATGGTGTCGAAGAGGGGCTTGAGGTCGGTGCCCAGGTCGTCCGGGGAGTAGGAGCAGATGCCCTGGCGGGCCGAGCAGAAGAGCATGGGGCTGTCCAGCTGCTCGCTGGTGGCGTCCAGGTCCAGCAGCAGCTCCAGCACCTCGTCAATGACATCGTGGATGCGCTGGTCGGGGCGGTCGATCTTATTGACCACCACGATCACCCGGTGACCCAGCTCCAGGGCGCGGCTGAGGACAAAGCGGGTCTGGGGCATGGGGCCCTCCGCTGCGTCCACCAGCAAAATGACGCCGTTGACCATCTTCAGAATGCGCTCCACCTCGCCGCCGAAGTCGGCGTGGCCCGGGGTGTCCACGATGTTGATCTTGGTGTCACCGTAGCGGATGGCGGTGTTCTTGGCCAGGATGGTGATGCCCCGCTCCCGCTCCAGGTCGCCGGAGTCCATCACCCGGTCCACCACCTCCTGGTTCTCCCGGTAGGCGCCGCCCTGCTTGAGCATCTGGTCCACCAGGGTGGTTTTTCCGTGGTCCACATGGGCGATGATGGCCACGTTTCTCAAGTGTTCGTTCTGCATACTCTCGTTCTCCTTCTTCCGTTGGCAGGGCCACGCGGCCCCCGCGGCGGGGCGCGGGGCATGGCGCGTACAATCGTTTTGGCCGCCAGGGCAGAGCCTTGGCGGAGGCGGAATGCGTGTCCGCCCGGCAGTGATATCCAGGATCTCCGCGGAGCGCCGGCTCTGTGGGACAGCGGCAGCCGCCGTCAGCCCCGCGGCGGGGCGAAAACCGTCCTGGGCCGGGGCCGCGCCATCGGCGCGCAGGCCCTGCGCTCCCCCATTTCCAGTCATAACTTTTGTATTATATGCCATGATTTGCCCATTTTCAACCGCTATTATTGACAAGATTCCCCTTTTCCATTCCCTTCTCTCCCGGTAGTGTTGCTCAAAATGTCCTGTGTCCCCCCAGAAAAAGGGAGACGCCTCTCGGCGTCTCCCCTGCCGTTTACTTTTCCGCCGCTTCCAGCTTCTCCAGGTCGTAGAGCCTTCCGTTCACCACCGTGGCCACCGGCGCGCCTTTGGTCTTTACGCCGGCAAAGGCGGTGACGTTGTTTTTCCCGTGGAGCTTCGCCTCGTCGATGACGCCCTCCCGGCTCAGGTCCACCACCGTCAAGTTGGCCGCCCCGCCGGGCCGCAGGGTGTTCCAGTCCCCCAGGCCCCACACCCTGGCCGGGTTCTCCGCCAGCAGCGCGGCAAGCTGCCCCAGAGTCAAAAGCCCCCGGTTCACCTCCGTCAGCATCAGCCGGGCCGCGATCTCCACCCCGGAGACGCCGCCGGTGACGGTCCAGATGTTGCCCTGCTTCTCCTCCCGGGTGTGGGGGGCGTGGTCGGTGGCGATGAAGTCGATGGTGCCGTCCCGCAGCGCCGCCCAGAGCCCCCGGCGGTCCGCCTCGCTTTTGATGGTGGGGAACGCCTTGATGATGGGCCCCCGCTCCTTGTAGGCATCCTCGTTTAATAGGAGGTACTGGGGGGCGGTCTCACAGGTGACGTCCACCCCCTCCCCCTTGGCCCGGCGGATCAGCGCCGCCGCCGCCGCGGTAGACACATGGCAGATGTGGATCCCGGCCCCGGTCTCTCGGGCAAAGGCGATGGCCCTGCCCACCGCCTCCACCTCCGAGAAGGCGGGCCGGGCCTTGGGCAGCACCGCGGGGTCCTCCGCCCCGGCCTCCTGGTAGAGCTTGGTGTAGTAGGCGTTGATGCCGTTGTTCTCCGCGTGGATGGCGATGCGGGCCCCCAGGGCCGCCGCCCGGCGGAACTGCTCCAGCAGCACCCCGTCGGAGGGGCAGGCCACGTTTCCGGTGGAGGTGCCGAGGAAGAGCTTAAAGCCCACGGCCCCCGCCTCCCACATGCCCTCCATCTCTGGGAGGTTGTCCTCCGTGAGAAGGGCAAAGAACCGGATGTTCACCCCGCAGCGCTCCGCCGCCGCGGCCATCCGCTCCAGAAGGCGCTGGCGGGTGGAGGTCACCGGCACCACGTTGGGCATGTCCAGCACCCCGGTGACGCCGCCCCAGATGGCCGCCCGGGAGCCGGTGGCAAAGTCCTCCTTGTAGGTGAGGCCCGGGTCACGGAAGTGGACGTGGGCGTCGATGAGGCCGGGGAGGATATACCGCCCCGCCGCGTCGTACACCTGCGCCCCCGCCGGGACCGGCAGGGACTGTCCCATGGCGGCGATCCGCCCGTCCCGCACCAGGATGTCCGTTTCAAAGCGCCCCCGGCCCTCCACCACGGTGCCGTTTCGGATGAGAAGGTCCATCTGCCGCCTCCTATCTCTGATGGGCCTGCCCCACAATGGCGGACAGGTCCTCGATTTTATACTTCTCCATGGCCGCCGGCAGCTGGGCCACAATGTCCCGGCAGGCGAAGGGGTCCACCAGGTTGGCGGCCCCCACCTCCACCGCCCGGGCGCCGGCCAGCATCATCTCGATCACATCCTCCGCCGAGGATACGCCGCCCATGCCGACCACCGGGATCTTCACCGCCTCATAGACCTCGTAGACCATCCGGAGGGCCATGGGGAAGATGGCGCTGCCGGAGAAACCGCCGCTGCGGTTGGCCACTACCGGCCGCCGGGTCTTGAGGTCGATCCGCATGCCAAGGAAGGTGTTCACCAGACTCACCGCGTCGGCCCCCGCCGCCTCGCAGGCGGCGGCGATGGCGGCGATGTCGTCCACGTTGGGGGAGAGCTTCATGATCACCGGCTTTGTCGTCACCGCCTTCACCGCCCGCGTCACCGCCGCGGCGGCCTGGGGGGTCTTTCCAAAGCTCATGCCGCCGTCGTGGACGTTGGGGCAGCTGATGTTCACCTCCAGCC
>CALWXD010000136.1 GCA_944385425.1 uncultured Oscillospiraceae bacterium | reverse complement strand
TCCAGCTCCGCCTGGACGGCCCGGGCCAGCGCGGCGCTGTCGGTGACCAGCACGGCGCTGGCCATCCTGTCGTGCTCGGCCTGGCTGAGCATGTCGGCCGCCGCCTGGGCGGCGTCGCTGCCGCCGTCGGCCACAATCAGGATCTCGCTGGGGCCGGCGATCATATCGATGGCCACCTGGCCGAACACCTGCCGCTTGGCCTCCGCCACATAGGCGTTGCCCGGGCCGGTGATCTTATCCACCCGGGGGATGCTCTCCGTGCCATAGGCCAGGGCGGCCACCGCCTGGGCGCCCCCCACCCGGAACACCCGGTCCACCCCGGCGATGCGGGCCGCGGCCAGGATCACGCCGTCGATGTCCCCGCCCCGGGATGGAGGGGAGACCATGACGATTTCCCCGCAGCCGGCGATCTTGGCCGGGATGCAGTTCATGAGGACGCTGGAGGGGTAGGCGGCGGTGCCGCCGGGGATGTAGAGGCCCACCCGCTCAATGGGCATCACCTTCTGCCCCAGGATCACCCCGTCCGTGTCGCTGATGAGAAAGCTGTTTCGTACCTGGCGGCTGTGGAAGGCTCGGATGCGCTCCTCCGCCTCCTGAAAGACGGCCAGCAGGTCCCGGTCCAGGGCGTCCACGGCGGCGTCCAGCTCCTCTGCCGTCACCTCCAGGCGCTGGGGGGCCGCGCCGTCAAAGCGGCGGGCAAACTCCAGCAGGGCCGCGTCCCCATCCCGGCGGACGGCGGCAATGATGTCCCGGACGGCGGCGGACACGTCCACCGTGGATTCCGACCGGGCAAGGATCTCCTCCGGGGAGACCTCTCCATAGGATAAAATTCGGATCATAGGCTCGCTCCTTACGCCTCCTCCGGCTGGCAGCGCTCCACGGCCTCCACCAACTGCCGGATGGCGTCGTTTTTAAATTTATAGCTGACCTTGTTGGCCACGAGCCGGGCGCTGATGGGGACGATCTCCTCCTTGAGCTCCAGGCCGTTTTCCAGCAGGGTGCGCCCGGTCTCCACAATATCCACGATCACATCGCTGAGCCCCAGCAG
Organism: uncultured Oscillospiraceae bacterium; assembly: GCA_944385425.1. Taxonomy (GTDB): domain Bacteria; phylum Bacillota; class Clostridia; order Oscillospirales; family Oscillospiraceae; genus CAJFPI01. The sequence continues at coordinate 31,301 of CALWXD010000136.1, read as the reverse complement.
GGGGGCGATTTCGATGGAGCCGTTGAGCTTGATGATGTCGATGTCCCGGCTGAGGGAGCTGTAGTAGGTGCGGGCGATCCGGGGGAATTTGGTGGCCACCCGCAGCGTGGTATCCAGGTCGTCGCGGAAATCCTTCTTTCCTGCCACGCACATCCGGCATCTGCCGATGCCAAGGTCCGCCAGCTCATATACGTCCGGGGCGTACTCCAGCAGGATGTCCTTCCCGGCTACGCCGATGTCTGCCGCCCCCCGCTCCACATAGATGGCCACATCCGAGGGCTTGACCCAGAAATAGCGGATGCCCTTCTCCGGGTTTTCGAACACCAGCTTGCGGTTTTCCTCCTCAATAGCGGGGCAGTCGTAGCCCACGGATTTGAAGATGCGGTAGACCTTTTCCCCCAGGCGCCCCTTGGGCAGGGCAATGTTCAAAACCGTCATCTTACCGCGCCTCCTTCCGCATGTCCCGTACCTCCCGGTACTGCAGCCCCCCCGGGATCTCCCGCTCCGCCCGGACCGTCCTGCCCGCGGCCAGCAGGGCGTTGGCCGCGGCGGCCACATCGCCGGCGGTGCGGCTGTCGTCATAGAGCAGCAGCACGTCCACGTCGCAGCCCCTTGGGGGGGTGTTGTACCGCTCCAGCTGGTCGAGATAGACCGCAAAGCCGATGGCGCCGCCCTCCCGTCCCATCTTCCGCAGCAGGTTGTCGTACCGTCCGCCGGCCAGCACGCCGCTGGCAAGGCCCGGGAGGTAGCCCCGGAAGATGATGCCGCTGTAGTAGTTCATGTCGTTGACAATGGAGAAGTCCAGCCGCAGCCGGTCCCCCAGGCCATACTGCCCCAGCAGAGCGCACAGGGCCTTCAGCTCCGCCAGAGCCTGGGCCGAGGCGGCGGGCAGGTCCATCTGCTCCAAAAGAGGCAGGACCTCCGCCGGCGGACCATAGAGATTGGCCAGCTGCTCCAGCTGCCGGGCTGCGTCCTCCGGCAGCCGGCCCTCCCGGCACAGCTGCCGCAGGGCCGGGGCGTTTTTCTGCCCCATGGCGGTGAGAGCTGCCTGGCGCTCCTCCTCCGTCAGTGCCGCTGCCGCCAGAATGCCGGCTACAACGCCCAGGTGGCTGAGATCCAGCAGATACTGGCCGCTGATGGTCTCCAGGCTCCTGGCTGCCAGCATTACCACCTCGCCCACCGCATAGTCGTCCAGCGTGCCGATGCACTCCAGCCCCGCCTGCATGATCTCCCGGTAGCCGTGGGAGGCGGGGGAGGTGCGGTAGACATTTTCGTGGTAATATACCTTCTGCAGCCCCGGCCCGCCCGGACAGTTTTTCAGGATGGAGAGGGTCACGTCCGGCTTGAGGGCCATCAGCTTTCCGTCCACGTCGGTAAAGGTGAGGATATGGTCGCTGACAAGAAAGCTCTTGTTGCGCACATACAGGTCATACTCCTCAAACTTGCTCATCTTATAGGGGAGATACCCGTGCCGGCGGTACAGCTCCCTGAGCCGGAAGACCGCCCGCTCCTCATTTTTTAAAAACAGCTCTGCGTCCATGTTCTGCGCCCTCCCTCCGCGCCGCCGGGGTTTTTGCCATCATACCGCGAAACGGCCCGTTTTGCAAGATGCCGTTGCTTTAATACGCTAATAGAATAATGCATTAGCAAATAAAAGTCAAGGGGATTTTCAGCGGGGAAAAGCGCCCAGGGCCGATTGACAATCGGTAGGAATCTGCTACAATAGGGCTATCAACTGAAAACGGAGGAAAATCCCATGAAGAACATTCTTTCCACTGATAAAGCGCCCGCCGCCATCGGCCCCTACAGCCAGGGCGTGTCCGCCCCGGTGCGGAGCATCGTCATCACCTCCGGCCAGCTGCCCATCGACCCGGCCACCGGCGCCTTCGCCGAGGGCGGCATCGCCGGCCAGACCCGCCAGTCCCTGGAGAACGTGAAGGCCGTCCTGGCCGCCGACGGCCTGGGCCTGGAGGATGTGATCAAGACCACCGTGTTCCTCAAGGACATGAACGACTTTGGCGCCATGAACGAGGTCTACGCCACCTATTTCTCCGCCAATCCCCCGGCCCGCAGCGCCGTGGAGGTGGCCCGCCTGCCCAAGGACGCCCTGGTGGAGATCGAGGCCATCGCGGCGAAGTAAGGCGCCCAGGGGCGGATCCCTGTCAAAGCAAACGATCGGCCAGCCGGCTTGCCCGGCTGGCCGATCGCCTTTTGTCACAGCACCGTCAGCTCGTCCCCGGGGCGGACCGTGCCGCCCTCCAGGATCTTCACGAAGATGCCCTCCCGGGGCATGACGCAGTCGCCGGCCGCCTTGCGGATGGCGCAGTCGTTGTGGCACTCCTTGCCGATCTGGGTCACCTCCGCCAGGACGGGGCCGATCTTCAGCCTCGTTCCGACAGGCAGCTGGTAGAGGCAGATCCCCTCGGTCAAGATGTTTTCCGCGAAGTCGCCGGGCTTCAGCTGGAAGGAGATGTGCTCCTGCACCTTCCGGACGCTCTCAATGCCCAGAAGGCTCACCTGCCGGTGCCAGCTGCCGGCGTGGGCGTCCCCCACGATGCCGTGGTCCGGCTGGAGCCGGGCCTCCTCCACGGGATGCTTTTGGATCCCCTTGCGCTCGCTGATGCAGATTGCCAGGATCTTAGCCATGGTGATGATGTCCCCCTTCGTTGTGTTCGCTGCCTACGCCCCGCAGCATCTCCACGCCGTGCTTCAGCCCCGGCAGCACCGCGCCCAGGCACTCCCGCACCGCCTTCTCGCTGCCGGGCAGGTTGATGATCAAGGTGTCCCCCCGGATGCCGGCGGCCTCCCGGCTCAGCATCCCCCGGGGGGTGATGCGCATGCTCTCGGCCCGCATGGCCTCGGGAATGCCCGGCGCCGCCCGCTCTACAACAGAGAGGGTGGCCTCCGGCGTGATGTCCCGCTTGGAAAAGCCGGTGCCGCCGGTGGTGGCGATGAGGCACACCCGCTCCTCCTCGCACCAGTCGATGAGCTGGCCGCGGATGGCCTCGTAGTCGTCGGGCACCATGGCCCGGGCCGTGACGGTCCACCCGTCCTTCTCCAAAAGCGCCTGGATGGCAGGGCCGCTGCGGTCCTCCCGCAGGCCCTGGAACCCCTTGTCGCTGACGGTCAGTACCGCCGCTGTGTACTCCATACCGCTTACGCCTCCTCCCGGTGAAACTCCCCGCTCTTCCCGCCGGACTTTCGCTCCAGGCGGATGCGGTCGATGACAATGTCCCGCTGCACGGCCTTGCACATGTCGTAGATGGTCAGCGCCGCGGCGGACACCGCCGTCAGCGCCTCCATCTCCACGCCGGTGACGCCGCTGCACCTGGCCGTGGCGGTGATGGTGATGGAGGAGGTCTCCTCCTCCATGGCAAACTGGATGTCCACCCCGGTGAGGGGGACGGGATGGCACATGGGGATCAGCTCCGATGTGCGCTTGGCGCCCATGATGCCAGCGATCTGGGCGCAGCCCAGCACGTCCCCCTTCTTCATCCCGCCGCTCCGGATGAGGCGGAAGGTCTCCGGGTTTACCAGCACCCGGCCGCTGGCCACGGCGGTGCGGGCGGTGACGGCCTTCTCCGACACGTCCACCATCCTGGCCCGGCCGTCGCTGTTAAAATGGGTAAAATCGCTCATGCTTGCCTCCCGGCGGGCCCCGCGGCCCGTTATTCTCTGCAGGGATACCCCTATTGTAGCGGTTCCCGCCGCCTTTTGCAAGGGGGTGGGGCAGAATTCCGGCGCCGTTAAGATTCCGCTAAGATTCCCCCGGGAGGGGGGCGGCAAAAAAATCCAGCCTTGCTTTTTTCCGTCCCGGGACTAAAATAGGAGGCAGTGAAATTTTGTCTCTTGGAGGGATCAGCATGGAAGTGTCCAATCTGTTTGTCTGCTTGATGGGGATGGGCGTCACCTTTGTGGGGCTCATCTGCCTTATCGTTCTGGTGTGGATCATGGGGGCCATCCTCCGCGGGAAGGGGGAGGAGCCGAAGGCCGCGGAGCCGGTTCCCGCGGCGGCCCCCGCCGCTGTGGAGCCCAACCGCGGCGAGATGATCGCGGCGGTGTCCGCGGCCCTGGCGGAGGAGCTGGGGACCGATGTGTCCGCCATCCGCATCCTGTCCTTCCGGAAAATCGGCTGATTCGGCCACAGGGAGGAGACCTCAACGGGGGAGCGCCGCGGCGCTCCCCCGTTTTTTCCCCTGCCGCGGGGCGCAAAGGGCGTTTCCCGGGAAAAGGGGCTTTACGGCCCGCCGTCCATCGGGTATGATAGAGGGCAGGACAAAGCGCGCGGGAGGGAGGCGGCGGACATGGATTTCAAGCGGCGGTGGAAGAGCTGGTTCCCGGTGTCCTGGCGGGACACGGGGGAGACGGCGCTGATCCTGGCGGCGGCGGTGGGGATCTGCGCGTTTCTCCACCGGCTGGACGAGAGCGGCAGCTACGCCTCCATGGTGTTCGTGCTGGCGGTGATGTGCGTGGCCCGGTCCACCAGCGGCTACCTCTACGGGATCCTGGCCTCCTTTTTCGGCGTGGTGGCCACCAACTACACCTTCACCTACCCCTACAACGCCTTCAACTTCACCATCTCCGGCTACCCCTTGACCTTTGTGGTGATGCTGGCGGTGTCCATCCTCACCAGCACCCTCACCACCCAGGCCAAGGACCACGAGCGGATGCGCCGGGAGACGGAGAAGGAGATGCTGCGGGCCAACCTGCTGCGGGCGGTCTCCCACGACATCCGCACCCCGCTGACCTCCATCCTGGGGGCCACCTCGGCGGTGCTGGAGGGCGGGGACCGGATCACCCCGGCGGCCCGGCGGGAGCTTTTGACCCATGTGCAGGAGGAGTGCCGGTGGCTGATCAACATGGTGGAGAACCTGCTGTCCATCACCCGGATGAGCAACGAGAGCACCCTCCTCACAAGGCAGCCAGAGGTGGTGGAGGAGGTGGTGGGCGGCGCGGTGCAGAAGTTCCGCCGCAGCTACCCCGGCATCCGGATCGTGGTGCGGCCGCCGGAGCGGTTTGCCGTGGTGGAGATGGACGCCACGCTGATGGAGCAGGTGCTCATAAATTTGATGGAGAATGCCGTGATCCACGGGAAAAACACCACAAGCATCACCATCTCCTTTGCCCGACGGCCCGGCCAGGTGGACATCCTGGTCTCCGACGACGGCGGCGGCGTGGACCCCAGGATCATCGACCGGGTGCTGGACGACGCCTTCTCCCAGATCCGCCAGGAGCGGACGGACACCAAGCGGAACATGGGGATCGGCCTTTCCGTCTGCCGCTCCATCGTGGCCGCCCACGGCGGGTCCATGGTGGTGCGCAATACAGAGCAGGGGGCGGAATTTACCGTGACGCTGCCCCTGCAGCAGGAGGAATACGATGTTCAAGGACAAGATACTGATTGTTGAGGACGAGCACGGCATCCGCAATTTCATCTCCGCCATCCTCTCGGCCAACGACTACGATGTGCTCACCGCCGCCAGCGGCGGCGACGCGGTGAGCATGATCACCTCCCACTGCCCGGATCTGATGCTGCTGGACCTGGGCCTTCCGGATATGGACGGCATGGAGATCCTCCGCACGGTCCGGGGCTGGAGCAACATCCCCATTGTGGTCATCTCCGCCCGCAGCCACGAGCGGGACAAGGTGGAGGCGCTGGACGCCGGGGCGGACGACTATCTCACCAAGCCCTTCGGCTCCGGGGAGCTGCTGGCCCGCATCCGCACCGCCATCCGCCACACCCGCACCCAGCTGCCCAGCAGCATGATCGCCAACTCCGGCCAGTTCCGCACCGGGGAGCTGGTGGTGGACTACGACAAGCACTGCGTCTTTGTCCGGGGGGAGAACGCGCGTCTCACCCAGGGGGAGTACCGGATTGTGGCCCTCCTGGGGAAGTACGCCGGCAAGGTCCTCACCTACGACTTTATCATCAAGGAGCTGTGGGGCCCCAAGGCAAAAAGCGACAACCAGATCCTTAGGGTGAATATGGCCAATATCCGCCGCAAGATCGAGGACAACCCCGCCGACCCACGCTATATCTTTACGGAGATGGGCGTCGGCTACCGCATGGCGGAGGGGGAGCAGCCGGAGCTGCAATGAGCGTTCCTCAGCATTCTATTAGAAAATGTAATAGATAGAGGGCCGCCTGCGGCGGCTGACGGCGGGGGTTTTGCGCCCGCATCCGCCGCGGTTTGTGCGGGGAAACCCCCTGTTTTGTGTGAAACCAACATAAAATCAGCCGGGGGAATATGAACAAATTGTAGACAGATTGCCCATTGACTTTCCTAGGATGAAGTTTTATCATATACCCAACGCCCGGGAGGGCGTCGTTCCGCTCTGCGCCGGGAGGAAGACGGCGCGGCAGCGGCAAACCAAGAAAAGGAGTTTTTCAGTATGAAGAAGTTTTTGGCTATGCTGATGGCTGCCGCCATGGTGTTTGGCGCCGCGGCCTGCAGCAGCGGCAACAACACCGGAAACAACGGCGGCAACGCCGGTAATGACGGCGGCAGCGGCGACGCCGGCAATGACGGCGCCATCGTCATCCGGATCGGCGGCATCGGCCCCCGTACCGGCGACACCGCGATGTACGGCCTGGCCACCGAGCGGGGCGCCCAGATCGCCGTGGACGAGATCAACGCCCTGGGCGGCGACATCCAGCTGGAGTACCGCTTTGAGGACGACACCGGCGTGGCTGAGACCGCCGTTTCCGCCTACAACACCTTGAAGGACTGGGACGTGGACGTGATCTACGGCTGCACCACCACCGCCCCCTGCGTCTCCGTGGCGGCTGAGACCTATGCCGACCGCTACTTCCAGCTGACCCCCTCCGCCTCCTCCACCGATGTGACGGCAGATAAGGACAACGTGTTCCAGATGTGCTTTACCGACCCCGGCCAGGGCGTCACCGCCGCTGACTATGTGGCGGAGAATGGCCTTGCCACCAAGGTGGGCGTCATCTACAACAACGGCGACGCCTACTCCACCGGCATTGCCCAGGGCTTTATCGCCCACGCCCCGGAGGTGGGCTTGGAGGTTGTCACCGAGCAGACCTTCCCCGATGACAGCAACACCGACTTTACCGTGCAGCTCACCGCCTGCCGGGACGCCGGCGCGGAGCTGGTGTTCATGCCCATCTACTACACCCCCGCCGCGCTGATCCTCAACCAGGCAAAGAACCAGCTGAACTACAGCCCCCTCTTCTTTGGCGGGGACGGCATGGACGGCATCCTGGGCGTCGTTGACGAGTCTCTGGCCAAGGGCCTCATGCTCCTAACCCCCTTCAACGCCAGCTCCACCGAGGAGGCCACCGCCAACTTCGTCGCCAAGTACGAGGCGGACTACGGCGAGACCCCCAACCAGTTTGCCGCCGACGGCTACGACTGCGTCTACGCCATCTACCAGGCCCTGCAGCAGATCGACAACCTGGCGGAGATCGCCGCCATGGATCCCGCGGAGCGGCACACCGCCCTGTGCGACGCGCTGGTCAGCGTGTTCACCTCCCCCGACTTCAGTTTCAGCGGCATCACCGGCTCCGGCATGACCTGGGGCACCAACGGTGAGGTCACCAAGGATCCCATGGTGGTGGTCGTCGAGGGCGGCGCCTACGTCACGCAGTAAATTCCCCGGTCCCTTGGGGACCACAGCGGACAGAGCTTACCGGGAGGGCTGCCGGAATTCGGCGGCCCTCCTGTCCCCGCGCTCAGAGACTGATATGGCAAAAAAGGCCACAACGGCTGTTGCGGCTTTTTCTGCCGTATCAGCACCGGAAAAGAAAGAAAAAGAGGTGTGTGTATGTCCTTTCTCAGCTACTTGATCACGGGGATCAGCCTGGGCAGCATCTATGCCATCATCGCCCTGGGCTACACCATGGTCTACGGCATCGCCAAGATGCTGAACTTTGCCCACGGCGATGTGATCATGGTGGGCGCCTATGTGTGCTTTTTTGCCATGGCGGGCCTCTCCGGCCAGATGGAGGCCGGCTCCCTGGCGGCGGCGGTGGTGCCCCAGGTGGCGGGGGTGCTGCTGGCCATGGTGGTGTGCACCATCCTGGGCGTTGTGATCGAGGGGCTGGCCTATAAGCCCCTGCGGCAGGCGCCGTCCCTGGCGGTGCTGATCACCGCCATCGGCGTCAGCTGGTTTTTGCAGAACGCGGCCCAGCTGCTGTGGGGCGCCGCGCCGAAGAACTTCACCTCCATCGTCAGCGGCGCCGTCTCCCTGGCCGACGGCACGCTGAACATCTCCTATGTCACCATGCTGACGGTGGTCACCTGCCTTGTGATCATGGTGGGCCTCACCACCTTCATCGGCAAGGGGAAGATGGGCAAGGCCATGCGGGCCTGCTCGGAGGACAAGGCCGCCGCCCAGCTCATGGGCATCAACGTCAACGCCACCATCTCCGTGACCTTCGCCATCGGCTCGGCTCTGGCGGCGGTGGCGGGGGTGCTGATGTGCTCGGCCTACCCCACCTTGATGCCCACCACCGGCGCCCTGCCCGGCATCAAGGCGTTTACCGCCGCGGTGTTCGGCGGCATCGGCTCCATCCCCGGCGCCTTTTTGGGCGGGCTGCTGCTGGGGATCATCGAGACATTCACCAAGGCCTATATCTCCACGGACCTCTCTGACGCCATTGTGTTCCTGGTGCTGATTGTGGTGCTGCTGGTGAAACCGTCGGGCCTTCTGGGCCGGTTTGTGCCGGAGAAAGTGTGAGGTGGGGACATGAGCGGAAAGACAAAAACGCTGCGGGTGCGGAAAACCACCGTCAACGCCTTGATCAACTATGCCATGGTCATCGTGGTCTTCGCGGCCACGCAGATCCTCATCGGCCAGGGGGCCATCTCTAACACCATCCAGAGCATGCTGGTGCCGGTGTGCTGCTATGTGGTCATGGCGGTGAGCCTCAATTTGACGGTGGGGATCCTGGGGGAGCTGAGCCTTGGGCACGCCGGGTTCATGAGCCTGGGCGCCTTCTCGGGCATCATCGCCGCCACCCTGCTGCAGGACGCTGTGCCGGCGGCCCCCCTGCGCCTGGCCATCGCCATGGTGGTGGGCGGCGTGTTCGGCGGCGTCGGCGGCGTGATCATCGGCCTTCCGGTGCTGCGGCTGCGGGGGGACTACCTGGCCATCGTCACCCTGGCCTTTGGCGAGATCATCAAAAACGTGATCCAGGTGCTGTATATCGGCCTGGATGAAAACGGCCTCCACTTTGCCACCAAGGAGGCGAACCTGGCCCTCTCCGAGACGGGGAAGGCCATCTTGAAGGGCCCCATGGGGGCCACCGGCGTGGCCAAGCTGGCCAGTTTCACCGCCGGTTTCCTCCTCATTCTGATTACCCTCTTTGTGGTGCAGAACCTGGTGGACAGCCGGGCGGGCCGGGCGATATTGTCCCTGCGGGACAACCGGATCGCCGCGGAGAGCGTGGGCATCTCGGTGACAAAGTACAAGCTGATGGCCTTTGTGATCTCGGCGGTGCTGGCCGGGGCGGCGGGGGCGCTGTACGGGCTGAACTACTCCTCCACCGTGGCCTCCAAGTTTGACTTCAACACCTCCATCCTGGTGCTGGTGTATGTGGTGCTGGGCGGCCTTGGCAGCATCCGCGGCTCCATCATCGCCGCGGCGGTGCTGACGCTGCTGCCGGAGCTGCTGCGCAACGGCGCCATCAACGACTACCGCATGCTGATCTACGCCATCATCCTCATCCTGGTAATGCTGGTGACCAACAACCCCACCCTCCGGGGCGGCGTTGACATGGCAGTGAAAAGGATCCGCGGCATCGGGAAGAAGGAGCAGACGGAAGGAGGCGCCCAATGAGCAAGCAGTATCCAAAGCCCAAGCTGGTGCCGGTGCCCAGCACCAACATCATCCCGGAGCGGGATATTGACAAGAGCCCCATCCTGGAGTGCCGCCACCTGGGGATCGACTTTGGCGGCCTTACGGCGGTGAGCGACTTCAATATGGCCATCGGCCGCACGGAGATCGCCGGCCTCATCGGGCCCAACGGCGCGGGGAAGACCACGGACTTCAACCTCCTCCCCAAGGTCTACCAGCCCCCCCGGGGCACGATTATGCTGGACGGGCGGGACACCCACTCCATGACCACCGCCCAGGTGAGCCGGGCGGGCATCGCCCGGACGTTCCAGAATATCCGCCTGTTCTCCCGCCTCAGCGTGGAGGACAACGTGAAGATCGGCCTGCACAACCAGGCGGCCTACCCCATGTGGAGCGGGATCTTCCGCCTGCCCTCCTACTGGAAGAAGGAGCGGATGGCCCACAACCTGGCCCTGGAGCTTTTGAGCATCTTTGACATGCAGGACCTGGCGGACCACCAGGCGGGGAGCCTGCCCTACGGCGCCCAGCGCCGGCTGGAGATCGTCCGGGCCCTGGCCACGGGGCCCAGCCTTCTGCTGCTGGACGAGCCGGCGGCGGGGATGAACCCCTCGGAGACGGCGGAGCTGATGGACAACATCGTGAAGATCCGGGACACCTTCCAGATCGCCATCATGCTCATTGAGCACGACATGAACCTGGTCATGGGCATCTGCGAGGGCATCTGCGTTTTGAACTTCGGCAAGATCATCGCCAAGGGCACGGCGGAGGAGATCCAGGCCAACCCCGCGGTGATCGAGGCCTACCTGGGGAAGAAGGAGGGGTGAGCCATGGCGCTATTGCAGGTTGACAATATCCATGTCTATTACGGCAGCATCCACGCGGTGAAGGGCGTCTCCTTCGAGGTCAACGAGGGGGAGATCGTCACCCTCATCGGCGCCAACGGCGCGGGCAAGTCCACGGTGCTCAACACCGTCTCCGGCCTTCTCCATCCCCGCAGCGGCTCCGTCTGTTTCGAGGGGAAGAACCTCCACGGCGTCCCGCCCCACAAGGTGGTGGAGCACGGGCTGGCCCAGGTGCCGGAGGGGCGGCGGATCTTTTTGCAGATGACGGTGGAGGAGAACCTGGAGATGGGCGCCTTCACCCAGCCGGGCAGTACCATCGCCCCCGGGATCGCCGATGTCTACCGCCGCTTTCCCCGGCTGGAGGAGCGGCGGCGGCAGATCGCCGGCACCCTCTCCGGCGGCGAGCAGCAGATGCTGGCCATGGGCCGGGCGCTGATGAGCCGGCCCAAGCTTTTGATGCTGGACGAGCCCTCCATGGGCCTGGCCCCCATCCTGGTGGAGCAGATCTTTGATATCATCAAAGAGCTCCACGCCGCCGGTACCACCATCCTCCTGGTGGAGCAGAACGCCCGGGCGGCCCTCAACGTGGCCGACCGCGCCTATGTGCTGGAGACGGGGAAGATCTCCCTCACCGGCACCGGCGCGGAGCTGATGGCCAGCGACCAGGTGCAGAAGGCGTATCTGGGGGGCTGAGCCGCCCCGCGCAGCAAAAGAATTTTTATTACGCAGCCGTTCAAAAAAGCGCCGCAGAGAGCTCTGCGGCGCTTTTTCAGCGGATGCGGCATACTGGGGGGCGGGAGATGGCTTACGCCGCTCCCGTTGGGATGAGAGCCCTCCGGCTCCCCCTGCGGGGAACCGCCGGAGACGGCAAAAGCCGCCCCGCGGCGGAGGTCAGCGGCCGGCCTGCTGCCGCGCCGCGCGGATGAAGTCCCGGAACAGGGGATGGGCCCGGTTGGGGCGGCTTTTCAGCTCCGGGTGGAACTGGCAGGCCACGAACCAGGGGTGATCGGGCAGCTCCACCAGCTCCACCAGCTGCCCGTCGGGGGAGAGGCCGGCCAGGGACAGGCCGTGGGCTGTCAAAGCCTCCCGGTAGGCGTTGTTCACCTCGTAGCGGTGGCGGTGGCGCTCCTGGATGTCCTGGCTGCCGTAGAGGGCCGCGGCGCGGCTGCCCTCCGCCAGATGGCAGGGGTAGCTGCCAAGGCGCATGGTGCCGCCCTTGGCGGTGACGCCCTGCTGCTCCGGCATCAGGTCGATCACCGGATCGGGGGTAGCCGGGTCCAGCTCGCTGGAGTGGGCGGCGGAAAGGCCGCAGACGTGGCGGGCAAACTCCACCACTGCCATCTGCATCCCCAGGCAGATGCCCAGGAAGGGGACCCCGTGCTCCCTTGCGTGGCGGATGGCGGCCAGCTTTCCGTCGATGCCCCGGCTGCCAAAGCCGCCGGGCACCAAAATGCCGCTGCAGCCGGCCAGCAGGGCGGCTGCGTTTTCCTCCGTCACCGTCTCGCTGTCGATCCAGCGGATGTCCACCTTCACCGCGTTTTCAATGCCCCCGTGGGTCAGCGCCTCGGCCACGGAGAGGTAGGCGTCGTGGAGGGCCACATATTTCCCCACCAGGGCGATGGTGACGGCGCCGGCGGGATGCTTGGCCCGGTGGACCATGGTGGCCCACTCGGTGAGGTCCGGCGCGTGGCAGATGAGGCCCAGCCGCCGGACCACCGCGTCTGCCAGCCCCTCCCGCTCCAGCAGCAGCGGCACCTCATAGAGCAGGTCCGCCGTTAGGTTGGGGATGACGTTTTCCGCCGGGATGCTGCAGAACAGGGAGATCTTCTCCAGAATGTCCCGGGGCACCGGCCGGTCGCTGCGGCATACGATCACATCCGGCTGGATGCCCAGGCTCAGCAGCTCCTTGGCCGAGTGCTGGGTGGGCTTGCTCTTCAGCTCCCCGGTGCCGGGGATGGAGACGATGAGAGAGACGTGAATAAACATAACATTGTGCCGCCCCCGCTCCGCCGCCACCTGGCGGATGGACTCCAGGAAGGGCTGGCTCTCAATGTCCCCCACCGTCCCGCCGATCTCCACAATGGCCACATCGGTGTCCGGGGTGTCCAGGGTGTAGATGCAGCGCTTGATCTCCCCGGTGATGTGGGGGATGATCTGCACCGTTCCGCCGAGAAAGTCCCCGGAGCGCTCCCGGCTCAGCACGGTCCAGTAGATCCTGCCGGAGGAAAAGGAGGAGTTTACGGTGAGGTTTTCGTCGATAAACCGCTCATAATGGCCCAGATCCAGGTCGGTTTCCGCCCCGTCGTCGGTGACGAACACCTCACCGTGCTGGTAGGGGGACATGGTGCCGGGGTCCACATTGAGATAGGGGTCCAGCTTCTGCACCCGCACCCGAAGGCCCCGCTGCTTGAGGAGCCGCCCCAGGGAGGCGGCAGTGATCCCCTTGCCAAGGCCGGACACCACGCCCCCTGTGACAAAGATGAATTTCGTAGCCATAGCTGTGTTCCTCCTCTTCTGAAAGATAATAAAAATTTACCTGCAACGGCTAAATAAAAAATACAAGTCAGCAGTATACGCCGGCGGCGCGGCTGCGTCAAGCTGAAAGATTTTTTTCCAAAAACAAAAAAATTCTACTTGACAAACCGCCCTCCGGTGCGTATCATGTACCCATATTGTTTTTACAATACGTTGCCAAAAGCGATGAAGAAGACAAGTAGCGCAGGCGATCACCTTCAGTGAGCGGGGGACAGTGGGAACCCCGCGGCAGAGCCTCCGTGAATAACACTTCCGAGCCTCGACCTGAACCCCTCCCGGGCAGTAGGGAAGACGGGATTAGCCCGTTACCGCTATAGAGCTTACAGGCGGCCTGCCGCCCTGAGCTTGAAGGTGGCCGCCTTTGTGGCGGCAAATTAGGTGGCACCGCGGATTCCGGCGATTCGTCCTAAAATTTTTGGATGAATTGTCGTCGGAAACATCCGGAGGGTGCCTTTTTTTGGTGGCCCCGCTCCGGAGGAAAGCGAGGAGCTATGTGCGGTATCATGGGCTATGCGGGGACGGACTTGAGTCGGGAGGCGCTGCTGGAGGGGTTCCAGCGGACCAAGAGCCGGGGGCCGGACGACACCAGGGCGCTGGAGGTGCCGGGGGGCACGCTGCTGTTCCACCGGCTGGCCATCATGGGGCCCCAGCCGGAGGGGATGCAGCCCTTCACCGCCCCGGACGGCAGCGCCGTGGTGTGCAACGGGGAGCTGTACGGTTTCCGCGGGATGAAACGGGAGCTGGAGGCCAGGGGCTATGCCTTCCGCAGCGGCAGCGACTGTGAGCTGCTGCTGCCCCTGTGGCGGGAGTATGGCGAGGGGATGTTCGCCCTGCTGGACGCGGAATTTGCCCTGGTCCTCTACGACGCCCCCACCGGCCAGTTCATCGCCGCCCGGGACCCCATCGGCATCCGCCCGCTGTACTACGGCTACAGCAAGAGCGGCCGCATCCTCTTTGCCAGCGAGCCCAGGAACCTGGTGGGCCTGGCCCAGGGGGAGATCAAGCCCTTCCCCCCGGGCTATTACTACCGGGACGGGGTGTTCCGCTGCTACCGGGACATGGCCCAGGTGGACCATGTGTGCACCGACAGCCTGGACGAGATCTGCCGCAGCATCCGGGAGCTTTTGATCCAGGGCGTGGCCAAGCGGCTGGACGCCGACGTGCCGGTGGGGTTCCTCCTCTCCGGCGGGCTGGACAGCTCCCTGGTCTGCGCCATTGCCGCAAGGCTTTTGGACCGGCCCATTGAGACCTATGCCATCGGCATGCGTGCCGACGCCATTGACCTCAAGTATGCCCGCCAGGTGGCGGGGCACATCGGCAGCAGCCACCATGAAATTTACATGACGGAGCAAGATGTGCTGGACGCGCTGGAGACTGTCGTGTATACTTTAGGTACCTATGATATCACCACCATCCGGGCCAGCATGGGGATGTACCTGCTGTGCAAGGCCATCCACGAGCAGAGCGACATCCGCGTGCTGCTGACCGGGGAGATCAGCGATGAGCTCTTCGGCTATAAATACACCGATTTCGCCCCCAGTCCGGCGGCCTTCCAGGCGGAGAGCGAAAAGCGGATCCGGGAGCTGCATATGTACGACGTGCTCCGGGCGGACCGGTGCATCTCTGCAAACTCCCTGGAGGCAAGGGTGCCCTTTGGCGATCTGGAGTTTGTGCAGTACGTCATGAGCATTGACCCGGCCAAGAAGATGAATGTGTACGGCAAGGGGAAATACCTCCTCCGCCGGGCCTTTGCGGGCGACTATCTGCCTCAGTCCATCCTCCAGCGGGAGAAGGCCGCCTTCTCTGATGCGGTGGGCCACAGCATGGTGGACGATCTCAAGGCATACGCTGAAACCGTCTACGGGGACGACTGGCGGCAGCGGGCCGAGCGGTACGCCTACCACGCAAAGCCCTTCACCAAGGAGTCCCTCCTCTACCGGGAGATCTTTGAGCGGTACTACCCCGGCCAGGCGAGGATGGTGGCGGATTTCTGGATGCCGAACCGCAGCTGGGAGGGGTGCGACGTGGACGACCCCAGCGCCCGGGTGCTGCGCAACTACGGCGCCTCCGGCCAGTGAGGGCGGGGGCGGCAGGCCCAGATTGCTCTATATATAATAAGGTATATCCATAAAGATCGCCGAGGCATGCGGCGGCAGAAGGAGGACAGATCCATGAACAAGGTGACAGAAGTCTTTGGCAGCATGGTGTTCAACGAGGAGGTTATGCGCGAGCGCCTCAGCGAGACCTGCTACAAGGGGTGGAAGAGCTGCATCGCGGAGGGGAAATCCCTGCCCCTCAACATCGCCAACGAGATGGCCAGCGCCATGAAGGCCTGGGCCATCGAGAAGGGCGCCACCCACTACACCCACTGGTTCCAGCCCATGACCGGCGTTACGGCGGAGAAGCACGAGAGCTTTATCTCCCCCATCCCCGGCGGCCGGGTGCTGATGCACTTCTCCGGCAAGGAGCTGGTGCGGGGCGAGCCGGACGCGTCCTCCTTCCCCTCCGGCGGTCTGCGGGCCACCTTTGAGGCCCGGGGCTACACCGCCTGGGACCCCACCTCCTTCGCCTTCATCAAGGACGGCAGCCTCTGCATTCCCACGGTGTTCTGCTCCTACGGCGGCCACGCCCTGGACAAGAAGACCCCCCTCCTCCGCTCCATCGACGAGCTGAGCCGCCAGGCGGTGCGGATCATGCGCCTGTTCGGGGATACGGAGGTGAGCAAGGTCACCTGCCAGGTGGGCCCGGAGCAGGAGTACTTCCTCATTGACAAGTCGGTCTATGAAAAGCGGGAGGACCTGGTGATCACCGGGCGCACCCTCTTCGGCGCCAAGTCCCCCAAGGGGCAGGAGCTGGACGACCACTACTACGGCAGCATCAAGCCCCGGGTGGCGGCCTATATGGCGGAGCTGGACGAGGAGCTGTGGAAGCTGGGGGTGCTGGCCAAGACCAAGCACAACGAGGTGGCCCCCGCCCAGCACGAGCTGGCCCCCATCTACACCGACGCCAACACCGCCTGCGACCAGAACCAGCTGACCATGGAGATGATGAAACGGGTGGCCGGCCGCCACGGCATGGTGTGCCTGCTCCATGAAAAGCCCTTTGCCGGGGTCAACGGCTCGGGCAAGCACAACAACTACTCCCTCAGCACCGACACGGGGAAAAACCTCTTCAAGCCCGGCTCCACCCCCAGCCAGAACGCCCGGTTCCTGCTGTTTCTCGCGGCCTTCATCAAGGGGGTGGACGACTACCAGGAGCTGCTGCGCTGCACCGTGGCCACCGCGGGCAACGACCACCGCCTGGGCGGCCACGAGGCCCCGCCGGCCGTGATCTCCATTTTCCTGGGCGACGAGCTCACCGCGGTGGTGGAGTCCATCATCCAGGGGACGGAGTATGTGGAGCACGGGAAGAAGAGCCTTGCCATCGGGGTGGACGTGCTGCCGGCCATCCCCCAGGACAACACCGACCGCAACCGCACCAGCCCCCTGGCCTTCACCGGCAACAAGTTTGAGTTCCGCATGCTGGGCTCCAGCCAGTCTGTGGCCGGCCCCAATATCGCCCTCAACACCATCATGGCCGAGGAGCTGCAGCAGTTTGCCGACGCGCTGGAGGGGGCGGAGGACTTCAACGCCGCCCTGCAGAGCCTCATCCGGGAGACCCTCCGGGACCACCAGCGGATCATCTTCAACGGCAACGGCTATGAGGACTCCTGGCTGGAGGAGGCGGAGCGCCGGGGCCTCGCCAATCTCCCCAGCGCCGTGGACGCGCTGAAGATCTACGCCTGCCAGAAGCATGTGGATCTCTTCACCAAGCACGGGATCTACACCGCCGAGGAATTCCGCGCCCGCAGCGCGATCCACCGGGAGAACTACTGCAAGGTCATCAGCATTGAGGCTGCCACCATGGTGGACATGGTGAAACGGGATATCTACCCCGCCGTCTGCACCTTTATGGGCCGGGTGGCCGGCACCCTGGCGGCCAAGCGGGCGGCCCTGGCGGATGTGCCCTGTGTGCCGGAGGAAAAGCTGCTGCGCCGCCTCAGCGAGCTGAGCGAGAAAATGATGGACGCCTGCTGGCAGCTGGAGCAGGACCTGGCCGCCGTCCCCACGGGGGATCCCATGGAGGTGGCCCACTACTACCGCTATACCGTCTTTGCCGACATGGAGGCCCTAAGGGGCTTTGCCGACGAGCTGGAGACCATCACCGCTTCCGACTGCTGGCCCCTGCCCTCCTACAGCGACCTGCTGTTCAGCGTGAAATAAAACCGGATCATGAGAGGGAAGGCCCCGGGCATCTGCCCGGGGCCTTCCCCGTGGCGGGGGGACCGCCGGCCGGGAGAAACAACTCCCGCCTTGCGGGAAACGGACGGGTGTGATAGAGTATAGGGGAGAACGGAATGGGGGGATGGATCCATGGATGTGGAAACGCTGCTGCGTCTGCCCGGCTGGGAGCACCTGACGGGGGAGGAGCGGCAGCTGGTGGAGCAGAACACCCGACGCGCGGCATTCCCAAAGGGGGCGGCGGTGCTCCACAGCGGCGACTGCCTGGGCCTGGTGCAGGTGGTGCGGGGGTGTCTCCGGGCCTACCTCCTGTCGGAGGAGGGGCGGGAGGTCACCATCTTCCGGGTGGAGCCGGGGGAGGCGTGCGTCCTCTCCGCCGCCTGCGTCATGAGCCAGATCACCTTTGAGACCAACCTGGTGGCGGAGGAGGAGACGGAACTGCTGATCCTCAGCTCAGGGGCCTTTGGCCGCCTGACGGAGGAGAATCTCCACGTCCGCTGTTTCCTCTATGAGATGGCGGCGGAGCGGTTTTCCGAGGTGCTGTGGGTGATGCAGCAGATCTTGTTCATGGGCTTTGACCGCCGCCTGGCCCTGTACCTGGCGGGGGCTTGCCGCCGCGCCGGCGGCGGGGAGCTCAAGCTGACCCACGAGCAGATCGCCCGGGACCTGGGGTCTGCCCGGGAGGTGGTGACCCGGATGCTCCGCCGGTTTGCCCGGGAGGGGCTGGTGGAGGTCCGCCGGGGCAGCCTCCTGGTGAAGGATCCCGGGGCCCTGGAGCGGCTGGGGGAATAGAGAGGGGGACGAGACGGTGGAGATCCGGCGCCTGGGGCCGGGGGACGACGCGCTGGCGGTGAGCCGCGTCTATCGGGCGAGCTGGCGCGCCGCCTACCGGGGGATCGTTCCCCAGGCATTTTTGGATGAAATGGCGGAGGACCGGTGGTGCGGCTTTCTCACCGGTGGCAGGGCGGAGTCCCTCCTGCTGCTGGATGGGCAGCGGCTGGCGGGGACCGCCGCCTGCGGCCCCGCCCGGCAGGCCGCGCCGCAAAGGCGCGGGGAGCTGATCTCCCTCTACCTGCTGCCGGACTACTGGGGCCGGGGGCTGGGGAAGGCGCTGCTGGAGGCCGCCCTGGAGCGGCTGCGGGAGATGGGGTGCCGGGAGGCGGCCCTCTGGGTGCTGGAGGAAAACCGCCGGGCCAGGGCCTTCTATGAGCGGCAGGGGTTCTCCCCCACCGGCGCCGCCCTGGCCGACGAGATCGGCGGGCGGCAGCTGCGGGAGCTGGAGTATGCCCGCCGCCTGGAGACGTAAGCGCCGGCCCAGTCGGACACAGCGGCCCGCCGCCGTAAAAATTTTTCGGCTTTGTGACCGCGGTCACAGAAAGCCGGCCGGCGGTGGGGTATACTAAGGCCAGAAACCAAGAAACCGAAAGGAGAATGTTCCATGGCAGTGTTGCATTTGACGCAGAGCAATTTTGACGAGACGATCCGCGGCGCGGACCGCCCGGTGCTGGTGGATTTCTGGGCGCCCTGGTGCGGCCCCTGCCGCATGCTGGGCCCCATCCTGGAGGAGGTGGCCGCGGAGCACCCGGACGATGTGGTCGTGGCCAAGGTAAACATCGACGAGGAGATGGACCTTGCCAGCCGGTTCGGCGTGGCCTCCATCCCCACCATGCTGGTGTTCCGAAACGGCCAGATGACGAGCCGCTCCGTGGGCCTGCAGCCCAAGGCCAAGGTGGTGGAGCTCTTCCGATGAGTATTTTTGACCTCCTCCGCCCCGCCGACATCAACGCCGGCGTCCAGCAGTGCCGGGAGACGGCGGGGGCGGTGCTGCTGGACGTGCGGACAGAGGCGGAGTACGCCGCCGGGCACATCGCCGGCAGCGTCAACCTGCCCCTCAGCCGCCTGGGGGAGATCGGCGGCCTGGCCGCCGCGGACACCCCCCTCTTCATCTACTGCCAGAGCGGCGCCAGAGCTGTCAGCGCCCTCAGCGCGCTGAGGGGCATGGGCTATACCAACGGGAAGAGCATCGGGGGCATCGCCGCCTGGCGGGGCCCAGTGGAGAAAGGAGCGTAAATGAAGGTAGTGATTGTGGGCGGGGTGGCCGGCGGCGCCACCGCCGCGGCCCGCCTGCGCCGGCTGGACGAGAAGGCGGAGATCGTGATCCTGGAGCGCTCCGGCTATGTCTCCTACGCCAACTGCGGCCTGCCCTACTACATCGGCGGGGAGATCACCGATCCCGCCGCCTTGACCCTGCAGACGCCGGAGAGCTTCCGCCGCCGGTTCAACATCGACGTGCGGGTCCGCCACGAGGTGACCGCCCTGCGGCCGGAGGAGAAGGCCGTCCAGGTCCGGGACCTGGCCAGCGGCCGGGTCTATGAGGAGCGCTATGACAAGCTCCTCCTCTCCCCGGGGGCAAAGCCCATCCGGCCCAACATCCCCGGCGTGGACGGGCCCCGGGTCTTCACCCTGCGCACCGTGGAGGACACCTTCCGCATCCACGACTTTATCGCCCGGGAGCATCCGAAAACAGCGGTGATCTCCGGCGGCGGGTTCATCGGCCTGGAGATGGCGGAGAACCTCATCCGCCAGGGCATCGCCGTGACCTTGTTCCAGCGGTCGGGCCAGGTGATGAAGCCCTTTGACCGGGACATGGCGGGCCTGATCCACGCAAAGCTCCGCTCCGCCGGGGTGGACCTGCGGCTGAACGCCACGCCCTCCGCCCTCCGCCCCTGTGGGGACCGGGTGGCGGTGGAGGTCCCCGGCAGGGAGACGCTCACGGCGGACCTGGTGATTTTGGCCGTGGGCGTCCAGCCCGACGGCAGCCTGGCCGCGGCGGCGGGGCTGGAGGTGAACCGCCGGGGGGCCATCGTGGTCAACGACCGGATGGAGACCTCCCGCCCGGACATCTACGCCGTGGGCGACGCGGTGGAGATCACCAACTTTGTCACCGGCGCCAGGACCAGCGTGGCCCTGGCCGGCCCGGCCAACAAGCAGGGCCGCATCGCCGCGGACAACATGGCCGGCGGCGACAGCCGCTACACCGGCGCCCAGGGCTCCTCGGTGATCAAGGTCTTTGACATGACGGCGGCGGTGACCGGCCTCAACGAGAGCGCCGCCAGGGCCGCGGGCCTCTCCTATGACAAGGCGGTTATCACCGTCAGCTCCCACGCGACGTACTACCCCGGCGCCAGGAGCATGGTGGTGAAGGTGCTCTTTGAGACCCCCACCGGCCGGATCCTGGGCGGGCAGATCATCGGCTATGACGGGGTGGATAAGCGCATCGACGTGCTGGCCGCCGCCATCCGCGCCCGTATGACCGCCCAGGATCTGACGGAGCTGGACCTCAGCTACGCCCCGCCCTACTCCTCGGCCAAGGACCCGGTGAACGTCATCGGCTATGTCATCGAAAACGTCCTCACCGGCAAGGTCCGCCAGTTCCACTGGAGCGACGTGGCAAAGCTCCGGGCGGAGGGGGCCTTCCTCCTGGACGTCCGCACCCGGGGCGAGTGGGACCGGGGCCACATCGGGGGGGCCGTCCACATCCCCGTGGACGAGCTGCGCGGCCACATGCAGGAGCTGCCGGCCGGCCGGCCCATCTATGTCAACTGCCAGAGCGGACTTCGCAGCTATCTCGCCTGCCGGATGTTGACAGGAGAGGGCTATGAATGCTACAATCTATCTGGAGGCTATGGGTTCTACGCCATGGTGATGCAGGACCAGGGCCTCCCGCCGGAGGGGACAGGCCCCTGCGGACTGAAGTGAATCCACCAATCGTTCGACGCAGAGAGAAAGTGAGGAGATTCCCATGAACCTGAAAGGCAGCAAGACCGAGGCCAATTTGATGGCCGCCTTTGCCGGCGAGAGCCAGGCCCATACCAAGTACCAGTACTACGCCTCCCGGGCGAAGAAGGACGGCTACGAGCAGATCGCCGCCATCTTCCAGGAGACCGCCCACAACGAGAAGGAGCACGCGAAGATCTGGTTTAAGCTTCTCCACGACGGCGCCGTCCCCGCCACCATGGACAACCTGGCGGACGCCGCTGCCGGCGAGAACTACGAGTGGACCGACATGTACGACACCTTCGCCAAGGAGGCCGAGGCCGAGGGCTTTACCGACATCGCCCGGCTGTTCCGCGGCGTGGCCGCCATTGAGAAGGAGCACGAGGAGCGCTACCGCAAGCTCCTGGCCAACATTGAGGGCGGCCTGGTCTTCTCCCGGGACGGGGACACCATCTGGCAGTGCGCCAACTGCGGCCACATCGTCATCGGCAAGGAGCCGCCGGAGGTCTGCCCTGTCTGCGCCCACCCCAAGGCCTACTTTGCCATCAAGGCGGAGAACTATTAAAAGCGATTTCTTAGCGGGATCTTGTCACCCCCGGCGGGCACTGCGCCTGCCGGGGGATTTTTTTGCCAAATCTCCGGGAAAAGCAGCGGGCGCGCCCTGTGCCGTGTCCATTACAGCCCCCATAAATTGACAAATTTTCCCTGCTGTTTCTTCCACAGCAGGGAAAAATGTGCTTTTCAAGCACATTTTTCCATAAGGACCCCTGGTTGACAAGGAAGGAAATTTTCGTATAATGTGCTGTAGCAACCCTAAATGAGAAAGGAAGGGACCTATGATGCAGATCGTAAAACGGCGGCTTTCCGCCCTGGCCTTGACGCTGGCGCTGCTGGCGGCCCTGGCGCTGCCGGCCTTCGCCGCGGAGGAGGACCGGACGGATTCGGCCCGGGCGGCCCTGGAGACCGCCATGACCTATGGCGGCGCCATCTCCGGGCAGTATGCCCTGTGGCAGGACGGGGAGATCGTCCTCTCCGGCACCTCCGGCGTCTACTCCAAGTCGGAAAACCGCCTTTTGACCGACGACAACCTCTACGGCATCGGCTCGGTGAGCAAGGTGTACGCCGCTGTGGCCATGCTGCGCCTGGCGGAGGAGGGGGAGGTGGACCTGGACGAGCCGGTGACCACCTATCTCCCGGACTTCACCATGGCCGACAGCCGCTACCGGGACATCACGGTGCGGATGCTCCTCAACCACTCCTCCGGCCTCATGGGCGGGACCATAGTGAACAGCTTCCTCCTGAATGACCCGGACAACCTCTCCGCCACCGAGGACCTGCTGGAGCGCCTCTCCACCCAGTCCCTCCAGGCGGACCCCGGCGCCTACAGCGTCTACTGCAACGACGGGTTCACCCTGGCCCAGCTGGTGATCGAGGCCGTCAGCGGCATGTCCTTCGCCCGGTTTGTCCGCCAGGAGATCACCGGCCCCCTGGGCCTTTCGGCCACCTTCGCCCCCCAGGATGACTTTGACTGGAGCCTCCTGGCCAAGACCTACCTGGGCCAGGACGTGCGGGAGCTGCCGCCGGAGACGATCAACATCGTGGCCACCGGCGGGATGTACGCCTCTGCCAGCGACCTTGCCGCCTTTGGCGGCGCGCTGTGCGGCGAGGGGCTTTTGACCGGGGAGAGCCTTGCGGCCATGAGCGGCCAGGAGTGCCTTAACGGCATGTGGCCCGACGACAGCGAGGGGAGCGTCCTGTCCTACGGCCTGGGCTGGGACGCGGTGGAGTTCTTCCCCTTCAGCGCCAGCGGCATCCAGGCCCTGGTGAAGGGCGGCGACTCCCTGGTCTACCACGCGGGGCTGGTGGTGCTGCCGGAGTATGACATGGCGGCGGCGGTGCTCACCAGCGGCGGCGTCTCCACCTACAACGAGATGGCCGCCAGCCAGATCCTCATCGACGCCCTGGCGGAGGAGGGGATCGACGTGAACCCCACCGGCCAGATCACGGCCTCCCCCGCGGCGGACATGCCGGCGGAGCTGGCGGACTGGTCCGGCGCCTACGGCTCCGCCACCGGCATCGGCACAGTGGAGGTCACAGCGGACGGCACGCTGTCCCTGATGATGGCGGGCCTCACCGAGCCGCTGCTCTTCACCTACCGGGCTGACGGCACCTTCCAGGATGAGACGGATTCCATAGCCGTCCGCCTGGTGGAGGAGGACAACGGCCAGATCTATCTCCAGCAGTTTGGCTATTCGGCGCTGCCCGGCCTCCCCAACCTGTACTCCGCGGAGTACATCCTGGAGAAACTCCCCGCCGCCACCGCTGACGATGCGGCCATGGCCGCCTGGGAGGCCCGGGAGGGGAAGGGCTACGTCCAGGTCAACGAGGACTACACCTCCGCCCTCTACACCTTCAGCTCTGTCTTTGCCGGGATGTCCCTCCAGGGCAGCCCCGAGGGCTATGTGAGCATCAACCGGATTGCCGACGCTGACAGCGCCCTGCCGGTGCTGCAGATCCCCGGCACCGGCAGCCGGGACGCCGGCGCCATCAACATGTATGTCCAGGACGGCGTGGAGTACATGGAGCTCAACGGCGGGATCTACCGGGATATGGAGAGCTACGGCGAGATTTACGCCGGAAGCCGTTCCCGCTGCACGGTGCTGGACAACGGCGAGGCCCGCTGGTACCTGGTGGGTGAGGACGCCGCGGGCAGGACCATGACCGTGACGCTGCCGGAGGACGGCGGGTTCTATGTCTACGACAGCGCCCTGCAGCTGGTGGCCGCCTCCCACACCTACGGCGACACCCAGGCGGTGCTGCCGGAGGGCGGCGTTGTGGTGTTCGCCGGGGACGCGGGCGCCCAGTTCGGCATCACCATGGAATAAAACGGATCCTGCGCAGAAAAGGGCGGGGCCGCCGACCGGCGGCCCCGCCTTTCATTTCCATCCGCCCCGGCACAGCCGGGCGCGCTTATTCCCCGCCGGCCTGGGCCTTGACCTCCTGGATCGCCCCGGCCACATAGGACGCGGAGATGTCCTGGTAGGCCCCATCCACCTTCGGGAAGAATACCGACCGCAGCAGCCTGGCCCGGTAGACCGCCCACTCCGCGTCCTCACGGTAGATCTGGATCACGGCGTAGCCGATGATGTGCCCCTCCTCCCGGACCACTACCTGGATATGGGCCGTGGAGCCGCTGTAGGCCGCCGGCGTCCCCTCTTCGGTTTCGATGAGGCTGGTCCAGTAGATGGTGGTGCCGTTGGCGGCGGTAAACGGCGGCGTTTGGGGGAGGATTCGGCCCTCCTCCCAGAGGAGCAGGGCGCCCCCGTCGGCGGCGATCTCAAAGGCGGCGTCGGGGTGGCCGGGCGCCGTCAGCTCCAGGGGGACGCCCGGCCGGCTGCTCATGGCGAGGCTCCATCGGTAGTCCGCCGGCAGGTCGATCCCCTCCTCCATCACCACTGTCTCCTCCGAGGTGGAGGCGTAGGCCGTGACGGTGAGAAGGCCGGAGGCCGTGGTTACGCCGGCGGGGGAGAGGGGCGGCGCCAGCAGGGCGAGGAGCACAGCGGCGCACAGGCAGGCCGCCGCCGCGGCCCACCACCGCCGGCGCCGCCGCCTGGGAACTTCCGCCTGCCGGACCGACTGGACGCGCTCCTCCCGAAGGTCCCCCAGAAGCTCATACAGTCTTTCACTGGTCATAGTACAAAGCCCCTTTCCAGAAGATAGTCCCGCAGGCGCCGGCGCAGGCGGCTGAGGGCCATGGAAACGGCCCCCTCCCCCATGCCATAGCGCCCGGCAATGGCCGCGATGCTGTCCGTGTACCAGTAGCGGCAGAGGAAGATGCCCTGCTTTTCCGGCGGCAGGGTGTCCAGGAAGGCGTCGATGGCCGCCACCAGCTCCTTGTACTGCAGGGCCTGCTCCGCGTCCGGCCCGCCCGACACGATCTGGGACAGCTCCTCCAGCACCGCCGCGGTCTCGCCGCCGCCCCGCTTTTCCGCCCGGTTGCGCCGGTAGCGGTTGAAGGAGAGGTTCCTTGTGATCTTGCCGAGAAAGACGGGCAGCACGGCGGGCCGATGCGGGGGGATGGCGTTCCACGCGCGGAGGTAGGTGTCGCTGACGCACTCCTCCGCGTCCTCCCGGTTGCCCAGGATGCTGGCGGCGATGGCGGCGCAGTAGCCGCCGTACTTTTCCGACGTGGCGGCGATGGCTGCCTCGTCCCTCTCCCAGTACAGCCGGATGATCTCGCTGTCCTCCAGAGGGATCCCTCCCTTCTCTCTGTCCTTCACCTATCTACACCGCATCCGGCGGCGGATCTCACCGCTTTCGGCAAAAAAAGCCCTTCCCCGCCGGCCGGGGAACGGCGGGCGCACCCGTCCCCTTGCCAAAGGGGGCGGCGGGCGCTATAATAGAGGTACCAGAAGAAAGGAGGCGGAAAGATGAACTGTCCCTTCTGCAAAAACGCCATGCGCCGGGGCGCTATGCACAGCACCAACCACGAGGGGATCTACTGGATCCCCGAGCATCTGCGCTCCTTTGACGTGGGCCGGCTGTATGTGACGAAAAAGGCGGACGCGGCCCACGGCGACGCGGGAAAGCCCACCCCGGAGAGCTACTACTGCGACATCTGCAAGATCTGGATCACCAGGGACGGCGGGGAGGCCGCCGGAGAATAGGAGAGACAAGAGGCGGGCGCCACAGGCGCCCGCCTCTTGCGTCCCATGCCCGCCGGGGCCCGCTCAGTGGTGGAACAGCCGCATGCCCGTAAAGCACAGCACCATGCCATACTGGTCGGCGGTCCGGATCACATCGTCGTCCCGGATGCTGCCCCCCGGCTCCGCCACATACTGCACGCCGCTGCGCCTGGCCCGGCGGATGTTGTCCCCAAAGGGGAAGAAGGCGTCGCTGCCCAGGGCCACGCCGGCCTGGGTGGCAAGCCAGTCCCGCTTTTCCTCCGCGGTGAGGGGGGCGGGCCGGTGGGTGAAAAGGCGCTGCCAGGCGCCGTCGGCCAATACGTCCTCCCACTCCTCGGAGAGGTAGACGTCGATGGCGTTGTCCCGCTCCGGCCGGCCCACGTCCTCCCGGAAGGGGAGGGAGAGCGCCTGGGGGCACTGGCGGAGATACCAGTTGTCGGCCTTGTTCCCCGCCAGGCGGGTGCAGTGGATGCGGCTCTGCTGGCCGGCCCCCACGCCGATGGCCTGGCCGTTTTTCACATAGCACACGGAGTTGGACTGGGTGTATTTCAGCGTGATGAGGGCCACCAGCAGGTCGGTTTTTGCCTGGGGGGGCAGGCCCCTGCTTTGGGAGACGATGTTCGTGAGCAGCCCCTCGTGGATGGCGAAGTCGTTGCGGCCCTGCTGGAAGGTGACGCCGAAGATGTCCCGGTACTCCTGGGGGGCGGGGGTGTAGTCCGGGTCCATCCGCACCACGTTGTAATTCCCCTTTTTCTTGGTTTTTAGGATCTCCAGGGCCTCGTCGGTGTAGCCGGGGGCGATGATCCCGTCGGACACCTCATTTTTGAGGTACCGGGCGGTGGCGGCGTCGCACACGTCGCTGAGGGCGGCCCAGTCCCCGGAGGAGCAGAGCCGGTCGGCCCCCCGGGCCCGGATGTAGGCGCAGGCGATGGGGGAGAGGGCGGCGTCCCTGTCCACAAAATAGACGGCCCGGTCCACATCGCTGAGGGGCAGGCCCACGGCGGCGCCGGCGGGGGAGACGTGCTTGAAGGAGGCGGCGGCGGGAAGGCCCGTGGCCGCCTTCAGCTCCCGCACCAGCTGCCAGGCGTTGAGGGCGTCCATGAAGTTGATGTACCCGGGCCGGCCGTTCAGCACGGTGAGGGGCAGCGCGCCCCCCTGGCGCATAAAGATGCGGGCGGGCTTTTGGTTGGGGTTGCAGCCGTATTTCAGCTCCAGTTCGGTCATAGGATCCATCCTTTCTGCGCCGGGCGGTCAGCCCGCTTGGTGTTTGTTGATGATAACGGTCTCGGGAAAGCCGGTTTCCAGATCAATGTACTGGACAAAGAGGGAGACCTTGTTTGCCTCGTTGAGGCTCTCCCACAGCGCACCGGCCAGCTCCTCCGCCCTGTCGCAGCCGATGGATACCGGCACCGGCTCCCCGGCGAAGGAGGGGAGGGGGTCGCCGTCCCCCTGATAGGTGCTGATGAAGTGGCCGGTATCCGCGCAGCAGGTGTACTCGAAAAACTGCCGGTCACACATGCCGCTGCACCCGGCCTTCAAAATGGACAGGGTGTAGCTGCCGTCCCGCTCCAGCAGGCCGGAGATGCGGGGGGTGTAGTTGGGGGCGTCCGGCTCAAACGTCCGGGTGCGGAGGGCCTGGGCAAAGGTTTTGCCCGCCAGGAGGAAATCCCGGATGGTGTCGGTCTGGTCGCCGTTGGTGACGATGGTGCGCCCGTCGCCCAGCGCCCGCACCGGGCGGTAGAGGATGAGGGAGGGGTCCGTCACCTTGCTCTCGTCAAAGGCCTTCGTCCGGATGCCGTCCGCCGTGGCCGCAAAGACCCGGTTGCGGCTGTTGGCGCTGCGGCCCATGATGAAGTAGGCGGTCACCGCCCTCTGGCCGTCGGCGGAGCGGCCCAGCAGAATGCCCCGGCCGGGGTAGGGATTGGCGCGGAGGAGGGAGGGGAGGTCCTGTTTTGTCATAGGGGGGTACTCCTTATCTTTCCAGATTTACCGGCGGGACGGCCCGCCGGGAGATGCAAAAAGGGCAGCCTCATCCCGTGGAAGGTGAGACTGCCCAGACGGCCGGCAAAATACGCGCCTTCGCTCCCATGTGGTACTCCACAGCTCCGTCAGTTACCAAGGCGCACGGATGTATTTACAAATAGACCATACCACATTCCGGCGAAAAAAGCAAGAGGGAACCCCGCGCAAAAGGGGAGGGGGCCGGCTAGCGGCCCCTCCGGCCCCGCCGGATCTCCAGCATGAGAAAGGCGCCCATCACGATCACGGCCAGGGCCGCGCCGAATCCCGGCAGGTTGACCCCCGGCAGGATGGAGACGGCCGCGCCGACCCAATAGGCCAGAAACGAACAGATAACGGCCAGAGCGATCATTTCCCTTTTCCTCCTGACAGACGAATAGGGCCTCCGCGCCCCGGGGCGAAACAGGGGCTAGGCGTTCCCGTCCACCCAGGTCTTCACCTGGGCGATAAACTGGTCGGTGATGCCGGAGGGGCGGGCCGACTTGCGCACCGCGATGCCGATGTCCCGGTACTGCGGCCGGTCCAACGGCTTCCACACCACATGGTACCGGGGGTTTTTGGCGATGAGGGCGTGCATGATGCTCATGCCCAGGCCGCACTCCACCATGGAGAGGATGGTGTGGTCGTCGCTGACCTCGTAGCCCAGCTTGGGCTGCTTCTCCAGGTTGTCCAGAAAACGGGTGATCTCGTAGTCGCTGTCCTCCTTGAGCTTGATGAAGGTCTCGGTGTACAGCTGGGGGATGGGGTAGAGGGGCGCCTCCGCCAGGGGATGGGAGGCCGGGAGGACAGCCACCAGCATGTCCTGCTTGAGGTAGGTCACCTCCAGATCGTTTACCGTGGGGATGCTGACAAAGCCGCAGTCCACCACGCCGTGGCGGATCCACCCCTCGATCTCCGTGTAGTTCTCGCTGTTCATCAGCTGGAACTCGATGTTGGGGTAGCGCTCGTGGAAGGCCTTGATGATCTGGGGCAGCCATGAGGCGGCCACGCTGGTGAAGGTCCCCACCCGGATGGTGCCGGTCTGCACGCCGTGGAGCTCTGTCACCGCCCGGTCCAGGTTCTCATACCCCGCGCAGATCCCCCGCAGCAGGGGCAGCAGCGTCAGCCCGTCGGAGCTGATGGAGACCCCCGCCCGGCTGCGGGTGAGAAGGGTGAGGCCCCACTCCTCCTCCAGATCCGCGATCATCCGGCTGACAGCCGATTGGGTGTAGCCCAGGTAGGTGGCGGCCTTGGTAATGCTGCCCAGCTCTATGGTTTTAATAAAAGCGGTAAACTTCTGCCGACTCACTGCGGTTTCCTCCTTTATATCATGCTTTGGCGGAATGCATAGCATAAAAATGATTCGCTTGAGACTTATCTGGCAGTATTATACAATACAAATAGGAATTGTGCAACGCACTTTTTCTTCCAAAACAGCAAAGATGGATTTTTTCTGCAGCGGGAAGAGCGGTGCGGGCAAGCCAGAATCAAATTCAACAGGAGGAGAAGCGTATGGAAAATGTAAAGGTAATCATCTGGGGTCTTGGCGCCATGGGCGGCGGCATGGCTGACATGCTGCTGAAGAAGAAGGGTGTGGACATCGTCGGCGTGGCTGGCCGGGGCAAGAAGATCGGCACCAGCATGTACGACTACATCAAGACCGAGCGGGGCGACCGTCCCGACGTGATCATCCAGGCCGCCGAGGACGTCATCAAGCCCGGCGCCGCCGACGTGGTGCTGCTGTGCACCGACTCCTTTACAAAGGAAGCCTTCCCCCGCATGAAGTTCATCCTGGAGCAGGGCATCAACGTCATCACCTCCGCTGAGGAGATGGCCTATCCCCAGGCCCAGAACCCGGAGCTGGCGGAGGAGCTGGACAAGATTGCCAAGGCCAACGGCGTGTCCGTCCTGGGCACCGGCATCAACCCCGGCCTCATCATGGACCTCATGGTGCTGATCTGGACCGGCTGCATGGAGGATGTGGAGCATGTGGTCTCCCGCCGCGTCAACAGCCTCTCCCCCTTCGGCCCCGCCGTTATGGAGGAGCAGGGCATCGGCATCAGCAAGGAGGAGTTCTATCTCCGCAAGGAGGGCAAGGGCTCCGGCCACCTGTCCGGCCATGTGGGCTTTGCTGAGAGCGTGCGCATGATCGCCGACGGCATCGGCTGGAAGCTGGACGAGTTCAAGCAGGACATGGAGCCCATCGTCACCGACGTGGACCGCAAGAGCCCCTATGGCTTTGCCGCCGCCGGCAGCGTGGCCGGCGTGGCCATGAAGGCCTGGGCCTATAAGGACGGCCAGTGCGTCATCGAGATGGACCATCCCCAGCAGATTGAGCCGGAGCAGGTGGGCGTGAAGACCGGCGACTATGTCATCATCAACGGCACCCCCGCTGTGAACATGGTCAACAGCCCCGAGGTGGACGGCGGCATCGGCACCATTGCCATGTGCGTCAACATGATCCCCCAGATCATCAACGCCGAGCCGGGCCTGCACACCATGCTGACCCTGCCGGTTCCCCGCGCCATCATGGGCGATATGCGTGAGCGCATCAACCCCGACAAGAAACTGGTGAAGTAAGAAGAACGCTCGATGGGGTGGGCCGCGCAGCCGGTCTGCCCCATCCATCTTGTGAAAGGATGAGGATTATGGCAAAACGCAACGATTGGGTGCGGATTCACCGCAACGTGCTGGAGCCGGTGGAGCGCACCGGGAAGCTCCCCGAGGATACAAAGAAGGTCCCCCTGGAGATGTGGGTGAAGGGCCGCCTGCAAAACGACAGCGCCGAGATCGGCGACGAGGTGACCGTGATCACCAGCGTGGGCCGGGAGGAGCATGGAAAGCTTTTGGAGGTTGACCCCTGCTACGAGCTCAATTACGGCGCCTATGTGCCGGAGATCCTAATGATGGATGAGCAGCTGCGGGGCGTTCTGTTTGGAGGGGAAGAGGCATGAGCAAGGATAGGAGCTACCAGGCCGTTACCGGCCGCAAGAGCGAGATCATCAACCAGGCCATGGGCGTGGACTACAGCAAGTACGAGTCGGACGGCATCGCCTTTGACTACGAGGCCATGATGAACGACACCGGCTACACCCTGGAGGACCATATCCGCATCCAGCGGGAGTTCAACGTGGGCAACACCCCCATCTTTGAGCTGCACAATCTGACCGCCCTGGCGAGAAAGTGCGCTGCCCCCGGCAAGGGCGCCCGGATCTTTGTGAAGGACGAGGCCTCCAACCCCGCCGGCAGCTTTAAGGAGCGCCGGGCCGCCGCCTCCGTCTACCACGCCAAGAAGATGGGCTACAAGGGCGTCATCGCCGCCACCAGCGGCAACTACGGCGCCGCCGTGGCCTCCCAGG
>CALWXD010000135.1 GCA_944385425.1 uncultured Oscillospiraceae bacterium | reverse complement strand
CCGCCGCCATGCCCCAGGCCGCCAAGGACGCCATGATGCCCACCATCCCCATGCAGCGGCTTGGCAAGCCGGAGGACGTGGCAAGGGCCGTGGCCTTCCTGGCCAGCGACGAGGCCGCCTATGTGACGGGGCAAGTGCTCTGCGTCGACGGGAGCATGGCAATGTGAAACGTCCCAAGGGGGACGCTGTCCCCCTTAGACGCTCCGCCGGTATGGCACCGGCTCCGCTGAACCCCCTCACCAGTCTGCGGACTGGTGAACGCGCCCAGGGCGCTTAGGCCAAAGTATTTTCGCCACGTACACGCCGCGGCGAAAATGATTTCAATTTCTTCTTCCGCCTTTGGGCGGAAGAACCGAAAAAAACCAATGGTTTTTTCCTGGCCCTTTTTCCTTTGGGGAAACCCAGATGGGTTTCCCCTGGCCCCTTTCCTTTTACGGGGGGCCTTGGGGATATCTGTCCTGGATATGCCCAACTATATCTGCAGGAGGTACACTATGGAACGACGGAGAGTCGTCATTACCGGAATCGGCGCGGTGACGCCGCTGGGGCTCACCGCGCCGGAGAGCTGGCAGGCCGCCAAGGACGGTGTCTGCGGCATTGGACCCATCACCCAGTTTGACTCCTCCGACCAGAAAGTCCATCTGGCCGCGGAGGTGAAGGGCTTCGTCCCGGAGAGCTATCTGGGCAAGCCAGAGGCCAAACGCATGGGCCGGTTCACCCAGATGGCGGTGGTGTCCGCCCGGGAGGCCCTGGCGGACGCCGGACTCACCTTGGGAGAGGACGAGGCGGACCGCTGGGGCGTCAATATCTCCAGCGGCATCGGCGGTCTCGCCATCACGGAGGCCGAGCATGACCGGGGCAGGGAAAAAGGCTGGGACCGGGTGTCCCCTTTCTATATCCCCCCTGGCATCTGCAATATGGCGGCGGGCATGGTGGCCATCGACGCCGGCTTCCGGGGCATGTGCACCTGCCCGGTGACCGCCTGCGCCGGCGGCACCAACGCCGTGGGCGACGCCTTCCACTACATCCGGGACGGCTACGCCGACGGCATGCTCTGCGGCGGCACGGAGGCCAGCCTTACCCCCCTGGCCATCGGCGGCTTCACCTCCATGAAGGCCCTGAGCCAGAACCCGGACCCCAACCGGGCCTCCATCCCCTTTGACGCGGAGCGCGGCGGCTTCGTCATGGGCGAGGGCGCCGGCGTCCTGCTGCTGGAGGAGTTGGAGCACGCCCTGGCCCGGGGAGCGAAGATCTACGCGGAGATCGTGGGCTACGGCGCCACCTGCGACGCCTACCACATGACGGCGCCCCGGCCCGACGGCTCCGGCGGCGCCAAGGCCATGGCCATGGCCCTGGCGGACGGCGGCGTGGCACCGGAGAAGGTGGGCTACATCAACGCCCACGGCACCTCCACCCCCTTGAACGACGCCGGGGAGACCGCCGCCGTCAAGGCGGTGTTCGGAGAGCATGCCTACCGCCTGGCCATTAGCTCCACGAAGTCCATGACCGGCCACATGCTGGGGGCGGCGGGCGCGGTGGAGGCCATCTTCACCGCCCTGGCCCTGCGGGACGGCTTCCTACCAGCCACCCTGAACTACCAGGTGCCGGACCCGGCCTGTGACCTGGACGTGGTGCCCAACCAGGGCCGCCAGGCGGACATCTGCTACGCCCTGTCCAATTCCCTGGGCTTCGGCGGTCACAACGGCACTTTGCTCTTCAAGAAATGGGAGGTGTAACGATGGAACTGAATTCCAATCAGATCGCGGAGATCCTGCCCCACCGCTTCCCCTTTGCCCTGGTGGACCGGATCACGGACTATGCGCCGGGAGAGTGGGCCAAGGGGATCAAGTGCGTCAGCGTCAACGAGCCGTTCTTCTGCGGCCACTTCCCCCAGGAGCACGTGATGCCCGGCGTCCTGATCCTGGAGGCCATGGCCCAGGTGGGCGGCGTGGCGCTACTGGCCCTGCCGGAGAACCGGGGGAAGCTGGCGCTGTTCGGCGGGGTGAAAAACGCCCGCTTCAAGCGCAAGGTGATCCCCGGCGACGTGCTGGAGATGGAGTGCGTGCTGAAAGCCCGCCGGGGGCCAGTGGGTATCGGGAGCTGCAAAGCGCTGGTCAACGGGGAGGAGGCCTGCACGGCGGAACTGAGCTTTGCCGTGGTGGACGAGGCTTGACGCCCTCCGATTCCTGTGATAAAAAAGAGGGGAGGAGGGGACTGCCATGCTGGAACAGGCGTTTTTCAATGTGTATACGAAATTCAAGCTGCACTTTTACCAGGAGATCTTCCGGCGCTTTCAGAACCGGGAGGCCAGCCTGACCACGGTGGAGACTTTCTGCATGGAGACCATCCAGGCTCTGGGCCGGCCTACCATCAGCGAGTTTGCCGCCTTCATGCGGATTTCCCCGCCCAATGCCGCCTACAAGGTCAACAGCCTGGTGAAGAAGGGCTATATCCGCAAGGTGCAGTCCCAGGAGGACCAGCGGGAGTTTCACCTGGAGGTCACCCAGAAGTACCTGGATTACTACAGCATCAGCGTCAAGTATATGGTGGAAGTGATGGAGCGCATCTCCCGGCGTTTTTCCCAGGAGGAGTGCGCCCAGCTGGAGAATACGCTGGTGATTATCAGCCGGGAGCTGATGCCGGAGGTGAAGCTCCCCGGCAGCCCTTGAGCTCCGGAATACACAGCAGCCATGCGGCGCGCCGCGTGGCTGCTGATTTTGATCTGGCGGCGCGCCGTGCGGCCGGAAGAGGAGGCAGTATGGCGGAGAAAAACGAAGGGCCCCGGGCCGTGGAGGTTCGGGGAGCCCGGGTGCACAACCTGAAGAACATCGACGTGGACGTGCCCCTCCACCGGATTGTGGGGGTGGCCGGCGTCTCCGGGTCGGGGAAGTCCTCCCTGGCCCTGGGCGTGCTGTACGCCGAGGGGTCCCGGCGCTATCTGGAGGCCCTCTCCACCTACACCCGGCGGCGGATGACCCAGGCCCAGCGGGCCGATGTGGACGAGGTGCGCTATGTCCCCGCCGCCCTGGCGCTCCACCAGCGCCCCGGCGTGCCGGGGATCCGCAG
>CALWXD010000134.1 GCA_944385425.1 uncultured Oscillospiraceae bacterium | reverse complement strand
TGGTGCGGGCCAGGGCCTGTCCCAAGGACATGGAGGCCATTATCGCCACCGCCACAAGCTATCTCAAGGATGCCCTCCTGGCCGCCAAAAGCTTTAAGGTGGAGTCCAAGCGCTCGGACAAGAACTTCCCTCTGGGGAGCATCGACATCTCCCGCCAGGTGGGCGGCGCCCTTCACGACGCCTATCCCCACCTCACCGTGGACGTCCACCGCCCGGAGCTGACGGTGCTGGTGGAGATCCGGGAGAAGGCCGCCTATGTCCACGGTGCCGCCGTCAGCGGGGCGGGCGGCCTCCCCATCGGCATGGGCGGCACCGCCGTGAGCCTCCTCTCCGGCGGCATCGACAGCCCCGTGGCCAGCTGGATGGTGGCCAAGCGGGGGGTGCAGCTGGAGATGGTCCACTTCTACAGCCCCCCCTACACCTCCCCCCAGGCCCTGGAGAAGGTGCTGGACCTGGCAAAGCTCCTGGTGCCCTGGTGCGGGCGGCTGGTGGTCCACACCGTGCCCTTCACGGAGATCCAGGAGGCCATCCGGCGGGACTGCCCGGAGGAGTACTTCACCCTCATCATGCGCCGCTTTATGATGCGCTGCGCGGGACGGGTGGCGGCGCGGGTGGGGGCCAAGGCCCTTGTCACCGGGGAGTGCCTGGGGCAGGTGGCCAGCCAGACCATGGAGGCCATGGCCTCCACCGAGGATGCCGCGGACCTGCCCATTTTCCGGCCGGTTGTCGCCATGGACAAGGAGGAGATCATCCGCATCGCCCGGCGCATCGGCACCTTTGAGACGTCCATCCAGCCCTTTGAGGACTGCTGCACCGTCTTTACCCCCCGCCACCCCCGGACCCACCCCAGGGTGGAGGATGTGCGGGAGCTGGAGGGCGCGCTGGACGTGGAGGGGCTGGTGGACCGGGCCATGGAGGCCACGCGGTACGAGATCATTCGCTATGAATGATCCCGCCCCCCCCCTTAAACGCGATCCCCACCCCCCATTTTCTTTTCGTCATGCCGAAAAGACTACGCCCGCAGGCGTGAATCGGAAGGCAACCGACGCTGTGCGGCGGCGCTTGGCCCGGAAATAAACGGGCCGCGGCCGGTCTTCGTCGGCACAAGCTGCGCACCAGTCTCCCCGCCGGGGGCGGCATTCCGCCTTCCCGCCATCTCCGGGGAGGTTTCGCCTCCGGGCGAGGTACTTTTTCCGCGGCGAAAAAGTACCCAAAACGCCGCCGGGGACACCCCGGCCCCGTATGGGCAGACAGGGGCAGTCCCCTATTTTCCCTTCAACAGACAGCCGCTTTCGTTGCAACTCGTGTCCCGCTGCGCCTACTACCGCGCTGACCGCTTTGCTGCGCGCTGCCCCGGTGGGGAACGGTGGCATTAGTCCCCGCCTTTCGCCAAGCCAGCGCCTAATGAAACGGAAGGCGCGGAAAGAGGGGCGGGCACGCACAACGGCGGCGAAAGATGTTCAGTCCAAGGGAAGAAAGGCAGACCTTCCCTATCAGAAAAAGCGCCCTTTTACGGGGCCCCGCCGGAGCCCAGCGCAGCGGGTCCGGTGGGGAGAGGAGGCGCAGCGCAGCGAGGGAGCTCTGCCGCCCGCGGCAGAGCGACCGATGCGCAGCTTGTGCCGACGAGGACCGGCCGCGGCCCGTTCCGTCTCCGGGCCAAGCGCCGCCGCGAAAGCGGCGGTTGCCCTCCGACACAGACCTGCGGGTCTAGTCTTTTTTCAAAAAGAGAATGGGGGGCGGAAATCGATTTATTATAAAAAAGCAGTCATTCTTCGCTGACGCTGCGAATTTCCGGCGCATCCGCGCCGCATCCCGTGTTGGCGACTGGGAGGTACCTATACCATGCGCTACAACGCAGAGCTGATTGCCGTTGGCACCGAGCTGCTCCTGGGCAACATTGCCAACACCGACGCACAGATGCTCTCCGAGGGGCTCAGCGCCCTGGGCATCGACGTCTATTACCACACCGTGGTGGGGGACAACCCCCAGCGGCTGAAGGACGCCCTGGCCATCGCCAAGGGGCGGGCCAACATCATCATCACCACCGGCGGCCTCGGCCCCACCTACGACGACCTCACCAAGCAGACCATCTGCGAGTCCTTCGGCGTCCCCCTGGAGTTCCATCCGGAGGTGTGGGAGGATATCAAGAGCTATTTCCTCAAGCGGATGAAGGGGAAAGCCATCACGGAAAACAACCGCCAGCAGGCCATGCTCCCCGTGGGCTGCACGGTGTTCTACAACGACGTGGGCACCGCCCCCGGCTGCGCCATGGCGTGCGGTGATACCCGGGTCATCATGCTGCCCGGGCCGCCCTACGAGTGCCGCTACCTCTTTACCCACAAGGTGGTCCCCTATCTCAAGGATCTGACCCACGAGAAGATCTTCAGCCACTCCCTGCGGATCTTCGGCATGGGGGAGAGCCAGGTGGAGGCGGTGCTCCACGACATGATGGTGGAGGGCGCCAACCCCACCCTGGCCCCCTACGCCAAGACCGGGGAGGTCCAGCTGCGGGCCACCGCCAAGGCCCCCACGGAGGAGGCGGCGGAGGAGATGCTCCGCCCCGTGCTGGAGAAGGTCCGGGGGACCCTAGGGGATGTGGTGTACGGCACGGACGTGGCGAGCCTGGAGGAGGTGGTCCTGGCCGAGCTGAAGACCCGGGGCCGCACCCTCTCGGCGGCGGAGAGCTGCACCGGCGGCCTCATCGCCAAGCGCGTCACCGATCTGCCCGGCGCCTCGGCGGTGTTCCGGGGGGGCGTGGTGTCCTACACCAACGGCGTGAAGGAGAGCGCCCTGGGGGTCCCCCGGGACCTGCTGGATACCTACGGGGCGGTCAGCGAGCCGGTGGCCGTGGCCATGGCGGAGGGGTGCCGGAACCTCTGCGGCAGCGATTACGCCCTCTCGGTCACCGGCGTAGCCGGTCCGGACAGGGACGACCGGGGCAACGCCGTGGGCACGGTGTTTATCGCCCTAAGCAGCCCTAACGGCACCGTCTGCCGCCAGGTGGATCTGACCCGGGGCCGCAGCCGGGGCCACATCCGCCACCTGGCCGCCAGCCACGCCTTTGACCTGCTGCGGCGAAGGCTGCTGGACCTGCCCCTATAGCGGGGGAGCCGTCAGCCCGCATAGATCGCACAAGGCCCCGGGCAGCAGCCCGGCGGCAGGCCCGGAAATAATTTCTTTTCACTTTTAGCCGGCAAGGACGGGAGAAAATTCCCGCCCTTGCCTTTTTGCGCCTTATATGATAAGCTTTCTATGAGAATTTTAGCCGTGTCCCCTCTATATGGAATAAATCCATAAATTTTTGTACTTGATCCGGAGGAATTTATTTGGGGAGGTGCCATTGAAAATCATGCGAATGTGCATCCTTGCGTTTGTATGCCTGTTGATACTGTCCGGCTGCCAAGGCCCGCAAAATCAAGGGCAGATGGAACCGGACGGCGCAGGCGGTACGGCATCCGAAAACACAGCGTCCCAAATCGAGGCGGAAACAACAGAAAATGACTTTTGTCTGAAACTCTATGCCGATAACAGTGCATACAGCACGGATGACGCCATTCAAATCTGGGCAACGCTGGAATATGTAGGTGGCGATAATTCTGTTACGATTTGGCATGGCGATCCCTATATTGTATTCTCCATCACCGATGGCGCGGACTTCCATGTAAGCGGATCGGTCCACGATAGTTTGACCAGTACCATATTGCAGAAGGGGCAGCTGTATCATTTTGATTATGTGAAGTCGGGCGGCTATGACACCCTAGCGCCAGACGCTGATTTCTGGAGAGAATTTTATCACGAGGAGGATCTGAAACTGCCCGCCGGCACTTACACC
This sequence comes from uncultured Oscillospiraceae bacterium, assembly GCA_944385425.1. Taxonomy (GTDB): domain Bacteria; phylum Bacillota; class Clostridia; order Oscillospirales; family Oscillospiraceae; genus CAJFPI01. The sequence goes on along the minus strand of CALWXD010000134.1, from coordinate 4,735 downwards.
ATTTCCGTGGACGGCGCATTTTATCTGTCAGAGGATGTATTATCCGCCGAGAAGGGCCCCTCATGCAGCCTGCAAATCACCGTTCAGTAGCTCTCCCAGCCGCCGGCTATGCCGGCAATATAAACAATATAAATTATAGAGGAAGGCCCCGGGCAATCGCCCGGGGCCTTGCCGTTTCGGATGCGCGGCGGTCAATTTATGGGGATCTCCGTCTCCCCAATCCGCAGGGCCGCGATGTCCTCCACGTTGAGGGGCGCCGGCCACTGGCTGGTGCAGTACCAGCCCCCGTCCTCCGTGCGGCTGCCTCCGCTGCTGTTGGCGCTTACCTCCGTGCCGTCGGAGAGGATGACGGACACCTCCAGATAGGAGAGGGCCGCCATCTGTACCCGCTCCACCGCCTCATCATCGCTGTAGGCGGTATAGAAGGAAAGGCCCGTGGCGGTGACCCGGATGTCCCACAGGGTGAAGGTCACGCCGGAGGCAGTCTCTGTCCCCTCCGCCTCCTCCGCGCCGGCCCCAATCGCCACCACGGCGCTGTCGATGGCAATGGTGGGGAGCATGCTCTCCGTTAGGGGGATAGAGAAGTCCCACTGCCCCTCGTAGATGACCTCGTCCCGCTCCCCGGGCGACCGGTGGAGCGTCAAGTCGCTCAGCCGCAGCTCCAGGGTATAGCCGCCGGCGTTGAGCTGGTTGGCTGTGGAGAAGATGCCGTCGTACTCCAGCAGCATCCGCACCGCGCCGCTCTCGGTGAGGCCGATGCTCCCCAGGCTGTAGGACGCGCCGCCATAGGCCCCCTCGCTGGGGTCCGACAGGACCTCCACATTCATTTTACCAAAGGTGTACCGCGCATTGGCCGCAAAGTCCAGCCCCTCCACGTCCACCAGGGCCCAGAGGGTATCGCTGCCCACGGTGATGCTGTCCACCGTGACGGTGACGTCCCCCACGGTCCGGCTCTCCCCCACCTTCTCCGTGAGGCTGTCGATCACCAAGGCCTGCTCCTCGCTGATCTCCCCGCCGGTGCGATTCGCCCACTCCCGGGCGAACCAGTCCTTCAGCGTCCCGCTGAAGGCGGCCATGGCGGTAACGGCCAGGACCGCCACCAGCGCCGCCGCCAGGGCCAAAGGGGCCAGCCGGGGCCGCCGCCTGTTTTGCTTCATCTCCATGTCAAGGATCCTCCTTCTCGTCTCGGGGGAGGCCCGGAGGTGGGAGAAGGTCTCCCGGTACCGTTTTCTGTCAATCATCGCTCCAGTCCTCCTGCAGTTGTTTCTTCAGCTGCTCCCGGCCGCGGGCCAGCCAGGTCTGCACGGTGGAGACCTTGCGGCCCAGGAGCTCCGCCGTCTCCCCCACGGAGTACCCCTCGTAGTAGTAGAGGTACAGGGGCACCCGGTATTTTCTGGGCAGGTCCATCACCGCCTCGAAGAGGGCCCGCTGCTCCTCGCCGGGGAGGGCCGCCGTCCCGTGGAAGTCCTCCAGGGGCGCGGTGCGCTGCCGCCAGGGGGAGCGGCATAGCCGCTTGGCCTCGTTGAGGGTCACCCGCACCAGCCAGTGCCGCGCGTGCTCCTCCCCGTCAAAGGCGGTGTCCGTCCTCAGCAGGCGGAGGAACACCTCCTGGGTCACGTCGTCCGCGTCCTGGGGGCTGCGGAGGTAGTGGCAGGCCAGGCGGTAGACCATGTCCAGGTACGTCTCGGCCAGGTGGGTAAAGGTCGTCTGGTCCATCTGCTGCCGTTCCTTTCGAAAAGCTTTTCACCCATAATACCCCGCAGGGCCCCGCCATATCTCACGGGGCGGGAAAATTTTCGCGAAATTTCCGCCGGGCGGCATTTCATGGGGCCTCCGCCCGGGGCCGCGCTCCCGCGGCGCCCCGCACGGCAAAAAGGGGGACCGCTCCGCCGCGGCCCCCGTGGGAATTCATCCGATTTTCCCGCCGGTAAACTCCCGGCGGAGTATGGCGTAGTAGAGGTCGTCGTAGTACCGGCCGTCGATGCAGATGGCCTCTTTGAAGTCCCCCTCCCGGCGCATGCCCAGCTTTTCCATCACCCGCCAGGAGCCGGTGTTCACCTTCAGCGCGCTGGCCCAGACCCGGTGGACCTCCTCCCGGGCAAAGAGCAGGGCGCACAGCGCCCCCGCCGCCCGGGTCATGATCCCCCGGCCCCAGTAGGCGCAGCCCAGCCAGTAGCCCAGCTCCGCCGAGCGCTGCCCGTTTTCCGGGAGATAGCCGTAGACCATCCCCGCCGGGCGGCCGTCCGCCAGGATCACCCGGCTGAGCCGCCGTTTCCCCTCCTCGCTCTGCATCACCAGCAGCTCCTGCAGCGCCCGGCTCTCCGTGTAGGGCAGGGGGCACCTGCCCAGATACCTTGTCACCAGCGGGTCGTTTTTCTCCGCCGCCAGGGCCGGGGCGTAGGCCGCCTCCGGCAGTACCAGCTGTAGCTCCATGGCAGTTTCCTCCTGTCCGCCCGGGGTTGGTTTTCTCTATCGTAGCACGATTCCCGCCGGTTTGCACGCCCTTTTGGAAAAAAAGACCGGGGACGGCGCCGCCGTCCCCAGCCCTCTCTACTTTTCCCTTCCAAGGGCGACAAACCCATAGCTCTCCAGCACCTGGAAATACCGGACCAGGCGGGGATACAGGGGCTCCGCAGCCTCTCCGAACCGCTCCTTTACCGGCCCGGCCAGATCCCCTACGGTGCAAGCCCCGTCGATCAGGGGCCAGACAAAGCTGCCCATCTCGTCCAGATGGATATAGGAGATCCGGGGCTTGTGGAGGAGCTTCTGGGCCAGGGTGTGGACCACGCCCCGGTGCTCCACCTCCAGCGTCACCAGCCCATCCTCCCCGGCGTGCCAGCCGGCCACCTGCCGGCGGGGCACCAGGTCCAGGTAATTTGCCGCGGCCTTCCGCTTTCCCATGGCGTCACCTGGCGCTGCTGCGGTGCTTGCCCCACAGGGAGAATTTCAGCAGCAGCAGGATCATGGCGGCCAGCACCACGGCGGCGCCCGCATAGTTGTTGGTCACGGCCCGCAGCGGCTTGAGGAAGGCCAGGGCGGACGGGTCGATCTTGAAAATGGTCAAAATGGCCAGCAGAATGCCCACCAGGCCCTCGCCGGCGATCATGCCGGCGCAGTAGAGGGTGCCGTCGTTGTTCTGGGCGGCCTTCAGCTCGCCGCTGACCTTCTTGCGGCGGTTCATGAAGAGGGACACCAGCCCGCCGATGAGGATGCAGGCGTTCAGCTGCACCGGCAGATACATGCCCACCGCGATGGGCATCACGGGCAGGCGCAGGATCTCAAAGCACAGCGCCAGGCACACGCCCACAAAGATGAGGCCCCAGGGCAGCTGGTCGCCCATGATGCCCTCCACCAGCAGCTTCATGAGGTTGGCCTGGGGAGCGGGGACCTCGCCGGAGTCAAAGCCGTAGGCGGTGTCCAGCAGGTACAGCACGCCGCCGATGGCGATGGCCGCGGCGATGACGCCGAAGATCTCGCCGATCTGCTGCTTTTTCGGCGTGGCCCCCAGGAGGTAGCCGGTCTTGAGGTCCTGGGAGGTGTCGCCGGCGATGGCGGCGATGACGCAGATGACGCTGCCGATGGCGATGGCGCCGGTCATGCCCTCAATGCCCACCATGCCGGTGGACTTGAGCACCAGGGTGGAGACGATTAGGGTGGCGATGGCCATGCCGGAGACCGGGTTGTTGGTGGAGCCCACCAGGCCCACCATCCGGGAGGACACGGTGGCGAAGAAGAACCCGAACACCACGATGAGGATGGCCCCCACGATATTCACCGGGATGGCGGGGAAGAGCCAGATCACCAGGGTGGTGAGGACGATGCCGATGAGGATCACCTGCATGCTCAGGTTCTGGTTGGTCCGATCCAGGGTCTCCCCGCTGCCGCCGCGCATGCTCTTCAGCGAGTCGGAGAAGGTGCGGACGATGAGGGGGAAGGACTTGATGAGGCTGATAAAGCCGCCGGCGGCGATGGCGCCGGCGCCGATATAGCGGATATAGCTGCCCCAGATGCCGCTGGGCCCCTCGGCGGCGAAGATGTTGGCGATGGTGTCGGTGCCGGGGTAGATGACGGCCTCGGCCCCGAAGAGGAGCACCATGGGGATCAGCACGCACCAGCCGATGACGCCGCCCACAAACATATAGGAGGAGATGCGGGGGCCCACGATATAGCCCACGCCGATGAGGGCGGGGTAGACCTGGGTGCCGATCTGGGCGCCAAAGCTCTTGATGGTCAGATCAATCTGGCTGGGGACGACCTTGATGCCGTCCACGATAAATTTGAAGAGGGCGGCAAGGCCCATGCCGGAGAAAACGGCCACCGCGTCGGAGCCGCCCTCCTCCCCGGCCAGCAGCACATCGGCGCAGGCGGTCCCCTCCGGGTAGGGGAGGGTGGCGTGCTCCCGGACGATGAGGGCGTTGCGCAGGGGCACCATGAAAAAGACGCCCAGAAGGCCGCCGCACAGGGCGATCACCGTGATCTCCACCAGGCTGGGTTTCTGCCCCAGGCCATCGGCGGCCCAGAGGAAGAGGGCGGGCATGGTGAAGATGGCGCCGGCGGCCAGGGACTCGCCGGCGGAGCCGATGGTCTGGACCATATTGCTCTCCAGAATGGAGCTGCGGCGCAGCAGCACCCGGATGATCCCCATGGCCAGCACCGCCGAGGGGATGGAGGCGGACACCGTCAGTCCCACCTTAAGGCCCAGATAGGCGTTGGCCGCGCCGAAGACCACGGCCAG
>CALWXD010000133.1 GCA_944385425.1 uncultured Oscillospiraceae bacterium | reverse complement strand
CGTAGTAGAATCCGGCGCCGTTTTGGATGGCGGTGAAGGACTGGCGGGATACCGGTTCCCCGTCCTGGAGGGCCTCCATGCGGCATTCCAGATGAAGGGACGGGGGCAGGGTGGGGAGGGAGGAGAGGCTTTGGACCTCCAGAGTCTGCGGGGCGGCCTCCTGCCGGGGGGCGGCGCAGCCGGCGAGGCAGAGCAGGAGGAGGACAACGGCGGACAGGCGTTTCATAGGAGCGCTCCCTTCTGTTTGCATTCTTCTACCAGTATACCCGTCCCCCGCCGCTGAAAACCGCGAAAAGGCGGGAGGACCCGCCGCCCCCCAGCGACTTTGGCCGGGCGCGGAAGTTTTTCTTGCATAATGGGAAAAGGGTGTTAAACTAAGACCATGAGACGAAAGACAAGGAGGAGCTTATATGGTGGAAGTGACACACAGGGGGGCCTATCTGGTGGATGGGCGGATCGTCTGGGCCGGGGAGGCGGCGGGGCAGGAGCCGCCGGCCTCCGCCCGGGAGAAGACCATCGCCTACTCCATCCTCCGGGCCCACCAGAGGGGGACGGACCGGGACAAGCTGCGTCTGAGGTTCGACGCGCTGATCAGCCACGACATCACCTTCGTCGGCATCATCCAGACCGCCAAGGCCAGCGGTCTGAAGGCGTTCCCCATTCCCTACGCCATGACCAACTGCCACAACAGCCTGTGCGCCGTGGGCGGCACCATCAACGAGGACGACCACGCCTTCGGCCTCAGCGCGGCAAAGAAATACGGCGGGATCTATGTCCCGCCCAACCAGGCCGTCATCCACCAGTACGCCCGGGAGCGGCTGGCCGGCTGCGGCAAGATGATCCTGGGCAGCGACTCCCACACCCGCTACGGCGCCTACGGCTGCATGGGCGTGGGCGAGGGCGGCGGCGAGCTGGTGAAACAGCTGCTGGAGAACACTTACGACGTTCCCGCCCCGGAGGTGGTGCTGGTGTACCTCACCGGGTCGCCCCGCAAAGGCGTGGGGCCCCAGGACGTGGCCCTGGCCCTGGTGGCGGCCACCTTCCCCAAGGGGGATGTGAAAAACAAGATCCTGGAGTTCGTGGGCCCCGGCGTCCGGAATCTCAGCGCCGACTTCCGCATCGGCATCGACGTGATGACCACTGAGACCAGCTGCCTCAGCTCCATCTGGGAGACGGACGACACCATCCGGGCCTACTATGAGAACGTCGGCCGGCCGGAGGAATACCGCCCCCTGCGCCCCCAGAACGGCGCCTACTACGACAGCGTGGTGACCATCGACCTCAGCCGGGTGGAGTGCATGATCGCCCTGCCCTTCCACCCCTCCATCGCCTACCCTATCCGTGAGCTGCAGAGCCGTCCGGGGGAGATCCTGGCCCAGGTGGAGGAGGGCTGCAACCAGCAGCTGGGGGGCAAGGTGAAGATGGACCTCACCCGCAGCATTGTGGACGGCAGGGTCACCTGCGACCAGGGGGTCATCGTGGGCTGCAGCGGCGGCATGTATGAGAATATCGTGGAGGCCGCCGCCATCTTGAAGGGCCACAGCATCGGCAACGGCTACTTCGACATGAGCGTCTACCCCTCCTCCACCCCCATCTCCCTGGCCATCACCAAAAACGGCACCGCCGCCACGCTGATGGAGGCGGGTTGCGTCATGAAACCGGCCTTCTGCGGCCCCTGCTTTGGCGCCGGGGACACGCCGGCCAACAACACCCTCTCCATCCGCCACGCCACCCGGAACTTCGCCAACCGGGAGGGCAGCAAGCCCGGAAACGGGCAGATCGCCGCGGTGGCCCTCATGGACGCCCGGTCCATCGCCGCCACCGCCCGAAACGGCGGCGTCCTCACCGCGGCCACCGATATCGACTACGAATCCCCCTCGGCGGAGGCGCTCCGCTACCACTTTGACGGCGGCGTCTACGACAAGCGGGTGTATAACGGCTTTGGCAAGGCGGATCCCGCGGCGGAGCTGCGCTACGGCCCCAACATCAAGGACTGGCCCAAAATGCCAAGGCTGGAGGAGGACCTTTTGGTCAAGCTCTGCGCCGTGATCCGCGACCCGGTGACCACCACCGACGAGCTGATCCCCTCCGGCGAGACCAGCTCCTACCGCTCCAACCCTATCGGCCTGAGCGAGTTTGCCCTAAGCCGCCGGGTGCCGGAATATGTGGGCCGCAGCAAGGCGGTCCGCGCCCTGGAGGAGCAGAGGGAGCGGGGCGAGGCGCCGGCGGAGGTTCTCTCTGTGCTGAAAAAAGTGGGGGGCGACGCGGAGCGGACCACTGTGGGCTCCTGCATCTACGCCGAAAAACCCGGCGACGGCTCCGCCCGGGAGCAGGCCGCCAGCTGCCAGAAGGTACTGGGGGGCTTTGCCAACATCTGCCGGGAGTACGCCACCAAGCGCTACCGCTCCAACTGCATCAACTGGGGCATTGTCCCCTTTACCCTGCCGGAGGGGGCGGACTTCCCCTATGAGGACGGGGACTGGGTCTATGTCCCGGGGATCAAAAAGGCCATTGCCGACGGGGTGGAGGAGATCCCCGCCCAGGTGATCACTGCTGACGGCGAGATCCATCCTCTGCAGCTGCGCTGTGCCGGCCTCACCGCCGACGAGCGGCAGATTCTTCAGGAGGGCTGCCTGATGAACTACTACGCCGCAGGGTACGGGAAGGACTAAGCAGCCCGACGCCGGGATTCGATCCCTGGAAAAGTGTATAATCAAATTTCTTTTTCTATCGTACGAAACAGAAAACAGCAGAAGGACAAGGAGAAACCATGGACAAAATCAAAATGACCACCCCGCTGGTGGAGATGGACGGGGACGAGATGACCCGCATCCTCTGGCAGATGATCAAGGACAAGCTGATTGTCCCCTTTGTGGATTTAAAGACGGAGTATTATGACCTGGGCCTCCTCCACCGCAATGAGACAAAGGACCAGGTCACTGTGGACGCGGCCCACGCCACCCGGAAGTACGGCGTGGCGGTGAAGTGCGCCACCATCACCCCCAACAAGCAGCGGATGGAGGAGTACCCTCAGCTCACGGAGATGTGGAAGAGCCCCAACGGCACCATCCGCTCCATCCTGGACGGCACGGTGTTCCGTGCCCCCATCCTCATCGACAGCATCCGCCCGGTGGTGAAAAACTGGAAAAAGCCTATCACCATCGCCCGCCACGCCTATGGCGACGTGTACCGCAGCGTGGATTTCCACACCGACGAGCCCGGTGAGTGCACCATGACCTTCCGGGGCGTCTCCGGGGAGGAGAAGACGGTGCTGGTACAGAAGGTGGACGGTCCCGCCGTGTGGCAGGGGGCCCACAACAAGGACAGCTCCATCCGCTCCTTCGCCCGTGCCTGTTTCCAGTACGCCATCGATACTAAGCAGGACCTGTGGTTTTCCACCAAGGACACCATTGCCAAGATTTATGATGGGGACTTCAAGCAGATCTTTGAGGAGGAGTATGAGAGCACCTACAGGGCCCGGTTTGAGGCCCTGGGACTCACCTACTTCTACACCCTCATTGACGACGCGGTAGCCCGGGTGATCCGCAGCGAGGGCGGCTACATCTGGGCCTGCAAGAACTACGACGGCGACGTGATGAGCGACATGGTCTCCACCGCCTTCGGCAGCCTTGCCATGATGACCAGCGTCCTGGTCGCGCCCGACG
>CALWXD010000132.1 GCA_944385425.1 uncultured Oscillospiraceae bacterium | reverse complement strand
AGTTGAGGCCGTCGCCGTCGGCAGCGTCAAAGGGCACCTTCATCTCGTGCTCAGACTTCTCGAAGCGGACCATGGTCTCAAAGAGGTGCCGCTCCCCCTGCTGGATGTACTGGCCCATGGAGTGGAGGTCCGCGGTGAATTCCACACTGGCAGGGAAGAGGGCCTTGTGCTCCTTGCCCTCGCTCTCGCCGAACAGCTGCTTCCACCACTCGCACATGAAGCGGAAGGCGGGCTCATAGGCGCCCAGGATCTCGATCTTCTTGCCCTGGCGGTAGAGGCCGCTGCGCACGGCGGCATACTGCCAGGCGGGGTTCTTCTCCAGGTCCGCAGCGCGGCAGGTCTCCATCATCTCCCCGGCGCCGGCCATCAGGCTCGTGATATCCACCCCGGCCACGGCGATGGGCAGCAGGCCCACGGCGGTGAGGACGCTGTAGCGCCCGCCCACATCGTCGGGCACCACAAAGGTCTCGTACCCCTCGCTGTCGGCCAGGTGCTTGAGGGCCCCCCGCTCCTTGTCGGTGGTGGCATAGATGCGCTTTGCCGCCTCCGCCTTGCCGTACTTCTTCTCCAGCAGCTCCTTGAAGAACCGGAAGGCCACGGCGGGCTCGGTGGTGGTGCCGGACTTGGAGATGACGTTGACGGAGAAGTCCTCGTCCCCCAGCAGCTCCACGATCTCGTGGAGGGTGTCGCTGGAGAGGCCGTTGCCGGCAAAGTAGATGTTGGGAGTGGATTTCTTTTTCAGGTTGTAGTTGGGGGAGCAGAGGAACTCGATGACCCCCCGGGCCCCCAGATAGGACCCGCCGATGCCGATGACCACCAGGGCCTTGCTGTCGCCCTGGATCTGTTTGGGCGGGGCCTGGATGCGGGCGAACTCCTCCTTGTCGTAATCCCGGGGCAGGTTCACCCAGCCCACATAGTCGCTGCCCCGGCCGCTGGCCTCCTGGAGCCAGGTGTGGGCCTGGGAGAGTTCGCCGGCAAGGGGCGCGGCGTTGTCGTATGCTTTGGAATAGTCTACACGGATCATGTGTCATGTCCTCCTGTACTCTGGCAGATTGGGAATGGTGCTTTACTGAAAAAAAGTATAGCACACCCCCGGCGGACCTTACAAGAGGGAAATGGGACATTCTGGGGCCTCCGGGACAAAATCAGCCCCGGAAAGGGGTCATACACAGGGCAGCTTTCAGAAATTTAACCAAAATTTCACCGTAATGCAGCCGGTCCACTGACGCACCGGCCACAATGGGCACCGCCGCCACCTGCTCCCCGCCGGCGGTAAGGAAGAGCGTGCCGATCTCCTCCCCGGCCGCCACCGGAGCCTTCAGACTCTGGGAGAGGCGCACCTCCTGTTCCAGCTCCGCCGCCTGGGCCTTCTCCAGCAGCAGCTCGCTCCCCTCGCCCAGCACCGGCTGGACGAAGTCCGCCGTACCCAGGGTCACGGGGATGGCGGGCAGGACCCGCTCCGGGGTCACGTTCACCAGGGCATAGGCGGCAAAGCCATAGTTGAGCAGGGCCTTGGCGCTCTCGAAGCGCTGGGCGGAGGTGGGGGACTTGAGAACCACGGCGATCAGCTCCATGCCGTCCCGCTCCGCCGTGGCGGCCAGGCAGTAGCCCGCCGCGTCGGTGCTGCCGGTTTTCAGCCCCGTGGCCCCCTGGTAGTCCCGCACCAGACGGTTGGTGTTGGTGAGGGTGAAGGCCCCGTCCCGCAGGGTGTCCATCCAGATGGTGGTGAACTGCCGGATGTCCGGGTGGTGCAGGATCAGCTCCCGGCTCATCAGGGCGATGTCGTAGGCGCTGGTGACGTGGCCCTGGGCGGGGAGGCCGGTGGGATTGAAGAAATGGGTGTCCTCCATGCCCAGTTCCGCCGCCCGCTCATTCATCCGCGCCACAAAGGCCTCGCAGCTCCCCGCCAGGTGCTCCCCCAGGGCCACGGAGCAGTCGTTGGCGCTGGCCACGCAGACGGCCTTGAGCAGATCCCGGACGCTCATCTGCTCATTCTCCTTCAGCCAGATCTGGGAGCCCCCCATGGAGCAGGCGTAGGCCGAGGCAGTGACCAGGTCGTCATAGGCGAGCGCCCCGCTGTCGATGGCCTCCATCACCAGCAGGATGGTCATGATCTTGGTAACGCTGGCCGGTTCCAGCTGCTCGTGTTCATTTTCCGCATAGAGCACCTGGCCGGTGGCTTTCTCCATGAGGACGCAGCTCTCGGCGTCCACCGCGACCCCCTCCCCCCGCACCGGCACCGCCAGCAGGCAGAGGAGGCAAATAACAGCAAAGACTCGTTTCATTGCCACTTCTCCCATTCTGATAGTCTTGCCATACTCGATGTCCCGGGGAAAAAATTCATGCCGGAAACTGCAATTTTCGAGTTGCAAAACCCAAAAGCATATGGTATAATACCTTCTGTTACGCGGGGTTAGTACATCGGTAGTGCGTCGGCTTACCAAGCCGAATAGGCGGGTTCGACTCCCGTACCCCGCTCCAGCTCGTCGCAAGCGACATATCGCTTGCGACGAGTTTTTCATTTCATTGCAAAACTCATCGCGCGCTCATTTTGCTGCTCCTCGCTGCCAACTGCGACCCGCTGTCGCTGGGCTCGCAGCTGGTGGGCCGCCCTGCGGGCGGCGTTGTTCTCCATTAAGAAATATCAATTTTAACCCTCCCCGCTCCAAAACAAAAGG
>CALWXD010000131.1 GCA_944385425.1 uncultured Oscillospiraceae bacterium | reverse complement strand
CCCTTGCCGTAGAGCTTTTCCACCATCATGTTCAGCGTGCCCTTCAGGTCCGCCATGGTGACGTTTTTGTCGATGACCATGCCCTCCACCTGGTGGAACATGGGGGAGTGGGTGGCGTCCACCTCGTCCTTCCGGTACACCCGGCCGGGGGCGATGATGCGGATGGGCAGGGACATGGTCTCCATGGCCCGGACCTGCATGGGGCTGGTCTGGCTGCGGAGCATCACGCGGCTGTCGGTGTCAAAGTAGAAGGTGTCGCTCCAGTCCCGGGAGGGGTGGCCCTCGCCGGCATTGAGCTTGTCGAAGTTGTAGGAGGCCAGCTCCACCTCCGGCCCGTCCAGCACGGTGAACCCCATGCCGATGAAGATCTCCTTGATCTCATCCAGGGCGATGTACATGGGGTGGCGGTGGCCGGCGCGCACCGGCTTTCCGGGGATGGTGACGTCCAGGGCCTCCTCCTTGAGGCGCTGCTCCAGGGCCGCGGCCTCCAGCATCCTGCCCCGCTCCTCCAGGGCGGCCTCCAGGGCGGCGCGGACGGCGTTGGCCAGCTGGCCCATCTGGGGCCGCTCCTCCGGGGAGAGCTTGCCCATCATCTTTAAGACGGCGGTGAGCTCCCCCTTCTTGCCCAGGTACTGCACCCGGAGGGCGTCCAGCTCCCCGGCGGACTGGGCATTTTCCATGGCCGAGAGGGCCTCGGCCCGGATTTTTGCTAACTGCTCTTTCATATCCTCTGCTCCTTTTCGGGTTGATCTGTCGTCTGTATTCAGCCCAGGGTCACGGCGGTGCCGCTGGCGGTGACCATCAGCATGCCGTTGTTGGCCCCCAGGACCTCATAGTCCATCTTGATGCCCACCACGGCGTCGGCCCCCATCTGGGCCGCCCGGCTCTCCAGCTCCTGGAGGACGGCCTGCCTGGCGTTCATCAGCTCCTCCTCATAGCTGTGGGAGCGCCCGCCGAAAAAGTTGGTGAACCCGGCGGCGAAGTCCTTTACAAAGTTGATGCCGGAGATCATCTCGCCGAAGACGATCCCGAGATAGCGCTCGATCTGGCGGCCCTCCACGCTGGCAGTCGTCGTTAAGATCATGATATGGCTCCTTTCCGATCCTGTCCGGATCGCGTCTGTTTTCCGGTGGTCTTCTCTGTCTCCGGTCCGGCCCGCGGACAGGGCGGCGCCCTCTGCGCAGCAAAAAAGCCTTCCGTCCCAATCCTCTGGGACGAAAGGCCGTTTTTACCCTCCGCGGTACCACCCGTATTCGCACATCGTGCGCGCTCTGGCGCCGGTAACGGGGCGCCGCGCCGTCCCTGTCTCCAGGGCTGCTCCCGGGCGAACCGAGGGACACCCCCCAGGCGGGCTTGCAGCCGGTGACCCGCCCTCTCTTGGAGAGGCAAACTCCCTATTTTCCCGTTCAACGCGTTTCGCTAAGACTACTTTATACCATATCCCCGGCGAAATTGCAAGAGCAAAAGGGAAATTCCCCCGGCGGCTAGGGCAGATAGGCTCCGACGCCCTTTTTCATGGAGATGTTGTAGCGGGGCAGGGCGTACAGCCCGCCGGAGAGGTCGGCGGTTTTCTCCTCCGTGGTCACGGTGACGGCGAAGTGCTCCGCCAGGAAGTCCGCCGCCCAGGGGTCGGTCCGCCCGTAGGGGTAGGCGAAAAAGAGGGGGGCCGCCCCCACATGCTCCGCGATGCAGTCGATGCTCCGCTGGATGTCCGGGAACACCCGGGCCTCGTAGTCCGCCCGGCACTCCCCCTCCCGGCGCTTGATGCCCATCACGGGCTTGCTGCCGTGGAGGTCATAGGTGTGGGAGCCGATCTCCACCAGGCCCGAGGCCGCCATCTCCCGGCACATGTCCCAGGTGAGGTAGCCGGAGACCCCGTCCTCCACCCGCTGGGCGATGACGGAGATCACCGCCTTGGCGCCAAACTCCCGCAGCAGGGGATAGAGCAGGGTGTAGTTGCTGGTGTAGCCGTCGTCAAAGGTGATCATCACCGCCTTCTCCGGAAGGCCGCGGCCGGCGGCCAGCTCGCTGGGCAGGACCGTGGTGTAGCCGTTGTCCCGGAGCCACTGGAGATCCTCCCGGAACCGCTGGACGGTGAGCCGCCATTCGTTCAGCTCCGCCGGGTCCTCCACCAGGTGGTGGTACATCAGCACCGTTAAGGTGGTGTTGTCAGCGGACCACCCGTCGTACCGGGGGCCTGCCGGGAGGGGCATGCCGTCGGCAAGGCCGGCGCCCGTCAGCAAAAGAACCGAGAGCAGAAAGGAACACACCTGGTTGGCAGCCATGGAAAGACCTCCTCAAAAGATACGCCGCCGCGGTTTTTCCGGGCGGCTGGGAACGGTTCTAGTATGGAAGGGAATGCGGCCCCTATGCGGGCGAAATTTTGACAAAAGAAAGGGGCCCGTTCCCGCCGCCGGGGCGGCGGGAGCGGGCCCTGGCTTTCCAAGATATTATCACAAAAGCAGTTGAAATACAAGGGACGAGTTGGTATAATTGCCATGGATTATGGTATGGAAACCCCGCGCCGCGGGGCGGAAGGGGGAGAGCGCTGTGCGCCTCATGACGGCGGAGCAGCTGCGGCGGCTGGACCGCCGCGCCATAGAGGAGGGGGGCATCCCCTCGCTGACGCTGATGGAGCGGGCCGCGGAGCACCTGGCCAAAGCGGCGGCGGAGGGCTTTCCCGCCCCCGGCCGCGCCGCCGTGGTCTGCGGCAGCGGCAACAACGGGGGAGACGGCTTTGCCGCCGCCTGCCTGCTGCTGCAGGCGGGGTGGGCGGTCCGGGTTCTCTTCGTGGGGCGGCGGGAGAAGATGACGGCGGACTGCCGCGCCATGGCCCGGCGGTTTCTGGCCCTGGGGGGCGGCGCCGCGGATTACGACCCGGCGGACGGGGGGCAGGCGGCCTTCCTCGCCGCGGCGGACCTGGTGATCGACGCCCTCTTCGGCGTGGGCCTCAGCCGGCCGGTGGAGGGAATCTCCGCCCAGGCGGTTGCTGCGATGAACGCCGCGGGCGGCCTGGTGGCGGCGGCGGACATGCCCTCCGGCCTCCACAGCGACACCGGCGCGGTGATGGGCTGCGCGGTAAAGGCGGATCGGACCGTCACCTTTACAGAGCGGAAATTGGGCCAGCTGCTGGGGAAGGGGCCGCTGTACTGCGGGGAGGTCCTCCTGGCGGACATCGGCATCCCGGCGGCGCTGGCGGCGGAGGAGCGGCCGGCGGCCGTGGGGGTGGACCGGGACTGGGTCCGGCGGCGGCTGCCGCCCCGCCCGGCGGACGGGCACAAGGGCACCTTTGGCAGCGCCTACCTCCTGGCGGGGAGCCGGCGGTACGCCGGCGCGCCGCTGCTGGCCTCCCGGGCGGCGGTCCGGGGCGGCTGCGGGCTGGTTTTCCTGGGGGTGCCGGAGAGCGTATGGCCGGCGGTGGCGGCCCGGTGCCTGGAGGAGATGCCCCAGCCCCTGCCGGAGCGGGACGGGGCCCTCGGCCTGAAGGCCCTGCCGGCGGCAAGAAGTGAGATGGAGCGCTGCAGCGCCGCGCTGATCGGCCCCGGCCTCGGCCGCGGGGCGGAGACGGCGGCGGCGGTCCGCGCCCTGGCGGAGGCGCTGCCGGGGCCCCTGGTGCTGGACGCGGATGGCATAAACGCCCTGGAGGGGCATATAGATGTGCTGGAGGGGCGGCGGGGCCGGACGACGGTGCTGACGCCCCACCCGGGGGAGTTTGCCCGGCTGGGCGGCGGGGGAGAGCCCCTGCCGGCGGCCCGGGACTTCGCGGTCCGGTACGGCTGTACCCTGGTGCTGAAGGGCCACCGGACGGTGACCGCGGCGCCGGACGGCAGCTGTTTTGTGAACACCACCGGCGGCAGCGGCCTGGCAAAGGGCGGCTCCGGCGATGTGCTGGCGGGCCTAATCACCTCCCTCCTGGCCCAGGGGGCGGCCCCCTGGGAGGCGGCGGCCGCCGCCGTGTGGATCCACGGCCGGGCGGGGGAGCTTTTGGAGCGGGAGCGCACCGCCTACGCCATGGCACCGGGCCAGCTGCCGGAGGCGTTTTCCGCGGTGTTTCGGGAGCTGCTGGCGGAGGAGCCGCGGGGGGCCGGCCCGGAAAGACTTTTCTGTTGAAGGAGTGTGCTCTGTGCAAAAGGCCCGGCTTTTTGCACCAATGCTAATCCTCTGCCTGCTGCTGTCCGGCTGCGCCGCCGGCGAGGCGGAGACCATGGACATCCAGGAGCAGTACCGGGAGATGACAGGGGCCCAGGCGGAGGCCCGGGTGACCTGCCACTACGGCGAAGAGGTCCGGGAATACCGCCTCCTCTGCGACTACACCCCGGCGTCCTCCCGGGTGGAGGTGGAGGAGCCGGAGCTGCTGCGCGGCGTCTCCGCCACGGTGGACGGCGAGACGCTGGCGCTGCGCTATGACGACGTGCTGCTGGACGCCGGCATTTACTCCGGCACCCAGCTCTCCCCCATGTGGGCGGTCCCCAGCATGCTCCGCGCCATAGCGGAGGGGTATGTGCTGGAGTGCTGCCGGGAGGACGTGGGGGAGGTTTCCTGCCAGCGCGCCACCTTTGAGGTGACCGGGACGGCAGGCGACAAAATCTACTACGCCCTGTGGTTCGGGGAGGACGGCCTCCCCCTGCGGGGCGAAATCACCGTGGAGGGCACGGTGGTCTATATGGTGGAATTTATCAATTTTACGAAAGAAGGATGGAACGATGGAACAACTGCTGCGGAGGACCTGGGCGGAGATTGATCTGGACGCGCTGGCCTACAATTTCCATGTGCTGCAGGACCGGGTGGGCAAGGATGTGAAGGTGCTGGGCGTGGTGAAGGCGGACGCCTACGGCCACGGCGCCCGGGAGCTGAGCCGGGAGCTGGAGGCGCTGGGCGCCGGGTACCTGGCGGTGTCCAACCTGGACGAGGCCCGGGAGATCCGCAAGGCCGGCGTCAAGCTGCCGATTTTGATCCTGGGCTACACCCCGCCGGAGAATACCGCCCTGCTCATGGAAAACAGCGTCACCCAGGCCGTGGTCAGCGAGGAGGCGGCCCGGGCCTACAGCGCGGCGGCCGCGGCCGCCGGCGGCACGCTGAAGATCCACGTCAAGGCCGACACCGGCATGTCCCGCCTGGGGTTCCTCTGCGACGACGAGCACTTTGACGACACGGTGGAGACGGTCCTGCGGGTCTGTGATCTCCCGGGGCTGGAGGCGGAGGGGATCTTCACCCACTTCGCCGTCTCCGACGAGCCGGACAAGGCCGACTGCGTGGCCTTCACCAGGGAGCAGTTCGGCCGCTTTACCCATCTGATCGACGCCCTCAAGGCCCGGGGGCGGACCTTTGCCCTGCGCCACTGCGGCAACAGCGGGGCCACCGTGAACTACTATGGGGAGATGAAACTGGACATGGTCCGCCCGGGCATCATCCTCTACGGCTGCAGCGAGGGGGCGGAGAAGCTGGGCCTCAAGCCGGTGATGACCCTCAAGACCACCATCAGCAGCATCAAGACCCTGGACGCCGGCTGCACCGTCAGCTACGGCAGGACCTACAAGGTGGAGAAACCTACCCGCATCGGCGTCATGCCCATCGGCTACGCCGACGGGTTCTTCCGCACCCTCTCCAACCGCTGTGAGGTGGTGACCGCCGACGGGCCGGTGCCCCAGTGCGGCCGGATCTGCATGGATATGAGCATGGTGGATCTGACCAACGCCCCCAGCGTGCAGGTGGGCGACGAGGTGGAGATCTTCGGCAAGCGCAACAGCGTCAACCGCCTGGCGGACATCGCCGGCACCATCTCCTACGAGCTGACCTGCGCGGTGAACAAGCGGGTGCCCCGCGTCTTCCTCAAGGGCGGCAAGGTGGTGGATACGGAGCTGCGGATGTACCTCTGATCCCCCTCCGGCATACCGCGGAAAAACGGACGGCAACGGCGCGGCAGGCTGCGGCCTGCCGCGCCGCCTCCTGTGAGGAACCGCCGGCGGGCGGCGGGCATAGGATACTGCGGGGCGCACAGGCGCGGTCCGCTTTTTCCGGCGGGCTGTATAAATTCCCTGGCTGCGTGGGAGAATGGTAGTGGTCACATTGGTGACACTTTCTTCCGGCGGAGCGTGAATTACAATGGATACAAGTGTCAAACGCGGCGATATCTACTACGCGGATCTCAGCCCGGTGGTGGGCAGCGAGCAGGGGGGCGTCCGCCCGGTGCTGATCATTCAAAACGACACCGGCAACCGCTACAGCCCCACCGTCATCGCTGCGGCCATCACCTCCCAGACGGGGAAGGCCCGCCTGCCGACCCACATCGAGCTGGCCGCACAAAACTATGGACTTACGAAGGACTCTGTGGTATTATTGGAGCAGATCCGCACCCTGGATAAGCGCCGGCTGCGCGAGAAGATGGGGCGGGTGGACCCGGAGCTGATGGAGCGCATCGACAGCGCCATCGCCGTCAGTTTCGGCCTGCACAGCGACCGCATGGTCTGAGATACGGTTGCCGTGCCGCGGCCCCGGCGGGGTCCGGCGCGGCATTACATAGGAGGACGCCCATGAACAATAACCGCATCGCCCGTCTCCTGCCCGCCCTGGCGGTGGTGCTTGCCGCCGTTACGCTGGCGGCCCTGGCTGCCGGCGTCGGGTCCAAGGAGGACCCGCTGGTGACCTTGAGCTACCTGGAGGGGACCTATACGGACACGCTGCTGGACATGGCGGAGGAGACGCTGCAGCGGCACAACAGCCAGCTGGAGCAGGCGCTGGCGGAGAAGGTGGAGGAGCTGAAGGACACGGCGGGCGCCTCCGGAGCCGCCTCCGCCGGCTACACGGTGGTGACCCTGTCCGCCGGCCAGCGGCTGGAGGGCGCGGTGGGCACCGAGGTGATGCTCCGGGTGGGCACCGCCGCCTGCTATGCCACCAGCAGCCCCGGCCTTGTGGACACCACCGGCGGCACCACCCTCTCCGGCGGCCAGCCCCTGGTAAAAAACCACCTCTACCTCATGACCATTGAGGGGCGGGCGGTGGACGCCACCGCCGCCACGGTAAAGCTGCTGGTGCGGGGGAGCTATACCATCTCCTAAGGCACGGCGGGCAAAATTCGGAATAGGGCGGCGCCCTCTCGGCATATCCTGCTGAGAGGGCGCTTTTTCGCGCCGGAAAAGAGAGGGGGAGGGCGGATGGAGCTGCCGGTCTATTGCGAGGGGGCCAGGGCGGGGCGGCTGCGCCTTGCGGAGGCGGGGGAGCAGCGCCTTGTCGCGGAGATGGCGGTGGGCCGGGACGACAGGGGGCTGTTCCGGGGCTTTTTGATCTGCCGGAGGGGGGAGGTCCCCCTGGGGGTGCTGGAGCCCAGGGGAGGAGAGCTGCGCCTAAGGCGGATGCTGCTGCGGCGGGAGCTGGAGCAGCTGGGGGAGCCTGTGGAGGGGCAGATGCGGCTGTCCTTCGCCTTCCGGGAGGAGGGCGGCTGGAGGCCGCTGGAGCAGCCGGGGGACTTTTTCACCCGGCCGCCCTTCCAGGGGCGGCTGGAGGGGGGAGAGGGGCTCCTGTGGCGGCGGGCGGGGGAGGGGAAGTGGCTGGCGGTCCCCTACCGCGCCGACCGGCCCTTCCCCTTGACGGACCTCTTCTGCTTTGCCCGGATCCGGACCATCTCCGGCAGGGCCTATGCCGTCTTCGCCTTTGACGGCCGGGAGCGGCCGGTGCTGAAACCGGTGTAGGCAACCGGCGGGACGAAAGCGGCGCAAAAATGCGGAAAAATTCCAAATGGGAGCTACCATATCTTGTAGAGATGTGGTATACTGATGACAAGATGCCCACGACACACCCAAGAAAGGGAGGATTTGCCATGAAGTGTCCCTACTGCGGTTTTAAGGAGAGCAAGGTGGTGGATTCCCGCCCGGCGGACGAGGGGAACAGCATCCGCCGCCGCCGGGAGTGCCTGTCCTGTGAAAACCGCTTTACTACCTATGAGACGGTGGAGTCCCTGCCCATCGTGGTCATCAAGAAGGACGGCAGCCGCCAGGCCTTTGACCGGGGCAAGGTGCTCAAGGGCATGATCCGGGCCTGCGAAAAGCGGCCGGTGCCCCTGGCCCAGCTGGAGCGGCTCACCGACGAGATCGAACAGAACCTGCAAAACGCCCTGGAGCGGGAGGTGAGCTCCGAGGCCATCGGTGAGCAGGTGATGGAAAAGCTCAAGGGGGTGGACGAGGTGGCCTATGTCCGCTTTGCCTCGGTCTACCGCCAGTTCAAGGACATCAACACCTTTATGGCGGAGCTGAACAAGCTGCTGGAGGAGAAGTAGTTGATGACCTCACATTCAAATTAGGTCATTTGTCCCGCTGAAAATGGCAAGAGGGAGTCTAAGGATCAAACCTTGGGCTCCCTTTTTTATGCTTATTTTTCGGAAATAAGAGTGGAGTTTTGAGGGAAAACAAGAAAAAACCAGCACGAGACGACGGAGAAAGGAGCCTGGACGCTCATCGCTGAGAATGGACATTTTGAACGGGACAAGAGGTTCATTTTTAGGTGGCGGACGGAAATAGAAGAAAGGGAGAAAAAAGATGAAATCAGCAAAATCGCGGATCCTGGCGCTGTTGATGGCGCTGGTCATGTGCCTGGGATTCTTGCCGACATCAGCGCTGGCGGCGGACGCTCCAGGGTTGGTACTTGGATCCCGCTCGGGTGACGATGGCTATGTGACCACAATTACGCCAGACTACAAAAGCATTGCGTTTTCCATCAGTAATACAGATGTTTTAGAAAAAACCTGTACGCTCACACGGGTGATCCAGTATCTGGACGGGAGAGAGGAGCGGCTGACAGACGAGGTATACAAAAATGTTAAAATGAATTTTGCCTCGCCGAATCCCCGTCGCGGTGCCGAGTTTGGAGACTGGCACTATGAGGATGGCAGTACATTTTCCGGCAGAATCAGCGAGGATACCACCATCTACCTCACGGAGTCTTATCGAGATGAGATTTGCAGCGTTACATACGATGCAAACGGCGGTGTCATGCTGGCAAGAACCGACTCCCTGCGCTGCGGCGAAACGATCGAATTGCCCAGAGTTAGTCCGCCTTATGGCTATACCTTCCTGGGCTGGTACAGCGGTACTCCCGAAAACGGTGTCCTAAACGACTATGTCAAATGGGATGATGGCGACATTGTCACGGAATCGATGGCGCTGTATGCCATGTGGGAAAAGCCTGCGGCCAAGACCTATACCGTGACATTCGATTTGAACGGCGCTCCCGGCAAGATAGATCCCATCATCATCTCGGATCAAACGGTTTTGTTCCAGTTGGACCCCGAGTGGGAAGGGTACGAGTTCTTGGGCTGGTATTATATGGATGGCGAGACCAAGACGGATCGGCCTTTCACCGGGAAAAACTTCTCTACGATGACGATCTTTGCCGACACCCGGCTTTACGCAAAGTGGGAAAAACTCCAGACCTGTACGGTTACCTTTGATATTGGTATCATCGGCCGAGATTCTCCGGAACCTATCACAGTACCATACGGAGAGGAACCGTATGGATGGCCTATACCTAATGATTTTATTGGTCACAAGTTTATGGGCTGGGCGCTGGCCGACGGAACCTTGTGGGTATGGAGAAACAGCGCCGACTCCTTTGAGACGCGAGGGCCTATCACAGAAGATATTACGCTTTATGGCGTCTGGGACCCGCCCTTTGGCACCGACGACACGTTCTCCTTTGGAAACTGGAGCGCAGACGAAGGCAAAGAGCAGTATTTTAATCCGACCTATATGATCAGCGCGCCGTATCTCAACTTCCTACTGGCTGGGGAAGATGCCCAGCATCAAGGTTGGATACGAGATCATGCAGACAACGGGTGGGGCGGTTCCTGCTTTGGCATGTCCGCTGTCTATGCGCTGAAATATGCCGGAGAGATCGACCCAGGCGTCTTCCAGAGCGGGGCGGAACTGTTGCAGGACTTGGATTGGCCCTCCCGCAGCGATGGGGTCAACGATCTGATTAACTTTTATCACCTGGCGCAGCTCACACAGTCTGTCCAAAATCTATACCCTAATGATGGGACGCCGGCCCGCAGTGTGAATCGCGGCATCGTCTCCGCTATGCAGTCTACGGATCAATACGCTGTGCTTTGCTTTACCTTCAATAGCAAAGATGGACGCAGCGGCCACGCGGTTGTTGGTAAATCTATTACCCAGGACAGCAACGGGAACTATCTCATTGATATTTGGGACAATGTTAGACCAGAAGAGTCTGTAGATGGTCAGTTGGTCATCAGTTCTGATTTCCAGGATGCTTATTTTACATCAGACATTTATCAAGCCGCGGAATACAACCGTGGACTCACCCTGGATTACGTTGCCTCAGTTGAAAGCAATACATTTAGCCGCAAGGACTTACAGGGATACATTCAAGGCAACCGGTCCTACTCTGCCGCGTCCAGTGCGCAGAGCAGCTCGATCCTTGGCATCGAGACGAATGACTTTACGGTGACCTCCAGTGACGGGCGTACCGCAGTCGTGCAGAACGGCCAGCAAGTAAGCGGCGACTTGACATTGCGCTACTTCCCGATTTATTCCGGCCCCGCTGGCAGTTACAATTTTATTTTGCCTTCCGACATTGGCGATTTAACAGTCACTACTGATACAACGGATACATCGGTCTACATGCTCACAGATGACTACTACGCCACCATCGAGGCCGATGACCTAACCTCTGTGCGCTTTACAGAGGGGCTTGTGGACAGCACCACCGCATCCGCTTCCCAGCAGACCATCACCTACACCTCGGACGTGTTGGGCGACAACTGGAACCAACTGATCGTCTCTGGCACGGATACCGGGTTTACCCTGGAGGCTGGCAAAGAGAACGTGACGATCTCCTCGGACAACAATGTGCGGGCACAGGTTTCCGGAATGAATGTGTCTGACGGCAAGACCAGCTCCGCCCAGGCCGTCTCCGTCACCCCCGCCGGCGTCACCGTATCCACCGCCTCCGGCGACTTGACGGCGGAGGAGACCCCGGCCCCCGCCGGGGAGAACCCCTTCACCGACGTGGCGGAGAGCGCCTACTACCACGACGCTGTGTTGTGGGCTGTTGAGAAAGGCATTACCAGCGGCACCAGCGCGACGACCTTCTCCCCTAATAACCCTTGCACAAGAGCGCAGGCCGTGACCTTCCTGTGGCGGGCTGCCGGTTCCCCGGAGCCGGGGATCGCGGAGAACCCCTTTGTAGACGTGAGCGCGGACGCCTACTATTATAAGGCAGTTCTGTGGGCTGTTGAGAAGGGCATTACCAGTGGCACCAGCGCAACGACCTTTAGCCCCAACGCCACCTGCAGCCGCGCCCAGATCGTGACCTTCCTCTGGCGGACCTACGAGAACTAAATGATACGGCGAGGGGCCATAGATTCCTCCGGTATTGTTCCTGCCTTGATGACAACTTGACGGCGAAAGCAAGGCAAAAGGGGTAGAACGAGAAATGGGCGGACCTTACGGTTCGCCCATTTCTCGTGATGCGGAGGTCAAACGAAAATGTTAGAAGAGAGAATCGGGCGTTGGCTGCGGTATAGACGCCTTTAGGGAGGTATGTGTGTGTATTTTTTGGCAGTCATTTCGTCGATCTGGCTGGCGACCTGGACGTCCCAGCTGCCGACAATTTTCAGCGGCGAGATTCTGAAGGTAATACCCGAGCTTTTGGAGGCAGTTGCCGTATGCTTTTTGGCCGGCGTAGTGCCGATGGTTTTGATCGGTGTCGTCATCTCCCTTATATGCGGCGTCTTTGATTGGGGCGATTTTGATTCCATAAATTTTTGGGTCGTACCCAATCCAGGGGACTTGAGCGTCCCGAAAAAAGACGGGTGGAGGATCTCCGCTGGCTGCGTCGTCCTGTTTGCCCTCGGAACCGAGGCGTCCATGCTGCTTACGGGGTTCATCAGCCTCATCGCCAATCGGCCCGCGGCCAGTTTCTTAACGGTGTTTATCTGCATCGCATTGGAATTTGGAATGTGGCTGCTGATCCACAAGGGGCAGATACGCTACATTTGGCGGGAAGAGAATAAATTCCGCGCGGCGCAGAAGGCGGCGGCAGAGGAAAAGGCCAGGCGGCAGAGAGAGGCAGCGGAGCGGGAGCGCCAGGAGCGGGAGCGGCAGAGAGCGGAACGCCATGCGGCGGAACAAAAACGCCTGCGGATCCGGTCGGAGCATGAGCGGCAGTTTTATGAGATCCTCGGCCAGCAGTATGGGCTGCGGATAGCGTCCATCGTAGCCAACGGATACACAGTCTATGATATAAAAGGTATGATACAATGTGATGTGCCAGAAAACAAAAGGAATTATTATGCCTTCAGTATCGATGACGATGACTGGGATTGGTATAAGGACGAGAGGAAACCGGCATATGTGACCAACAGCAGGCGCATTCAGCGCATCGAGACCCAGCTGACCGCGTCGGGGCTCGTTCCGGAGCGGCGGGTGAAGGCGGCGGCAACTGACACCGACGCGCCGTGCCTTGCCCAGTTTGTGCACCAGGACAGTGTCTGCGCGGATCCACTTTTCAAAATGTATGGCGGCCCTGTGTCCCTCGGCTCGTCCATCCCGGCGAAGGCGATGGATGCGTTTATCAGCCGGCGGTGCGAAGAGCTGGATACGCTGGCCTCCTGCCGGCTGTCCTACTTTTACAATGAATACAAATCCATCCGCTCCGGGATCCTGGGGGAGCGGGCGGTTCAAGACGTGCTGGATATGCACAAGGGGGCGTTTTACGTTCTGAACGGCCTGCGGATCCAGCTTGCCGGCACGGACGGCAGGCCGGCCTCGACGGTTGAGACGGACAGCCTGGTCCTGGCCCCCTACGGGATCTTCGCCATTGAGATCAAGAACTATGCCGCTTCTGGGCAGTACGGGCTGAAGATCACCGCGGACGGGAACTGGTACAAGGTGTTTCAGCGGACTGTGGGCGAAGGGGGGCAGGTCGTCACCACGGAGGAGCCCATGAGCAACCCCTTCGCGCAGAATGACCGGCATGTGGCATATCTGGAGCAGGTCGTCAACGACATCCTGGGCCGTGACATGGTACATCGCGCCCATATCAAGAACATCATCGTCTTGGCCAACGACAACGTCCGCATCGACTGCGACCCTGGGGCCAAGCAGACCGTAACGCGGGCGGGGAACCTCTATAACCATCTGACGCAGGAGACAAAACCGCTCTATACGATGGAGGAGCTGGACAAGCTGCGCGGCGCCCTGGCGGCGATGGATATCGGCGAAGGCGCCTATCCGATCAATGATTATACCGAGGAGCTGCGGGAGGCTGTGTCGGCCTATCAGCAGCTGCTGCGTCTCGCCAAAAGCACAAAAACCGCTATCATGCAGTGCTTTGCCGATCACCCGGAATTTAGTGATTTACGGTAAACAGGCCGAAAAGGAGAGCCGGGCCGGCAGCGATGGGGGACGGCTGATGCGGTATAACGGCGCTTGCCGCAAACCATATTGGCCGCACCGGCAAAACAGGCCGTCTGTCCCGCTGAAAAAAGAAGGAGGGAGCCTAAGGAAAACCTTAGGCTCCCTCCTTTTAGGGGAAAAGGGGCGAGGGAGGGGTGGATTAGGGCTTAGCGATCCAATGAAAGCCGGCCGCCCCGCTATGTCCGCTGCCAGAGCAGCAGGTTGTCAGAAAAGACGGCGTCCAGTTTCCCGGTGTCCTTCAGCCAGGAGAGGTAGGAGCGGACGGTGCTGCCCACCAGCACATACTGCTGGAAATCCATGGTGAGCCGATAGGCCGTGAACAGCCGCTGGAGGATGGTTTCAAAGGGGAGGGGCTCCCGGCACAGCTCCAAAATCCGCCCCGCGACCTCCCGCACCTTGTCGATGTTATATTGGGCCAGGTCCGCGATCTCCTCCGCCGCCGGCGCGTGGGCGGG
Source organism: uncultured Oscillospiraceae bacterium (assembly GCA_944385425.1). GTDB lineage: Bacteria > Bacillota > Clostridia > Oscillospirales > Oscillospiraceae > CAJFPI01. The sequence goes on along the minus strand of CALWXD010000131.1, from coordinate 1,441 downwards.
GACGAACATCCGGGCCGAGAGGCCCTTCACCATCTCCAGCGTCTCCAGGTAGGCGGCCACATCATAAATAAACCCGATCTGGTACTTGTCCAGGGTCTCGCGGCTGGAGAGGCAGTCCGCCAGATATACGACGTCGTCCGGGGTGCGGAACCCCGCCATGTCAAAGAAGTGCCCCGGCAGGGGGATGAGCGCAAAGCCCTCCGGCAGCACCGCCGGCGTTAAGGGCTCCGCGTCACTCCCCTGGGCCATAAGGAACTTGTGCCGCAGATCCTTACAGGGATAGCCCCCGTACAGGAAGGAGGGCTCCAGCACCGGGTACTGGGTGAACGCCTGCTCAATCCCGGGGGCATAGACCCTGCATCCGGTCTGCCCCTGGAGATACTTGTTCCCGCCGATGTGGTCCGCGTTGGAGTGGGTGTTGTAGATGGCCCTCAGTTTCCACCCCTGGGCGTCCAGGAGCTGGCGCACCTTCCGGCCCGCGTCCTTGTCGCTACCGCTGTCGATGAGGCAGACCTCACCCCCCTCCAAGCGCACCAGGCCGATCTTGGCTGGGCACTGAATATAATGGCTTTTATCCGTGATTTGGATCAGTTCATACATATTGTCTTTGCCTCCTGCTTATTTTTCTGATGTTTCCGCCTTGCCCATCATTGCCTCTGAGAACAGGTGTTTGCGGTGTACGGCTGCCCTGCGAAAGGTCTCCAAACCATAGAGATACCGTTTCTCCCATGTGTTGATCCTCCCGCCGGCAGAGCCCGTCAACGGTCCAATTGCCGCTGACCAGAGGCGTACGCCCCGGTATGGATGTCCAGCACCTCTCTGGGCGGCTGGATTAGGGCGTCCTCATACCGGCATTTCCACTGAACCTCCCGGCACATCTCTCCGTCCGCCACGCCGTCCACTGTCTCCCCGTCCTCAATGGGGTTGTCATGTTCCAGAATGTACGACGCCGCATTGTAGGCGTGGTTCACCACCCAGTTGGGGTCCATCCCGTGGAAGTGGTACTGGAGATCCGGCAGGAACAGGGTGCTCATGCCCACCGTGTCGATGAGCATATCCTCCGTTCCCTCAATGTTGAAGAATCGGACATTGACACCAAAGCGGATGAACCGATCCGGGCCCTCGATCTGGTGGGAACGCACATCCTCCGCCAAAAACAATTTGCCGCAGTTCTGGAAATAAAACGCCTCACAGGTGGGGTACAGCTCCGCCAGGGCCTCCAGAAAGTCCATATCCAGGTCGGCCCGCTCCTGGGCCGGGAGGGCCGCCGCCAGCATATCGGTGGCCACGACTTGATACCGGCACTCCCTAAAAATCCGGTCCCGGTCCTCCTGGCAGTCCCACATCTGGCTTAGGAGGAAGGGGTCAAAGCCCTTGCCCTTGAAGCCGCTGCATCCCATCACCATCAGCTGAACCGGGCATTTGCCGTTGTTAGCGTTAG
>CALWXD010000130.1 GCA_944385425.1 uncultured Oscillospiraceae bacterium | reverse complement strand
TCCAGCAGGAATTCCAGCGTCCCCGCCCCCACGTAGCCGATCTTTTTGACGGCGTCAACGGCGGCGGCAATCATGGACTGCCGCTGCTCCGGCGTCACGCCGGGGGAGGGAGTCTCCTCCAGCAGCTTTTGGTTGTGCCGCTGGATCGAGCAGTCCCGCTCTCCCAGACACACCACGTTTCCGTATTCATCGGCCAGCATCTGCAGCTCGATATGCCGGGCGGGGGAGATGTACTTTTCGAGATAGACGCTGCCGTTGCCGAAGGCGCTGGCCGCCTCCGCGGTGGCCTGCAGATAGGCCTCCTCCAGCTCGTCGGCGGACCGCACCAGCCGGATGCCCCGGCCGCCGCCTCCGGCGCTGGCCTTGAGCATAACGGGGTAGCCGATTCTCTCAGCGGCCTCCCGCGCCTCCTCCACCGTCGCTGCCGCCCCGGTCCCAGGGATCACGGAGAGGCTGGTCTGGCGGATAAGCTCCTTGAGCAGGGCCTTGTCCCCCAGCTGCTCCATGCTCTCCGGATCCGGTCCGATGAACACCAGACCGTTCTTCCGGCACAGCCGGGCAAAGTGGGCGTTTTCTGAGAGAAAGCCGTAGCCCGGGTGGATGGCCTGGGCGCCGGAGAGAATGGCCGCGCTGATGATTTGGTTTTCGTTGAGATAGCTCTTCGTCGCCTCCGCCTGACCGATGCAGAAGCTCTGATCGGCCAGAGCCACATGGAGGGCCTGCCGGTCCGCCTCAGAGTACACCGCCACCGTGGCCACGCCCATCTCCTTGCAGGCGCGGATGATGCGCACGGCGATCTCGCCGCGGTTGGCAACCAGTATTTTAGAGAACATAGCTTACGCTCCTGTGATGGCAAAAGAAAACTCAGCGGATACGCACAGCCGCTCACCGACAGAGAGGGTGCCCTCGGCGAAGTAGAAGGGGTGCTTAGCCCGCTTGATGCGGCACCGGGTCTCCACCGTATCCCCCGGCTTGACGGGGGAGCGGAATTTGACGTTGTTCAATCCCGTGTACACCGGCAGCGTCCCCGCCTCCATGGTATCCCGCAGCAGCACGCAGGCCGACTGGGCCAGAATCTCGCAGAGGATCACGCCGGGGACGATGGGGTGGCCGGGGAAGTGGCCCTGAAGGAAAAACTCGTCCCCGCGGACGGTGTAGCGTCCCACCGCCGTGCCGTCATGGTTCTCCACCTCGTCCAGCAGCAGCATGTTGTCCCGGTGGGGGAGAATGGTCATAATCTCTTCTCGGTTCATGGCGCTACCTCTCAATGCGGAAGAGCTCTGTGCCGAACTCCACCACCTGGCCGTTTGCGGCGCAGATCTCTGCGATAACGCCGTCCTCCTCGGCGGTGATCTCGTTCATCAGCTTCATGGCCTCCACGATGCACAGCGTCTGGCCCCGCTTCACGCGGTCGCCGATGGACACATAGGGGTCCGCATTCTCGGCGGGAGCGGCGTAAAACACTCCCACCATGGGGGATTTTACACTGACATACGCCCTGCCCTCTCCCGCTGCCGGGGCGGCGGTGGAGGCGGGGGCCGCCTCCAGGGGGACAACCGCTTTTGCCGCCGCGGGAGTCATACACTCCAGCCGCACCACCTTGTTGTCCTCGGCGATCTCCAGACCTGTGAGGCCCAGCTCCCGCATCAGCTCCGCATATCTGCGGATATCCGTCTCATTCATCATGTTCCATTACACCTTTCTAAAAGCGAGACAGGCGTTGTGGCCGCCAAATCCGAGGGAATTGGAGAGGGCCAGCGTGATGTCCGCCTTGACAGCCGTATTGGGTACATAGTTGAGGTCGCAGGCCTCGTCCTGCTCCAGCAGGTTGATGGTGGGGGGGATGATCCTCTCCCGCAGGGCCAGCAGGCAGGCCATAGCCTCCACCGCTCCCGCCGCGCCCAGCATATGCCCGGTCATGGACTTGGTGGAGCTCACATAGGCCCGCCCTGCGCTCTCCTCGCCCAGAGCCTTCTTGATGGCCACCGTCTCGATGGCGTCGTTGAGGGGGGTGCCGGTGCCGTGAGCGTTGATATAGACCACGTCGCTTGCAGCATAGCCGGCCTCACCCATGGCGTCCACCATGGCTTGGGCGCCGCCTCTGGCCTCCGGATGGGGGGCGGTGATGTGGTAGGCATCGCAGGTGGAGCCGTAGCCGCAGACCTCGCCGTAAATGTTGGCGCCCCGGGCCTTGGCGTGCTCATACTCCTCTAAGACAAGGGCCACAGCCCCCTCGCCGATGACAAAGCCGCCTCTGCGCTTGTCAAAGGGCAGGGACGCCGCATCGGGGTCGCTGGCGGTGGACAATGCCTGCATATTGGCAAAGCCTGCTACAGCGGAGGCGGTGATGGCGGCCTCCGTGCCGCCGGAGATCACCGCGTCGGCATAGCCGTGGCGGATCAGCCGCAGGGCCTCGCCGATGGCATTGGAGCCGGAGGCGCAGGCGGTCACCGCCGGCATGGCCGAGCTCCGGCAGTCGTAGCGGATGGCGATCATACCCGCCGCCATGTTGGCAATCATCATGGGAATAAAGAGGGGGGAGACCCGGCGGGGGCCCTTCTCCATCAGCTTGGCATATTCGTTTTCAAAGGAATGGATGCCGCCGATGCCGGTGCCGAACAGCACGGAAAAACGCTCCGGCTCCACAGTCCCCTTCACGCCGCTCTCCGTGACCGCCTGCTCCGCCGCTGCTACAGCCAGCTGGGCATAGCGGTCGGTGCGGAGGACCTCGTTGACCTCTAAATAGGCCCTGGGGTCAAAGCCCTTCACCTCGGCGGCCAGAGTCGCCTTAAAGCCGGTGGTGTCAAAGGCGGTGATGGGGGCGATGCCGTTTTTGCCGGACTTCAGGCTCTCCCAGGTCTCCGCGGCGGTGTTGCCCACGGGGGTGACGGCGCCCAGTCCGGTGACCACAACTCTTCTCTTCTCGCTCAAAATTTCACACTCCTTACATGGCGATGCCGCCGTCTACACGGAGGACCTCGCCGGTTACATAGCCGGCCGTGGCCAGGTATGCCGCGGCCTCCGCCACATCGGCGGCCTCCCCCATTCTGCCCAAGGGGATTTGCTTTAGCAGGGGATTTTCCTGCTGGTCGCCGGTCATATCCGTGGCGATAAAGCCGGGGGCGATGGCGTTGCACCGGATCCCCTTGGCCGCCAGCTCCCGGGCCACGGATTTTGTCAGGCCAATGAGTCCCGCCTTGGAGGCGGCGTAGTTGCACTGCCCGGCGTTGCCGATGAGGCCGGAGACCGAGGCGATGTTGATGATGCAGCCCTCCCGGTTGCGCAGGAACAGGCCGGCGCAGTGGCGGATCATGTGGAAGGCGCCCTTCAGGTTGGTGTTCAGCACCGCGTCGAAGTCCTCCTCCTTCATCATGGCAACTAAGCCGTCCCGGGTGATCCCCG
>CALWXD010000129.1 GCA_944385425.1 uncultured Oscillospiraceae bacterium | reverse complement strand
ACATTCAGAAGAGTCCGAGGAAATTCGTTTCCCCGGGCTCTTTTTTCATTTCTTTTCTGTTTTTCTCCCGGTTCTCCCCTTGATTTGGAGCATTTTTGAACTTTTGGAGAAAAAGATTTGACGCGGGTCCGGTTGTCAAAATCGTCGGACAAAGAGGCGGTTTTGAAAAGGATGATCACAGGCCTCCCCCCATCCCACAGAATCAAAAAGCGCACCGGAGAAGACCGCTCCGGTGCGCTTTTTCTGTCCTTCAGCCGCCGGCTTGGCGGCGTACGCTGGAGGTGGGGCGGCTGCCCGCCAAAAGGGCGGCGCTGCCGGGCTACTTGGTGCCGAAGATCCGGTCCCCGGCGTCCCCCAGCCCCGGGACGATATAGCCCCGCTCGTTGAGGTGGTCGTCCACCGCGCCGCAGTAGATCTCCACGTCCGGGTGCTCCTCCTGTATCCGGCGGACCCCCTCCGGCGCCGCCAGGAGCACCATCAGCTTGATGTGCCGGCAGCCGTACTGCTTGAGGAAGGAGATGGCCGCCGCGGCGCTGCCCCCGGTGGCCAGCATGGGGTCCACAATGAGGGCCTCCCGCTGCTGGATATCCTTGGGGAGCTTGCAGAAGTAGGTCACCGGCTCCAGGGTCTCCTCGTCCCGGTATAGGCCGATGTGGCCCACCCGGGCGGAGGGCACCATCCGCAGCACCCCCTCCACCAGCCCCAGGCCCGCCCGGAGAATGGGCACCACGGCGAACTTCTTGCCCTTCAAGGTGGGGGCGGTGGTTTTGCACAGGGGCGTCTCCACCTCCTTCTCCGTCAGCGGCAGGTCCCGGGTGGCCTCGTAGGTGAGGAGCATGCCGATCTCGCTGACCAGCTCCCGGAAGTCCTTGGTGGAGGTGTTCTTGTCCCGCAGGATGGTGAGCTTGTGGAGCAGCAGGGGGTGGTCCACCACATGTAAGGTTGAAGGTGCCATAAAACTTCCTCCTTTTCTGTCGCAGGACCGGCGGAAACCGCGCCGGAAGGCTAGTTTAGGGACGAACCGCAGTGGGGGCACTGGTTGGAGCGCAGCGCGGCCCAGGACGACACCCGCTGGCGGCAGGCGGGGCAGCGGCACTTGGCGCTGTTGAGGACCGCCCCCGCCAGGAAAAGCGCCAGGCCCGCCGCCTTGATCCCCCAGTTGAGAAGGGCGTAGTAACTGGCGATCAGCAGGGCGCAGCCCAGCAGCATCATGCCCCAGGAGAGGAGATACCAGATTTTACAGTTCATAGAGGCCTCCTTTTGGATTCCTTGCTTGCAAAACAGCTATTCCAGAGATGCCCCGCAGAAGGGGCAGTGGGTGATCCGGGCGGCATTCTGGTTGGGGAGCACCCTGTGGCAGGCAGGGCAGCGGAATTTCCAGAAGTGGACCGCGGCCGCCGCCGCGAGAAGGGCAAGGGCGATATAGCTGGCCGGATGGGCCTGCGGCCGCTGGGAGAGGAGGGCGACGACGCCGGCCAGGACGCCCGCCACCGTCAGGGCGGTGGTCACGGTGTTCCACTGCTTGACACGCATTGCTTTCCTCCTTTGCTTGACACGCATTGCTTTCGGCCTTCGCCGCTTATCATGGTGCGGACGCGTCCGCCTGTTCCCGCAGCCGCTCCAGCCGCTCCCGCTCCGCCTGGCTGAGGCGGAGGTACACCGGGACCAGCTCCTGGGGGGAGACGGTCTTTCCCGCCCGGGCCAGCGTCTCCCCCAAAAGCCCCACGCCCACGGCGCTCTGCAGCAGCAGGTGGCCGGGGGCCAGGGAGCAGGCGGAAAAGCCCATGGCGGTCAAGGCGTCCCGGCACAGCGCCGCCCCGTCCCCCGCCACGGTGTAGCGCTGGGCGGGGTCCAGCTCCGCCGCCAGGTCCGCAAGGGCGATGGCCCGGTCGGGGGCGAGGCGGCGCAGCGCGCCGCCCCCGGCGGCAAAGACGGCGCTGTAGACCTGCTGGCGGCGGGCGTCCATGGCGCAGATGAGGGCGGTCTCCAGGTGGCTTAGGGGCTGGGCCATGGCCTCCAGGGTGCTGACGGCGACACAGGGCTTGTCCAGCGCCCAGGCCAGCCCCTTGGCCGCGGACACGCCGATCCGCAGGCCCGTGAAGGATCCCGGCCCCGCCGCCACGGCGATGGCGTCCATGCTCTCCAGCGTAAGCTCGCTGTTTTGGAGCATGGCCTCCACCATGGGCAGCAGCGTGCGGCTGTGGGTGAGGCCGGTGGCCTGGAAGGCGGAGGCGATGGGCGCGCCGTCCGCCACCACGGCGCAGGAGACCGCCCGGGCCGAGCTCTCCAATGCCAGGATTTTCATGCTTCCACCCCCTCGATCTGGATGCGCCGCCAGTCCGCATGCTCCCCGCAGCGCTGGATGTCCACCCGGATGGTCCCCTCCGGCAGGGCGGCGGCGATCCGCTCGCTCCACTCCACCACGCAGACCCCCCGCCGGCTGAGGTAGTCCTCCCAGCCGATGTCGAAGAGATCCTCCTCGCCGGAGAGGCGGTACATGTCGAAGTGGAAGAGGGGGAGGGGCCCCTCGTACTCGTTGACAATGGTGAAGGTGGGGCTGGTGACCCGGCCGGTACAGCCCAGGCCCGCGGCTAGCCCCCGGGTGAAGGCGGTTTTCCCCGCGCCCAGGTCCCCAAAGAGCGCCACCACATCGCCGCTGCGCAGCCCTCCGGCCAGCTGGCGGCCCCGCTCCTCCGTCTCTGAGACGCTGTGTGACATCCATTCCATCGCTGCTTTCACCCTATCCTCTGAAATTTCCCGAAGGGCCCGGGCCCGGCGGCGTCCCGCCGGCCTGCGCGGCTCTCATATTTAGAAAAGTATACCACATTTCCCGCCGGGACGGAAGAGGGAACTCCGCCCCGCCGCCGGAAATTCCCCGCCGGACGGGGGGAGGTTTACAGGGGAGGGGTTTTGTGCTACACTAGGGAGGAGATCCCGCAAAGGAGAAGTGACGTGCGTTCCATCCAAGAGACCATCCAATACATCTGGCGCAAGGCGGACATCGCCCTCCTGGCGCTGATCGTGGTCACCAGCCTGTATGGGCTGGTGCTGGTGACCAGCGCCTCCCACTACACCGGGGAGCTCCGCAATACCATCGTCCAGGGGGCGGCCATCCTCCTGGGCGTCTGCGGCTACTTCTTTTTTTCCGTGGCGGATGTGGAGCATTTTTCCGAGAAGTGGAAGTGGTTTTTTGCCTTTAACGTGGGCTTTATCCTCCTGCTGCTGACGCCCCTGGGGGTGGAGGAGAAGGGCAACCGCGCCTGGCTCTACACCCGGGGCATGCCCACCAGCATCCAGCCGGCGGAGATCGTCAAGCTGACCTTCACCGTCCTCCTGGCAAAGCAGATGGCCTGGTTTAGGGAGAACCGGCGGATGCGGGGGTGGGACTCCCTCCTCTGGCCGGCGGCCCACGCGGGGTTCATGTTCGTGCTGATTTTCGCGGTCTCCTCCGACGCGGGCAGCGGCATGGTGTACCTGGTGATCTATGTGGGCATGGCCGTGGCCGCGGGGCTTGCCTGGTACTGGTTTGCCGCCGGGGCGGGCCTTGTGGCCCTGGGCGTGGCGGTGCTGGTGGTGATCGACAAGGTCCCCAGCCACATGATGGAGCGGTTCCGGGTGATCTTTGACCACAGCTATGACCCCCAGGGGGTGGGCTGGCAGCAGACCCGGGGCCTCATGGCTCTGGGCAGCGGCGGCGTCTTCGGCCAGGGGCTCTTCAACGGCATCCAGACCCAGTCCGCCAATGAGTGGGCCCTCCCCGAGCGGGAGACGGACTTCATCTTCTGCGTGGCGGGGGAGGAGCTGGGGATGGTGGGGTGCCTTGTCATCATCCTCCTGGAGGCCCTTATCATCTACCGCTGTTTCCACACCGCCCGGATGGCCCGCAGCACCATGGAGTCCCTGGTGTGCGTGGGCTTTGCCACCATGCTGATGTTCCAGGTGGTGGAGAATATCGGTATGTGCCTCTTTGTCATGCCGGTGATCGGCTTGACGCTGCCCTTCTTCAGCTATGGCGGAAGCTCCATGGTGACCCTCTTTTGCGCCACGGGCATCGTCTCGGGCATCCGAAAACGGGCGCTGCCGGAGTGGCTTCGCAACTAGGCCGGACGACAGATGAAAACGTCCCCGCCGCATCCCTGCGGCGGGGACGTTTTTGTAAGTTTCGGCGGAGCCGAAACGCTTGTACGCGCGAACGCGGGGAGCGAAGAGGCGGAGGGGGAGCTACCGCAGCACGGCGCCCAGTTCCTTCTCCAGGGTCTCCAGGATGCTCTTCACGTCCTCGGCCGCCTCTTCCGCCGTCAAGCTGCGCTCGTCCGAGCGGAGGACCAGGCTGAAGGCCGCGGACTTTTTGCCCGCCGGGATGCCCTTGCCCCGGTAGATGTCGAAGAGGCGGACCTCCTTGAGAAGGCCCTTGGCCCCCCGGCGGATGGCATCCTCCAGGGCGCCTACCGTCACCGCCTCGTCGCACACCACGGCGATGTCCCGGGCCACGGCGGGGAACCTGGGCAGGGGGGTGTACTCCGGGTCGGGCCCCTTCACCTCCAGCAGCAGGCTGAAGTCCAGCTCGGCGCAGTAGAACAGCCCGTCCACGCCGTAGCTCTGGGCCACCAGGGGGTGGATCTGCCCCATCACGCCGATGCGGCGGCCCCCGACGGATACATCGGCGCAGCGACCGGGGTGGTAGGAGGGGTTGGGCACGGCGGGCGCCGCAAAGCGGACGCCGGCGGCCCGGAGATCCCGCAAAATGGCCTCCACCGCCCCTTTTAGGGTGAAGAAGTCCATGTCGTCGCCGTAGGCCCCCATGCTCAGCACCTTGTTCTCCACGGCAAGGCCGTCCTTGCCGCCGGGGAGGTAGACCCGTCCCACCTCGTAGAGCCGGGCGCTGGGGTTGCGGTAGTTGTAGTTGCAGGTGAGGATCTCCAGCATGGAGGGCAGGGTGGTGGTGCGCATGATGGAGGTGTCCTCCCCCAGGGGGTTGAGGATCTTGAAGGACTCCCGCCGGGCATCGTCCGCCGCCCAGCGGATCTTGTCGTATTGGGCGGGGGAGATGAAGGAGTAGGTGATGATCTCGTCATAGCCCATAGAGCGGCATACGGCCCCCAGCTGCCGCTCCAGCTTTTCCTCGTCGGAGTAGCCGCCCAGAGTGGTCTGCCCCCGCATGAGGGTGGTGGGGATGTTGTTGTAGCCATAGAACCGGGCCACCTCCTCAGAGAGGTCCGCGATGCCCTCCACGTCGCCCCGCCAGGAGGGGATGATCACGTCGGCGGGGCCGTTGGGGAAGTCCTTTTTCTCCGTAACGATGCCGACCCGCTCCAGATAGCAGTACTGGTCCACCGGGGGGATGTCGGTGCCCAGGAGGGCGTTCACCCGGTCGGGGTCCATGGTGATGGTCCGGGGCTGGGGGACGAAGTTCAGGATGTCGATGACCCCGTCCACCACCTGGCCGGCCCCCAGCAGCTCCACCAGCTCGCAGGCCCGGTTCACGGCGGGGAGGGTGTTCAGGGGGTCCAGGCCCTTCTCAAACTTGGCGCTGGCCTCGGTGCGCATGCCCAGGGCCAGGGCGCCCTTGCGGATGCAGGTGCCGTCAAAGTTGGCGGACTCAAAGACCACGTCGGCGGTGTCGGCGACGATCTCGGAGTTCTCGCCGCCCATGATGCCGGCAAGGCCCACCGCCCGGTGCTCGTCGGCGATGACCAGGTGGCTCGCGGTGAGGGTGTGCTCCTTGCCGTCCAGGGTGGTAAGGGTCTCCCCCTCCTCCGCCCGGCGGACGATGATCTTCCCGCCCTTCACATAGCGGTAGTCAAAGGCGTGCATGGGCTGGCCGTACTCCAGCATGACGTAGTTGGTGATGTCCACGATGTTGTTGATGGGCCGCA
>CALWXD010000128.1 GCA_944385425.1 uncultured Oscillospiraceae bacterium | reverse complement strand
ACCTCCTCGCTGTCGCTCTGGTAGTTGACGGTGCCCAGCCGGTCGCTCATGCCGTACACCGTCACCATCTGGCGGGCGATGGCGGTGGCCCGCTGGATGTCGTTGGAGGCGCCGGTGGAGATGTCGTCCAGCATCAGCTTTTCCGCCACCCGTCCCCCCAGGAGGGAGACGATCTGCTCCTCCATATAGGACTTGGAGTAGTACCCCTTGTCCTCGGTGGGCAGGGCGATGGTCATGCCCCCGGTCTGCCCCCGGGGGATGATGGTGATCTGATGGACCGGGTCGTGGTGGGGCAGGCGGTACATCACCACCGCGTGGCCCGCCTCGTGGTAGGCCGTCAGCTGCCGCTCGTGCTCCGGCACCACCCGGCTGCGTTTCTCCGGGCCGGCGATGACCTTGATCACCGAGGACTGGAGGTCCTCCATGTTGATGAATTTCCTGCTCTGCCGGGCGGCGTTGAGGGCCGCCTCGTTCACCAGGTTCTCCAGATCCGCGCCGGTAAAGCCGTGGGTGGCCCGGGCGATCTTCCTCAAGTCCACGTCCTCCCCCAGGGGCTTGTTGCGGACGTAGATGTCCAAAATCTCCTCCCGGCCCTTAATGTCCGGGTAGCCCACATACACCTGCCGGTCAAACCGGCCGGGGCGCAGCAGGGCGGGGTCCAGGATGTCCCGGCGGTTGGTGGCCGCCAGGACCACCACCCCCTCGTTGGAGGCAAAGCCGTCCATCTCCACCAGCAGCTGGTTGAGGGTCTGCTCCCGCTCGTCGTGGCCGCCGCCGAGGCCCGCGCCTCTCTGGCGGCCCACGGCGTCGATCTCGTCGATGAACACCACCGCCGGGGCTACCTTCTTCGCCTCGGCAAAGAGGTCCCGCACCCGGCTGGCGCCTACGCCCACATACAGCTCCACAAAGTCCGACCCGGAGATGGAGAGAAACTGCACCCCCGCCTCCCCGGCCACGGCCTTGGCCAGAAGGGTCTTGCCGGTGCCCGGCGGGCCCACCAGTAGCACGCCCTTGGGGATCCGGGCTCCCAGGTCCAGGTACTTCTGGGGCTCCTTGAGAAAGCGGACGATCTCCTCCAGCTCCTCCTTCTCCTCGTCTGCGCCGGCCACGTCCTGGAAGGTCACCCGCTTGTCCTTCTCCGAGCCAAAGCGGATCCGGGCCTTGCCGAACTTCATGCCCTTGTCCATGCCGCCGCCCCCCTGGGCCCGGACCATCATGAACTGCCAGACAAAGATCAGCGCCACGATCAAAATGCCGTAGAGCAAAATGGTGCTCCACCAGGGCGGCTCATAGGGGGGATCCATGTCGTAGTCCACCAGGATCCCGTCGGCGTACTGGGACTTGATCAGCTCCCCCAGGTCGTCGTAAAACAGCTCCACGCTGTAGAGCTGGCAGGTTAGGGTCAAGCGGCCGGAGGCCACCGCGCTGTCCCGCACCTGCATGGTCAGCGTATGGCCCTCCACGCCAAACTGCTCCACCCGCTCCTGGACAAACATCTGGCGGGCCTGGGCATAGCTCACCTCCGTCCCCCGGTTGACGCCGTAGAGGGCGTAGTAGGTCAGCACCAGGGCGATGACCACCAGGAGGTAAAATCCGATATCCACGCGCTTTTTCCGGTTCTTCTGCAACTTCTTCACTCCTTGCCGCTGCCGCTCCCTCCACCGAGGGATTGTCCCCGCGGTTTCCGCCGCGGCGCGCCAGCTGTTTCATCCGCCCCGGCCGCTGGACGGCGGGGATGGATGCGCTCGATCCATGCCTTGCCTCTCCCGCCCTTCCGCGGGATGCGCCCGCCGGCACAGGGCGGGCCGCTCACTCCGCCGCCCTGCGCCGGGTGACGGTCAGCCGCCGCTGCCCCGGCTGGGGGGCATGGGCGCTGGACACCGCCACGCCGAAGGCGGCCACGGGCCTTCCGCCGCTGTAGAGCACCGGCACGCTGTTTCGCCGGTGGACCGGGACGCCGCTGTCGGCGAAGAGGCGTTTCATGGTCCGCTCCCCCCGGCCGTCGGCCATCCGGTCGCCGCTGCGCCAGGAGCCCACCAAAAGCGGGAACACCAGCCGCTCCGGCGCCAGGGCCACCGTGTCCGGCCCCGGGGGCGCGTCCTCCGAGAGGGAAAAGACCCAGCCGTTCCACTCCGTCCCCTCCTGCAGGAGGACCGGCGGGCGGGCCGCCGGCATTAGGCCCATCAAGAGCCACCCGTCCTCCTCGGCGGCAAAGACGCCCCTTGGCAGGATGAGGCACCCGCCCCGGCCCAGCCGGGCCACGGCGTCAAAGTGGACGGCGGAGAAGTCCTGCCGCCCCACCGGCAGCTGTCCCGCCAGCATCCGGGCCACCCGGCGCCGCAGCGCCGGCTCCGCCGCGGAGAAAGCGGCGTAGTCCACCGCCAGGTCGTCCCCCCGCCGCCGGGGGGGGAACCGCTCCGCCACCAGGCGGTCCAAAAGGCGGCTCTCCTGGGAGAGGATGTGGGCGGTGCGGTTGATGGCCTCGCAAAAGCCGGGGTTGATCTCCAGCAGCTGGGGCAGCACCTTGTGGCGGATGCGGTTGCGGCTGTAGATCAGATTGGCGTTGGAGCCGTCCTCCACATGGGGCACGGCGTGGGCCTGGGCGTAGGCCTCCACCTCCTCCCGGCTGGTCAAAAGCAGGGGGCGGATGTACCGCTCCCGCTGCCGGGCGATGCCCCGCATCCCGTCCGCCCCGGTTCCCCGGGTCAAGTTCAGCAAAATCGTCTCCGCCTGGTCCTCCAGCTGGTGGCCGGTGGCGATATGGGCGAGGCCCAGCCTGTCGGCCTCCTCCGACAAAAACTGGTACCGCAGCGCCCGCGCGGCCTCCTCAATGGTGAGGCCCCGGGCCGCCGCGTACCCCCCGGCGTCCACCCGCCTTGTCACAAAGGGGATCCCCTCCCGGCGGCAGTAGTTCCGCACAAAGACCTGATCCCGGTCCGCCTCCGCCCCTCTCAGCCCGTGGTGGAGGTGGGCGGCGGTGACGGCGTAGCCGCAGCTTTTCAACAGGTGCAGCAGCACCATGGAGTCCCGCCCGCCGCTGACGGCGCAGAGCACCGCCTCGCCCCCGGGCAGCTGCCCCTCCAGCCACTGCCGGGCCTCCCGCAGCTCAGTCCCCATACCGGGTCTCCAGGGTGCTGAAGGAGGTGAACTCCGGCAGCCACTTCAGCTCCACCTTGCCGGTCTCGCCGTGGCGGTTTTTTGCCACGATGCACTCGGCGATGTTGCGTTTCTCGCTGGCCTCGTTGTAGTAGTCGTCCCGGTAGAGGAAGAGGACGATGTCCGCGTCCTGCTCAATGGCGCCGGACTCCCGGAGATCCGAGAGCATGGGGCGCTTGTCGTCCCGCTTTTCATTGGCGCGGGAGAGCTGGCTGAGGCACACCACCGGCACCTGCAGCTCCTTGGCCATGATCTTCAGCATGCGGGAGATATCGCTGACGGCCTGCTGCCGGTTCTCCCCGGCGTAGCCCTTGCCGCCGGCGGAGGTCATCAGCTGCAGGTAGTCGATGACCACAAGGCCCAGGTTGTCCATCCGGCGGCACTTGGCGTTCATGTCCGCCACGGTGAGCAGGGGGTTGTCGTCGATGCGGATATCCGTCTGGTTGAGGATGCCCGCCGCCTGGGCGATCCGCCCCCAGTCCGTCTCCGAGAGGTTGCCGGTGACAAGCTTTGTGTTGCTGATCAGCGCCTCGCTGGACAAAAGCCGGGTCACCAGCTGCTCCCGGCTCATCTCCAGGGAGAACACCGCCACCGTCTTGCCGGAGGTCTTGCCCACATGCAGCGCCATGTTCAGCGCCATGGAGGTCTTGCCCATGCCCGGCCGGGCGGCCAGCAAAATAAGGTCGGACTTGTTCAGCCCGTGGATCTTTTCATCAATGGCGCTGAGGCCCGAGGGCAGCCCCGGCAGCCCCACCTTCCCGCTGGACAGGTCGCTGAGGTGGTCCAGCACAGAGGAGAGCACCTGGCCGATATGGACCATGTCCTGGGCGCTGCGGCCCCGGCGGATAGCGTAGATCTTCTGCTCCGCCGCCTCCAGCAGGTCCCGGGCCTCGCCGGTGCCATCCTGGACCATGGCGGTGATCTCCGCCGCCGCCGCCGCGATGCTCCGCAGCAGCGACTTGCTGCGGACGATCTCCGCATACTCCAGGGCGTTGGCGCTGGTGGGGGTGATCTCCATCAGCTGGGCCAGGTAGCTGCGGGTGGTGTTCTCGTCGTAGACGCCGGCCTTCTGCATCTCCTCCGCCACCGTCACGCCGTCAATGGGCTTGGAGTAGCTGAACATGGAGTAGATGGTCTCAAAGATCTGCCGGTTCTGCTTGAGATAGAAGTCCTGGGGCTGGAGCTTGTCCATCACGTCCTTGACGCACAGCGCGTCAATGAGCATGGACCCCAGCACCGCCTGCTCCGCCTCCAGGCTGTGGGGCATCTGCCGCCCCAGGAGCAGCTCGTCGTTTGCCATTGTCTTCACCTCCGGTGGTACGCCGACACCGCCTTGCCTCTGCACCGATTTCCGCGCCCTCCGTTTCACTCGGCGCTGCCCGGGTGATCGTCCCGGCAGATTCGCCCCCTGGGACGCGCCGGGAGACTGCGCCGCAAAGCGGCGCAGGTGCCGAGGGCCGCAACATCTGGCGCCAGCGCCCAGTCAGCGCCAGCGGGGATCAGCGCGGAGGCAGTCCCCCTAAAAATTACTTCTCCTCCGCCACCACCACATAGACGGTTCCGGAGATCTCAAAGCCCAGCTTGGCCTTCAGCTCGTAGGTGCCAAAGCTCTTGATGGGCTCCTCCATGACGATCTTCTGCTTGCCCAGCTCAATGCCGTGCTGGCTCATGAGGGCGTCGGAGATCTCCTTGGCCGTCACGGCGCCGAAGAGCTTGCCGTTGGCGCCGGCCTTGGCGGTGAGCTTTACCACCGCCCCCTTCAGCTGCTCCGCCGCGGCCTGGGCCTCCGCCTTCTGCCGCTCCAGCTCCGCCTTCCTGGCCTTCTCCTGCAGGCGCATGGTGTTCATGGCGTCCGCCGTGGCGGCCACCGCCAGCTTGCGGGGCAGCAGGTAGTTGCGGGCGTAGCCCTCCGCCACCTCGATCATCTGCCCCTTCTTCCCCTGGCCACGGACGTCCTGCTGTAAAATCACTTTCATCTCTGGTTTCCTCCTTATCCTTCCAGACGGTTAGTCCTCGTAATATTTGTCAATGGCCCGCAGCAGCTCCCGCTTGACCGCGGACACCTGGGCCCCCACCACGGTGCCCCCGGCGGTGGTGGAGTTGCCGCCGCCGCCCAGGGCCTCCATCAGCACCTGGACGTTGATATCCCCCAGGGACCGGGCGGAGAGGCCCACGTTGTCCCCGGCGCGGTAGATGACGATGGAGGCCTGGACCCCCTGCAGGGTCAAAAGGTCGTCCGCCGCCTTGGCCGCCACCACCCGGGGGCAGTCCTGGTCCACCGCGGCCACGGCGATGTTGTCGTGGTACATGCCGGCCTGGCGGATGATCTCATAGCGCTCCACCATGCTCCGAAGGTCGCTCTGGAACAGGCGGCTGACCTCGGCGGTGTCCGCCCCGGCCCGGCGGAGGAAGGCCGCCGCCTCAAAGGTGCGCCCGCCGGTGCGCATGGTGAAGTTCTTGGTGTCCAGCACGATGCCCGCCAGCAGCGCCTCCGCCTCGCAGCGCAGCAGCTGGCTGGGCTCCACCAGGTACTGCAGCAGCTCCGTCACCAGCTCGCTGGCGGAGGAGGCGTAGGGCTCGTGGAAATTGAGGGCCGCGCTCTCGATATAGCTGGCGGCCCGGCGGTGGTGGTCGATCACCGCCACCCGGTTGCAGCTGTCCAGCAGGGCCTGGGACTCCACCATCTCCGGCCGGTTGGTGTCCACCACCACCAGCAGGGCCCCGGGCTGGGCGTGGATAAAGGCGTCGTTGCCGCTGATGAACATGTCGTCGTACTCCGGCGCCATCCGCAGCCGGCGCAGGAGGGGGTTGGCGTTGTTGTTGTCCAGGTCGATGACGATGCGGACCTTCTTCTTGTTCTTTTTGGCGATGCAGCACACGCCGCAGGCGGCGCCCACCACGTCCATGTCCGCGTACTGGTGGCCCATGACGTAGACCTCGCTGGCGTCGCTGATGAGGTCCCCCAGGGCCTTGGCCATGACCCGGCTTTTCACCTTGGTCCGTTTCTCCGCGCTTTGGCGGCGGCCGCCGTAGAACTGGAAGTCCAGGCTGTCCTTCACCACCGCCTGGTCGCCGCCCCGGCTGAGGGACATCTCGATGCACTTGTTGGCGCTCTGGTACAGCTCGCCGAAGGTGTCGCTGTCCTTGCCGATGCCGATGGAAAGGGTGGCGGTGACGCCGTCCTCGCTGCTGACGGCGTGGACCGCGTCCAGGATGGAGAACTTCTCCTCCACCATCTCCTTGAAATACTGCTCCTCAAAGACGAAGAGGTAGCGGTCCCGGTCATATTTCAGCAGGATGCCGCCCTTGCCCTGGCACCAGTTGCCGATGCGCTCGTCGATCTGGGCCAGCACGGCCGACCGGGCGGACTCGCCCCCCGCCTTCATCAGCTCCTCGTAGTTGTCGATGACCAGCACCGCCACCACGGGCCGGGTGTCCTCAAAGCGGCTGACGATGGCGTCGCTCTCCGTCACGTCCACCCAGTAGGTGGTGGCCAGCAGGTTCTCCCCCACGCTCTTGCCGCTGATGCGGTTGGTGGAGCCGAAGACCCGGTAGACCCGGCCCCCCAGCTGCACCCGGGTGGGGCACTCCCGCCCCTCCCCCAGCACCCAGCGGTAGTCAAAATCGGGGATCAGCTCCTCCAGGCGCACGTCGATAAACAGCGCGTCCTTGTCCCCGGCGATCTCCAGAAAGCTCTCGTTGCTCCAGATGACCTCCCCCGTGTCCGCCCGGAACACCAGGATGGGCAGCGGCGCGTTGAGCACGGTGTTCTTGCTGGCGCTGTCCAGCCCGCCGGTGAGGCCGTCAATATACTGCATGATGTTTTTCTTCCGCTTTTTCGCGGCATACTGGAGGAAGAAGTACAGGGCCAGGGTGATCACGGCCTCCGCCAGGGCCAGCACCGGCTGGAAGGGGATGGCCAGCACCACAAACAGCGTCAGGCAGATGATGATGGGCTGAATGTTCGGCTCGAACATGCGGGACAGTTTCTTGTTCACGGCGCGCCTCCCTCTCCCGCCGCGCCCGGCGGGCCGGCGGCGGCGTTCTCATAGTTGATGTATTATACCATGCCGGCGGGGCAAAGTAAAGGGGCGCGCGGCCCCTCCGCCGGCCCGGACGGCAGCGGTTTTCCAGGCTCTTCCAAAAAAATTTGCAATTTTGGTGTACAAATGGGAAAAGCTGTGGTATACTATATTAGATTACGGGTTTCTTTCCCGCTTTTGGATGTTTGTTTCGCGGGGCGTTGTGGGCGTCCGGCGACAAAATAGATGAATTGGAGACAGCGCAGGCCAGGGGATGGCCGCTCCCTCGCGCCGCGGACGAATCGGGGTCCGTGGGCCGGGACAGGCGACCCCCTTTGTTTTGTTGTGCGCAAACGCCGCTTGAACAGGGCGGTCCCGCCGCCCCGGCTGGGACAGCGCCGCCCCCTTGCCGGCCCTCCCGTGGCGCGCGCCGCGCCCGCGGGGGAGTTTCTGCGCCCTCTCACTTCTTCTTACATACCAAAAAGTCTTACGGAAAAACAAAGGAGTGAAATCAATTTGGCAGAAAAAATGAAAATCATCCCTCTTGGCGGTCTGGATGAGATCGGCAAGAACATGACCGTCTACGAGTACGGCGGCGAGATCATCGTGGTGGACTGCGGCATGGGCTTCCCCGGGGACGACATGTACGGCGTGGACCTGGTGATCCCCGACGTCAGCTACCTGGTAAAGCAGCGCAACCGCATCCGGGGCCTCTTCATCACCCACGGCCATGAGGACCATATCGGCTCCATCCCCTATGTGCTCAACCAGGTGAACATGCCCATCTACTGCACCCGTCTCACCGCCGGACTCATCAAGCTCAAGCTGGAGGAGCACGGCCTGCTCAAGAGCACCAAGCTCATCACCGTGGAGGCCGGGGAGATGGTCCGGGTGGGCAAGTTCTATGTGGAGTTTATCCACGTCAACCACTCCATCGCCGACTCGGTGGCCTTCGCCATCCATACGGACATGGGCGTGGTGGTCCACACCGGCGACTTCAAGATCGACTCCACCCCCATCGACGGGGAGGTCATCGACCTGGGCCGGTTCGGCGAGCTGGGCCGGGAGGGGGTGCTGGCCCTGCTGGCGGACTCCACCAATGTGGAGCGGCCGGGCTACACCATGAGCGAAAAGACGGTGGGCCGGA
>CALWXD010000127.1 GCA_944385425.1 uncultured Oscillospiraceae bacterium | reverse complement strand
ACCGCCAGGGCCGACAGCACGAAAATGGACAGAAAGCGGCTGCGGGTCCTGCGGATTTCCCGGACAATATCCAGATGGAGCGCTTTTTTCCTCATGATCTGCCTCTCCGCCTCTTTACCATTCGATCTCCTCCACCGGCGTGGGGCTCTCGTTTTGCTCCATGGCCGCCACCCGTCCGTTTTTGATGTGGATCACCCGGTCCGCCATGGGCGTTAGGGCGCTGTTGTGGGTGATGACGATCACCGTCACCCCCCGCTGGCGGCAGGTGTCCTGGAGGAGCTTCAAGATCTGCTTGCCCGTCACATAGTCCAGCGCCCCCGTGGGCTCGTCGCACAGCAGGAGCTTGGGGTTTTTGGCGATGGCCCGGGCGATGGCCACCCGCTGCTGCTCGCCGCCGGAGAGCTGGGCGGGGAAGTTGTTCATCCGCTCCTCCAGCCCCACATGGCGCAGCACGTCGGCGGCGTCCAGGGGGTCCCGGCAGATCTGGGCCGCCAGCTCCACATTCTCCAGGGCCGTTAGGTTCTGCACCAGGTTGTAAAACTGGAAGACAAAGCCGATGTCATACCGCCGGTAGCGGGTCAGCTCCTTCCGGTTGTAGGCGCTGACCTGGGCCCCGTCCACCAAGATGGTGCCGGAGGTGGCCGCGTCCATGCCCCCCAGCAGGTTCAAAACCGTGGTCTTCCCCGCGCCGGAGGGGCCCACAATCACCACAAATTCCCCCTTTTCAATGGCAAAGGAGATGTCCTCCACCGCCCGGATGGTCACCTCGCCCATCTGGTACTCCTTCACCACATGCTCCAGGGAAATGAACGCCATCGCCAGCCCCTCCTTGCAAAACTGTTCAACATGTTGTTGATTTTCCTTCTACCTTTTATTATAATGTGGGAAAGGGGAAAGACAATGACCAATTTGTAAACAATTCTTTGGATAAAATACAGAAAAACAAAATGCGTTTTCTATTGAACAGATTTTGAAAAACTGTTGAAGGAGGGCCGGAATGGAGGATCGGCGGAGCGACCGCAGGGTCCGCAAAACCAAGCAGCTGTTGCGGCAGAGCCTGGCGGCGCTGCTGGGGGAGAAACCCCTGTCGGAGATCACGGTGAAGGAGCTGACGGACCGGGCGGATGTGAACCGGGGCACCTTCTACTGCCACTACCGGGACATCTATGATCTGAAGGACCAGGTGGAGCGGGAGCTGTTTGAGGAGCTGATGGCGGTGATCGACACCTACACCACCGACACCCTCCGCCAGGGGCTGCGGCCCATTCTGGCGGACGTGTTCCGCTTTTTGAAGCGGAACGGGGACTTTGTGCTGGTGATGCTGCGGCCGGACAGCCAGAGCGGCTCCAGGACCGGGAACGTGTTTTTGGACCGGATCCGGGCGGAGATCTTCCGCCGCGGGCTGCAGGAGTGGCAGGACCTCTACGGGTTCCAGGACTCGGCCCAGTGGGAGTACTACCTGGATTTTGTGGTGGCGGGCTGCGTGGCCCTGCTGCAGAGCTGGGCCAAAAACGGCATGCGGGAGACGCCGGAGGAGATGGCGGCCCTGTCCGAGCAGCTGATCCTCCGGGGGATCCGCCAGCAGCCCCCCGCCCTTGGGGGCAGGCATCGCCGGCGGTGAGGGCGGCCGCCGGGACGGAATGGGGCGGCAAAGCGGGAGGGAAAGAGGACAGGCGGCGGCCCCGCCCGGCGGAAGGGCGGGGGGTACTTGCGCGGCGGGGAAAAGTCCTGTATAATGGGGGCGGAACATTAGGGGCCCAGGGCCCCCTCGGCCGCGGGCGAGCCCCGCGCAGAAAGGATCGCGCGTATGATGCAGGAAATTGATTTTGTGAAAGCCCCCGTATTCACCTCCCCCAACAGCCTGGTGCTGATCTGTACGGAGAAGCCCGACGGCGCCACCAATCTGGCCACCGTCTCCTTTTTCACCTACCTCTCCTATGAGCCGCCCATGATCGGCTTTGCCATGGGGCGGAAATCCTTCTCCGCCCAGCGGGTGCGGGAGACGGGGAAGGTGATCGTGGCCGTCCCCGGCAGGAGCCTTGCGGGCATCGCCATGGGCTGCGGCACCGTCAGCGGCCGGGATATGGACAAGGCGGCCGCCTTCCGGGTGAAGCTGCAGCCGGTCCCCGGCAGCGCCATCCAGATCCCCGAGGACACAAAGGTTGCCTTCGCGGCCTCCCTCCGGGAGACGGTGGAGACCGGGGACCACGTCCTCTATATCTGCGACGTGGAGAAGGTCTACGGCGACGAGGAGAAGGAGGCCCTGTTCGCCTGGAACGGGTTTTCCAAAATCGCGCCCGCGGTGAAAAAATAGGACAAAAGGGGTGCGGCACACCGGTGCCGCACCCCTTACCTGTTTTTCCGGCCCCTTTGCCGGCGCGCCCCTACTGCATGTGGTAGTCCACCGCGCGGACCTCCTTGAAGTGGACCTTGTCCGGGTGGTAAAACTCCAGGTTGATCATGAGGGGCCGCTCGTCCCGCCCCATGGAGAGGGACTCCAGCATCAGCATGGCCGTCCCCTCCGGGATCTGCAGCTGCTCCGCCAGATAGGCGTCCGCCTGCAGGGGGCGGATGTTGAGCAGGTCGTAGGCGATGTCGGGGAAGTTGAACCGCTCCTGGATCAAGGTAAAGATCAGCGTCTCATCCAGGGGGCAGGTCAAAATCTCATCTGTGATATACTCGGTGGTAAAGTAGTTGACGCCGAAGACCACCGGCGCCCCGTCGCCCAGGAACAGCTTTTCCACCCGGTACATCTCCGTGGCGTCCGTCCGCAGGGCCGCCCGCACCGCCTCGGTGATGGGCAGCTTTTCCGCCTTGCCGTGGGTCACCGAGGGGGTGTAGCCCAGGGAGCGGATCAACTCGGTAAAGGGCTGCCCCTCCGACAGGCGGGCCGTCATGGAGCTGACGGAGCGGTTGATAATGGTGCCCCGCCCCTGGATGCGGGAGATGTAGCCCAGGTTCTCCAGGTTGGCCAGGGCGTCCCGCACGGTGATGCGGCTGACGCCGAACATGCTGGCGATCCCGTCCTCCGAGGGGAGCATCCCGTCTTGGAAATAGCCCTGCTTGATATAGCGCACCAGATCCCTGCGGATCAGCTTTGCCGCGGAATAGCGGTTGACACGTCGAATGCGATGCTCCATGGGGTTCCTCCTTGTCCCCCGCCCCCGGCGCCTGCCGGCCGGGGCGGCTGCAGAAATAAGAAAAAAACGGTACTCACCGGAGTACCGCGCGGAGGCAATGCCGATCGAGGGAGCACAGCGCCCCTCCGCCTGCCGCCATCCCGCCGCTCGGCGGGGATACGGGGGCGGCAGCGGGGCCTTGCGCCGCTGTACTGCATTCCCTTTTTTCGTGCGCCAGGGCGCAACCTTAAAACGATATTCGTATAATCATAATACTATAAAGGAGACAAAAAAGTCAACACAAAAATTACTTTTCTCCCCGTCCATCAAAATCCCTTGGTAATTTTATCCAAGATACGCCGGCATCATTTCGTAATAACTCACAAAAATGATGAGTGCTGGCATCTTGCTATTGCCGAACGGGACAGCCCGTGGTAAGATAGAGCTAAACGTATTACGATTATACGACTACTGCGCGAGCAGGGCGCCGCCCCCGGGCCTGGAAGGAGAGGCAGCGGCGGGGCGGCTGCTGGCGGGAAACTTTGGATGCGGAGAAGAGAAAGAGGAGGTGTAAGGGGGGAAAAAAGTTGGAGCGGCCCTGGCACAGACCGGGGGGACCACAACTGCGCGGAGACAGCCTCCGCGACGGCACAGAAGTTTTGATTGGGAGGAAAGTCATAATGCCTGACAACAAACAAACAAAAGTAGCGTCCCCGTATACTCTGGAAGGCCACCTTCCCCTGCGGCAGTCCATCCCCCTGGGCTTGCAGCACGTCCTGGCCATGTTCCTCGGCAACATCACCGCGCCGCTGATCGTCTGCGCCGCCTGCGGCATTGAGGCCGGCAGCGACTTGATGGTCATCATCCTGCAGAACGCCATGCTCATCGCGGGCCTTACTACCATTCTGCAGCAGTTCCCCATCTGGAAGGCCGGCGCCCGGCTGCCCATCGTCATGGGCTGCTCCGCCGGATACATCGGCGTGTACCTCAGCATCTCCGGCCTTGTGGGCGGCGGGCTGAACTCCTACAGCATCATCCTGGGCGCCACCTTGATCGGCGGCCTGGTGGAAATCATCATCGCCTGTTTCTACGAGAAGGTGAAGAAGCTCTTCCCGCCGGTGGTCATCGGCACCGTGCTGACGGCGGTGGGCATCTCCCTGCTCCCCATCGGCATGAACAGCTTTGCCGGTGGCAGCGGCGCCGCGGACTACGGCTCTGCTGAGAACCTCATCATCGCCTTCTCCGTGTTCATCGTCGGCCTGGCCCTCACCACCTTCGCCAAGGGCATGGTGAGAAACTGCGGCATGCTGATCGGCATCGTGGTGGGCTATGTGGTGGCCGCCATCATGTCCGCCACCCTGCCCCAC
Source organism: uncultured Oscillospiraceae bacterium (assembly GCA_944385425.1). GTDB lineage: Bacteria > Bacillota > Clostridia > Oscillospirales > Oscillospiraceae > CAJFPI01. The sequence continues at coordinate 14,627 of CALWXD010000127.1, read as the reverse complement.
ACCATCGCCACCGAGACCGGCGAGATCGTCACCTCCTGGTATATGGACTGGAACTCCGTGCTGGAGGCCAGCTGGTTCGCCCTGCCCAAGCTCCTGCCTGTGGAGCTGAAGTTTGACCTGCGGGCCATCGTCCCCATCTGCCTCATCTATGTCTCCATGACCATTGAGACCATGGCCAGCATCACCACCATCACCGAGGTGGGCCTTGGGCGCCATGTGACCGACAAGGAGATGAAGGGCGGCATGATCGCCGACGCCATCGGCTCCAGCGGCGCGGCCGTGCTGGGCGTGCTGCCCAACACCACCTTCAGCCAGAACGTGGGCCTTGTGAACATGACCAAGATCGTCAACCTCTGGTCTGTGGCCATGGGCGGCATCTTCCTGTGCCTGTGCGGTTTCTTCCCGAAGCTGGTGGCCGTCGTCTCCATCATGCCCGACGCGGTGCTGGGCGGCGCCACGGTTCTGATGTTCGGCCAGATCTTCTGCGGCGGCCTGGCCTCCCTGAAGAAGACCGGCTTTACCGGCCGTGCCAACACCATCATCGCCGCCTCCCTGGGCCTGGGCTACTCCCTGGGCGCTGACGCGGGGGCCGTGGCCGGATTCCCCGACGTGCTGGAGCTGGTCATCGGCGGCAGCGGCATCATCCCCTGCGCCTTTGTGGCCATTGTTTTGAACCTCATCATCCCCAAGACCGCTGAGGACAAGAAACTGGAGGCGGAGAACGCCGCCCAGGAGGAGGCCGAGCTGCGGGCTGCCGCTGCGGAGGTGGCCGCCATGCAGGCCAAGGGCAGCGGCAAGGAATAACCATGGAGCACGCCATTGTCATCGCCTGCCAGATGCTGGAGCATGAGATCCGGGCGGCTCTGCGGGACACAGGGCTCACCTGCCCGGTGACCTGGCTGGAGCGGGAGCTGCACAACCGCCCGGACCACCTGCGGGAGGTCTTGCAGGAGGAGATTGACAAGGCTCCCCCGGGAACCACGGTGCTCCTGGCCTACGCCCAGTGCGGCAACGCCGCCGTCGGGCTGGAGGCACACAGTGCCAAGCTGGTGCTCCCCCGCTTTGCCGACTGCGTCCACCTGTTCCGCAGCGAGCGGGTGGGCGACCCCGGCCAGGTGGACTGCCGGACGCTGTACCTCTCCCCCGGTTTTTTGGAGGAGCGCAGCGGCATCCTAAAGGATTACGACCGCTACTGCGGCAAGTGGGGCCCGGAGAAGGCCCGGCGGGTCTGCCGCATGATGGTGAAGAACTACCGGGCGGTGAGCCTCATGGACACCCACGCGGCGGACCTGGAGGCGTATGCCCCCCGGTGCCGGGATTACGCGGAGCTGCTGGGATTGTCGCTGGAGCGGTGCGAGGGCAGCTACCGGGTGCTGTGCAAGCTGTTTGGCGGGCAGTGGGACGAGGAGTTTGTCGTCGTCCCCCCCGGCGGGGCCATCGACATGGCCGAGTTTATGGGGATGCCCCGGGCGGCCGGCATGCTGTAGGCGCCGGCTTGTGTACGGTGTGATATTGCAAGGGGCAATATTACGGATAGATTTTCGGGTACATCAAACAAAACCACCGAAACAAGGAAAATAACGGTAAGGAGGATTTACACATGGCAGATTATTTGACTCAGATCGAGGCGGCAGTCTATGACGGCGACGAGGACCTGGTCGTAGAGCTGGTGGAGAAGGCTCTGGCGGACGGCGTCGACCCCGAGGCCATCATCCAGGACGGCGGCGTCGCGGCGCTGAACCGCCTGGGCGACGACTTCAACAACATGATCGCCTTCCTGCCTGAGCTGATGATCGGCGGCGAGTGCATGAAGAAGCTCATCGAGATGTGCAGCCCCCACCTGCAGGGCGGCAAGAGCGCCTTCAAGGGCAAGATCGTCATCGGCTGCGCCAAGGGCGACCTGCACGACATCGGCAAGAGCCTGGTGGCCACCCAGCTGTCCATCAACGGCTACGAGGTGGTGGACCTGGGCACCGACGTCCCCACCAACAAGTTCATCGACACCGCCATGGCGGAGAAGGCCGACATCATCGCCGTCTCCTCCCTGCTGACCACCTCCCAGTACTACATGGAGGAGCTGATCAACCGCCTCAGCCACGAGGGCAAGCGGGACCTGTTCAAGGTCGCCGTGGGCGGCGGCCCCATCGGCCCGGAGTACGCTGAGAAGATCGGCGCTGACGGGTACTCCCGCACCGCCGCCCTGGCGGTGAAGATGGCGGACCGTCTGCTGGACAAGAAGCCCGGCGATCCCCTGGTCAGCGAGGTCTAAGGCACCGTCCCCCGCGGGTTATCGCACTGTCTGACGTAACATCAAACGAAATATAAGGGAGGCTATCATTCATGGAAAAACAGAAAAAAATCCTGAGAACCCTGGATCGCGCCCGTCTGGGTGAGCGCGTCACGGAAAAAGAGTGGGACCAGAAGATCGTTCCCAAGACCTTGAAGGAAGTGGCCAAGGAGTTCGGCCTGCTGGGCACCTGCGATCCCGACAACCCCATCAACTGCGACGACGAGCTGGCTGACCGGTTCTTCAAGGCCGGCTGGGAGGCCGCCCTGCGGCTGGGTTTCTTCTGCCCCGACACCGAGTCCGTCATCAAGATCGACGCTGACGAGCTGGAGCGGGAGTTCAAGAAGGTTCCCGGTGAGTTCGTGGTCGGCCAGGGCGCCGAGCAGTCCCACGTTGTGGCCCGCCGGCCCGAGGATCCCCGGCCCCCCATCTTCTGCGCCCCCCTGTCCATCCAGATGGACGAGGAGCTGTACATCCCCCTGGTGGAGGGCATCGTGAGCAGCCGCCTGGTGGACATGCAGGAAGGCCCCTCCCTGGACACCGTGTTCGGCAGCCCCCTGCTGGCCGACTCCCCCTATGAGACCTTCGCCGGCATCTATGAGTACCACATGCGGAAAGAGGCCCAGTGGCGCGCCGGCCGCGTGGGCATGGGCAACTCCCTGGTGTCCAGCGCCAGCACCCACTTCGGTTTCCTGGCTGCCTTCAACCTCTATGAGCAGCCCCAGCTGTGCCTGTGCCTAAACCCCGCCTCTCTGAAGATCAACTACACCACCCTGCACAAGTGCATCGTGGCCTATGAGCTGGGCGGCGTGGTCCGCAGCGAGTCCCCCACCATGATCAGCGGCTACACCGGCGGCCCGGAGACCACCGCCATCGCCTCCATCGCCACCGACCTGCTGCAGTACCCCATGTGCGGCTCCGCCCTGCCCGGCTCCCCCAGCTATGATATCCGCTACGCCGGCAACTGCGGCCGCCACGGCGTGTGGGCCCAGTCCATCGCCACCCAGGCCATCACCCGCAACAGCAACATCCTGCAGATGAAGACCATCAACCAGGTGTCCGGCCCCATGACCGAGATGTTCTTCTTGGAGTCCATCGTCGGCATGACCGCCGCCTCCTGCTCCGGCCAGACCTTCACCATCAGCCCCCGCAGCGCCGGCGGCTCCAAGAAGAACGGTCTGACCCCCATCGAGTGCTGGTTCAACGCCGCCGTCTTCAAGGGCGCTGCCGGCCTCAGCCGCGCCGATGCCAACCGCATCGTCAAGGAGGTCATTCCCAAGTTTGAGAACGACCTGTACGATCCTCCCAAGGGCCTGACCTTCCGCGATCTGTACGACATCCCCACCTTGACTCCCTGCAAGGAGTATGTGGACATGTATCTGAAGATGCGGAAGTACGCCGAGGATCTGGGCATCACCATGCCCGGCGACGGCATCCTCTGCTAATCCATTTCTGTTCTCCAAAACCAGAATCTCTTCAAAAAAGCGCCGCCGCGGCCATTGGCCGCGGCGGCGCTTTTGCCTGCCCGGGGCGGCGCCAAAAACGGGGCCGGCACTGCCGGCCCCGCCATATATGAAACAGGGGAGCGCTTATTCCCCTTCCATCCCGTCCGTCTCGATCAAGCCATAGCCCCCGTTTTTCCGGCTGTAGACGATGGAGATCACATCCTCCATGTTGCGGAAGACAAAGAAGTCGTGGCCCAGCAGGTTCATCTGCATGATGGCCTCCTCCGTGTTCATGGGCTTGACCGCCACATGCTTGGTGCGCACCACTTGGAACTCCTTCTCCTCGCTGACGTCGAACTCCGCGGGGATGTCGGACACCAGGGCGTCCTGCCGCAGCCGCTTGGCCAGGCGGGTCTTGTTCTTGCGGATCTGCCGGTCGATGGTGGAGGCGGCCGCGTCGATGGCGCCGCGCATATCGCCGTCCCGGGACTCCTCCTGGGCGCGGAACAGCGTACCGCCGCTGCGGATGGTCACCTCGACCACGCAGCGGTGGTCCTTCTCCACGGAGAAGGTCACCAGGGCGTTGGCCTCGTCCCTAAAATAGCGGTCCAGCTTGCCGATCTTTTTCTCCGCGTAGGCTTTGATGGAATCGTTCAGGCTGATCTTCTTGCAGGTAAACGTAAATTTCATGTTGACGCGCTCCTTTCATCTGCCCGGCTGGGGCAGCCGGAGGGCTGCCGGACCGGAGGGGCAGGGTATTGTGGGCGGCGGGGCGGCGGCCTTTCGCGGGTGTCTGGTTGCAGAGGCCGCCGCCCCGCCGCATGGAACAGGGATTGCTCTGACTGTATTGTAGCATAACCACCAGCATTTGTACAGTGGAAACTGAAAAAATTATTCATAATATACAATTTGTTCATATATGCCCCCCAGCCGGCAGGATCCGCCAGGAAAAGACCGGCGGCGACAAAAGCTCCTCTTTACAGGGGACGGAAAATTTGGTATCCTATGGGTGGAAGCTTTCCAATATCCCACCCGCTTGGGCCGCTGTTGCAAGTCGACAGCGGCTCCTTTTTATGCCGTCCTGCACCTTTTGTGCAGCGGAGGGGCGGAAAAAACAAGGCGGAGGGGCAAAGCCCCTCCGCCGGCTGGTTTCATACGCCGCTGTGGTAAAAGACCTTCTCCCCGGGGGTGACCATGCCCAGCTCCTCCCGGGCGGTCTCCTCGATTTTTTCCGGGTCAGCGCTGTCCTGGATATCCTCCTCCAGCGCCTGGTTTGCCTCGGTCACCTGCTGGATCTCCTCCGCCAGGGCCTCCGCCTCGCTCCGGGCGGCGGCCAGCTGGGCCTGCATCTGGTACAGCTGCGTGCCCACGCCGAAGAGGAGCACCACCAGCAGCAGACCTGCCAGCGGTCCGCCCACGGTCCTTTTTGCCTTTGGCCGCCTTTGCTTTCTGACCCGGCCCATGGGCCTCTCCCTCCTCCGCAGCAGTCCTCCGCCGGCGCCTTCTGTCAAAGCGCCAGGGGGTAACTATTATTGTAAACCAATTTTGGGAAAAAGGGAAGAGCTTTTTTCGCTTTTGCCAAAGTTTTTCTGCCGGCCCCAGCAGCAGGCGCACCGGGGTGAGGAGCAGGCGGCACAGGCGCAGCCCCAGCCCCAGCGCGGTGGCGAGGCTGTCCCGCCAGAAGCTCCAGAGGGGCCGCAGCAGCTGGCTGAAGAGGCAGAAAAACAGCACCCCGCCGCCCAGGGCGCCCAGGACCATGTACAGCCGCAGCTCCCCATCCCCAAACGCCAGGGTGAAGTAGAACACCGCCGCCAGCACCGCCGCGGCGTAGAGCCCGTCCAGCAGACAGCCCAGCCGCCGGCCCGGCGCCGCGAGGCGGAAGGCCCGCAGCAGGTCGTACACCAGCCCCAGGCCCAACCCCAGCAGGATCGAGGCCAGAAAGGCCGACAGCTGCTGGGAGATCTGCACCCCCATCAGCCAAACAGGCGGCCCAGCAGCCCGCCCTTGCCGTAGCGCTGCTCCTCGTAGCTGATGGCGTCGATCTGCCCGTCCACATGGAGCTCCCCCCCGTCCAGGGTCAGCTTGCCGATGTGGAGGTTTTCCCCGGACACCACCAGGGTCCCCGCGGAGGTGGACATGACGATCATGCTCTCGTCAAAGCGCTCCACATCCTCCACGCCGGACACCGTCAGTTTTTCCCGCCCCTCCAGCGTCAGCTGGTGGTGGGCGTAGGATTGGGTTTCATAGGCCATAGCGGATCCTCCCATCATGCGGATACTCCACTATATGAGGGGGATGTCCGGAATATGCCGGCCGGGTCAGACCTCCCGGTACATCAGCGCCGCCCCGGCCTTGCCCACGCTCTCCGCCAGGGACAGCACCTCCACCGTCAGCGTCCGCTCCCCAAAGCGGATGGCGATCACATCCCCCACCTTCACGTCGTAGGAGGCCCGGGCCACCCGGCCGTTGACGGTGACCCGCTCGCTGTCGCAGGCCTCGTTGGCCACGGTGCGGCGCTTAATCAGCCGGGAGACCTTTAGATATTTGTCCAGTCGCATCTTGCGCTCCTCTCCGCGGCCCCTGGGGCCGCCGAAATCATCTCTCTGCCGCTGCGGCAAAAAAGGGACGCAGCCCCCCTCGGCTGCGTCCCCGGAAAGCTGTTTACTTTGCCACGATGTCCTTCAGCGCCTTGCCGGCCTTGAACACAGGCACCTTGGAGGCGGGGATCTCCACCACTTCCTTGGTCCGGGGGTTGCGGCCGGTGCGGGCGGCGCGGCTCTTCACCTCGAAGGAGCCAAAGCCCACCAGCTGGACCTTGTCCGCCTCCTGCAGCGCGGCGGTAATCACGTCCAGCGTGGCGTTGACGGCGGCCTCGGAGTCCTTCTTGGACAGGCCGGATTTCTCAGCAACGGCAGCGATCAGTTCAGCTTTATTCATGATACAAGTCTCCTTTATTTCTCATTGGTGCAAGACAGCGTCTTGTTTGCGTGGCGTTACTCCTGCTAATTTATCATATTCTACCCCGATATGCAAGACTTCAAGCAAAATTTTCGCCCCATTTGGGGATTTTTCCGGCGGGAGCGGGGCCCCGTCTCCGGCCTCAGCGGATGTGCAGCAGACGGGCCAGTCTGGCGCCGTTGGGAATCATTTCCAGGTCCTCCCGGGTGATGATCCGCAGGAACACCACCAGGGCCACATAGACCACCACCGCCAGGGCGATGGCGCCCAGGGTGGCCAGGGAGTTGCCCAAAAAGCCGGACAGGAGCGCGTAGCCAAAATGGGCGCACACCCCCATGGCCGCCGAGGCCATGAGCGGCTTTCCAAACAGGCGCAGATAGCGGGGCTTCTCCTCGGCGATGTGGTAGACCAGGAAGAGGTTCACCGCCGAAACCAGGGCATAGCAGGCAAGGGTCCCGATGGGGGCGCCCTTGATGTTGATCTCCGGCGTGCCGATCAAGACATAGTTCATGGTCAGCTTTACCGCGCCGCCGATGAACATGGTGATGATGGGGGCCTTGGCCCGGTCGTTGGCCTGGAGGATGCCGTTGGTGAGGAGCATGAGGGACACGAAGATGGAGGCGATGCCCAAAAGCTGCAGATGGTAGGTGGCGGCGGCCGCCGCCTCCGGCTGGGCGGGGTAGAGCATCTGCAAAATGGGCCCCGCCATGACGGACAGGCCGATCCCCGCCGGCAGCGCCAGCAGCGCAATGAGGCGGAGGGAGGCAGACACCACCCGATTCACCGTCCGGTGGTCCCGGCGGGCCACAGCGGCGGCCACGGCGGGGATCAGGCTCATGGTGATGGGGGGGATGAAGGAGGAGGGGAAGTTGAAGAGGGTCATGCCGAAGCTGTACTCCCCGTACAGGGCCGCGGCGGCCTCCTCCGAGATCCCCAGCACCGACTGCAGCCGCCCCATGGCGATGGCCTGGTCCAGGGTGGAGATGATGCTCATGCCGGAGGAGCCGATGGTGATGGGGACGCCGATGGCCAGCAGGCGGCGGAGGATATGCCGGGAGCTGGTGGGGACGTCGGCGCCGGCGGGGTCGTCCCGGCGGCTGCGGAGGTGGTCGGCCAGCATGTAGAGCATGGCGATCACCGACCCGGCGGTGACCCCCAGGATGGCCCCCGCCGCCCCCACGTCCAGTCCCAGCCCCAGATCCACGAAGTACCAGGCCAAAATTAGGCCCACGATCAGCTTGAAGGCGGCCTCAATGATCTGGGAGATGGCGGAGGGCAGCATGTTCCCCTGGCCCTGGGTGTAGCCCCGGTAGGCGGACATGATGCACACGCAGAGCACCGAAAAGCTGAGGGCCTTGATGGGCCAGTAGCCCAAAGAGTCGTTCATCAGCCCCGCCAGCTCCCGGGCAAAGAGGAGCATGAGGCCGGTGCCCAGGGCGCCCAGGATGACAAACAGCCACATGGACACCCGCAGGATCTTCCGGCTCTGCCGGTAGCGGCCCAGGGCCCTGGCCTCCGACACCAGCTTGCTCACCGCCAGGGGCAGCCCCGCGGTGGAGATGGCCAGGAGGACGGAGTAGATGTTGTAGGCGCTGTTGAAATGGGTCATCCCCTCTGTGCCCAGGATGTTGCCCAGGGGGATCTTGTAGAGGGCGCCGATGACCTTCACCAGCGCCACCGCGGCGGCCAGGATTACCGTGCCGCCTAAAAAGGTCTGTTTCTTTTCCTTGGACATGTGTCTCCTTTTTCCCTGCGGTCGGGAGATTCGGCCCGCTAGCGCGTCAGGCTCTGGCCGCAGTTGCTGCAAAAGACGTGGTCGGAGGGGTTGACGTGGCCGCAGGCCGGGCAGACGGAGACGCCGCGGATGGCCTGCAGCGCCCGCTCCTGGGCGCTGATCTCCGCCTTCAGCGCGTCCACAGCCTCCAGCGCCTTCTGCATCTCGGCGCTGTCGGTGGGGTCGCCGGTGTGGGTGGCGTAGACCATCTCGCCGATCCGCCGCAGCTGCAGGTTCACCTCCGCCCGCTTGTCGGCGATGGCCACCCTGCCCCTGGTGTAGGACAGGGCGTTCTCCGCCGCCTTGCCGGCCTTGGCCGCGCCGCAGCGGGCCGCGGCGCCTACGCCGGCGGCGGTCTCACAGGTGCGCTGGAACCAGCGGTTCCAGGTCCGGATCCATTTTTCCTGGTCCATGTGGGTATCCTCCCTTGTTCGGTGTTGAAAGCGGGGTCACTCGCTGTAGATGCCGCCGCCGATAAACTCCCGGATGAGGGAGTCGGCGGGGACGAGGTCGTCGTCCAGGGTCTCGAAGAGGGGGTAGGAGCGGAGCAGGTGCCCGATCTCCTCATACCGCTCCATCTCCGGGGTGAGCTGCTCAAAGAGGGGCAGGGCGTGGGGCTTGATGGCGCTGACCTCATAGGGCAGGGAGCTGTCGAAAATGATGTCGGCGTTGTCCTTGAAGGGGGAGATGTACAGCTTTTCCCCCCGGCGCACGCTGCTCCACATCTTCATGGTCACATGGGGCTCCCAGGCACGGAACTTGGCGTCCCGCACGGTGCGGCGGGCCAGGCGCATCCAGGTGCCCTTGAAGACCACCTCCCCCCCGTCGCTGACCACGTTGCTCCGGGCGGAGATGTAGAGCTTGGTGGCGTTGGGGTTTTTGCCGGTGATGATGTCGTTGAGGGCGTGGATGCCCTCGAAGATGGCGATCTCGTCCTTCCCCAGCTTGAGGGGGCTGCTCATGACGCCGGAGCGCATCTGCCGGGCAAACTCGAACTTGGGGATGTGGATGGTCTCCCCCCGGTCCAGCATTTTGAAGTGGCGGTTGAGCAGGTCCATGTCCAGGCAGAAGGGGGACTCGTAGTCGATCTGCCCGTCCCGGTTGCGGGGGGCGGTGTCCGGGTCCACGGTCTGGAAGTAATTGTCCATCTCCACGGCGTGGGCGCGGATGCCCATCTCCTCCAGCCGGGCCTGGATCTTTTTGGAGGTGGTGGTCTTCCCGCTGCCGGAGGGGCCGGACAGCAGCACGATGTGGGAGCGGGTGTGGTTTTCCGCGATTTTCTGGGCGGCCCGGTGGATCTTCTTGTTGAACTCCGCGTCGCACTCGGCCACAAAGCCCCTGGGGTCGGAGCGGATGGCGTCGTTGATGGCGGTCAAGGAATAGGCCATGGTCTCACTTACCTTTCAGCATAGTATCATAAAAGGCGAAAAATGCCTGTTGATTTTCCGCGATTTTTTCCGGGCGCTCAATATATTCCAGGGGGTACTTCAGATTGAACGCCCGCTCGATGCGGTCGTGCCGCCGGTCCACCATCTTGGTGGAGGCGCCGCCGCCCAGGCTGAGGATGCCGTGGAGCTCCTCCATGATGTAGATGTTGTAGAGCCCCTCGCCTCCGGCCCTGCACCAGCCCACGTTTTCAAAGCTGCCGGACTGGTACTTCTGCCGGTAGAGGTAGTAGGGGGCGAACCCGGCGGCCCGGAGGGCGGGGTCGGCGTAGTCCAGCATGGCCGCCACCTCCTCCACCGAGGGGCTGCGCGTCCCCTCCAGGGTGATGCGGCTGCCCTTTTTGAGGCTCAGCGTGTGGATGGTGAGATTATCTGTGCCGAAATCCATCACCCGGCGGAGGCTCCGCCGAAACCCCTCCGCCGTGTCCTCGGGGAGGCCGGCGATGAGGTCCATATTCACATGGGGGAAACCCACCGCCGCCACGATCTCCATGGTGGCCTCAATATCCGCCGCCGTGTGCCGCCGGCCGATGGCCCTAAGGACGTGGTCCTCCATGGTCTGGGGGTTGACGCTGATGCGGTCCACGCCGTGGGCCTTCAGCACCTCCAGCTTTTCCCGGGTGATGGTGTCCGGCCGGCCGGCCTCCACCGTCCGCTCCACCAGGCGGGACAGGTCAAAATGCTCCTCCAGCTGGCCCAGCAGCCGGTCCATCTGGCCGACGGAGAGGGTGGTGGGGGTGCCGCCGCCCATGTAGAAGGACTTGACGCGCAGGCCCAGCCGCTCCACCATCGCCCCGGCGGAGGCGATCTCCCGGCTTAGGGTCTCCAGGAAGGGCTCCACCAGGCGGAAGGATTTTTCCACGCTGTTGCTGACAAAGCTGCAGTAGGCGCAGCGGGTGGGGCAGAAGGGGATCCCCACGTAGAGGGAGATGTCCCGCTCGTCAAGGTCCCTGTCCGCCCGCAGGGACGCCTCCGCCGCGTCCAGGCACAGCCGCCGCCGCTGGGGGGAGACAAAGTAGGTCTCCCGCAGGATGCGGTCCGTGTCCCGCCGGGTGTGCCCCTGGGCGAGGAGGCGGGCAGCCAGCTTGGCCGGACGGATGCCCGTCAGCGCCCCCCAGGGGGGGACGGTGCCGGTAAGGGCGGCGGCGGCCTTGAAAAAGCTGAGCTTTAGGATCTTCTGCCGCGTCCGCTCCTGCTCATAGGGGTCGGCGATGGCCTTCAGCTTCGCCCGGGCGGCGCCCCGGGCGCGCTTTCCGTCCATGGCGATGGTGGTCACCGCCGTATGGAACCGTTTCCCCTCCAGCAGCTTGACCTCCGCCCAGGGCTCCCCCTCCCCCTCGTAGACGGGCCGCTCCTGGGGGAAGAAGGCCAAAAGGCTCTGCTCAATGGCATAGCGGCAGTCGTGCCCGATGAAAACCAGCCTCATAGCTGCAGCGCCCGGCGCAGATAGGGGTTGCGCAGCCGCTCCTGGGCGAGGGTGGTGGGGCCGCCGTGGCCGGGATAGACCTTGTAGTCCTTCTCCAGGAGGCCCAGCCGCCGGAGGGACTGGAACATCTCCAGCATGTCCCCGCCGGGCAGGTCGCACCGGCCGCAGGAGGTGGCGAAAAGGGTGTCCCCGGAGAGCATCACGTCCTCCGCCAGCAGCACCACGCTGCCGGCGGTGTGGCCCGGCGTCTCCAGCACCTGCACCGCGAGGTCCCCCACCGGGACGATGTCGCCGTCCGCCCAGGTGCGGCAGGGGCCGCCGTAGAAATAGCGCTCCGACAGGCCGGGCTGCAGCCGCTCCCTTTCATGGATATAGACCGGCAGGTCCGGATATGCCTCCCGCAGCGCCGGCAGGGCGTCCCGGTGGTCGTAGTGGCCGTGGGTTAGGAAGAAGGCCTGCAGCTGAAGGCCGCTGTCCTCCACCAGCTTGATGAGGGCGGGGGCGTTGGCGCCGGGGTCCACCAGGACGCACACGCCCTTCCCCTCGTCCCCCAGGAGGTAGCAGTTGGTCTCCACCGGGCCGACGACAATGGACTGTAGAATCATAGGAACCGCTCCTTTCCCGCCGGGGCCGGTCCCCGGCGGCAGTATCAAATAAAATCCGCTCCCCGGCGGCCGGAGGGCCCGGCCTGCCGGCGGCGCGCGTCACTTCTGCTCCGTGTCAAACAGGATCGTAACCGGCCCCTGGTTCACCGACGTGACGGCCATGCTGGCCCCAAATTCGCCGTGGGCCACCTGGAACCCGCGGCCGCGGCAGTGGGCCATAAACCGCTCGTAGAGGGGGATGGCCACCTCGGGCCTGGCCGCGCCGGTAAAGCCCGGGCGGCGGGAGGAGGTGTCGGCAAAGAGGGTGAACTGGCTGACCACCAGGAGGCTGCCGCCCACCTGCTCCAGGCTGCGGTTCATCTTCCCGTTTTCATCTTCAAAGACGCGGAGGTTGCAGATCTTCTCCGCCAGCTTGACGGCGGTGTCCTCCGTGTCCTCCGGGGCCACCCCCAGGAGCACCAGATAGCCCCGCCCGATCTCCCCCACCGTTCTGCCCTCGACCTTGACGTCGGCGGAGGCGACTCTTGTTACAACAGCGCGCACGATTTCACAACCCTTTCCTCTCAGAAATGCAAAAATACAGGGGATGCCCCGCCCCTGCCGCCGCGGGTCACGAGGCGGTCCGGGTCACCTGGATCACGTCGGAGATGTTGCGGATCTTGGTCATTACCTGGTCCAGCTGGGCGCGGTCGGCGACGTTGATGCTCACATAGAAGATGGCAAAGCCGTCGCTGGTGGTGCGGGCGTTCATCCCCGCCACGCTGACCTTGCAGGTGGACAGGGCCGTGGAGATGTCCACCAGCAGGTTGTTGCGGTCCTTGCACACCACCTCCAGCGCGGTGGCGTAGCTGAGGTTGATGTCCTCCCCCCAGCTGACGGTGATCCACCGCCCCGGCTCCTCCCGCTGGTGCTCCGGGGAGGCGTTGGGGCAGTCGGTGCGGTGGACGGAGACGCCGTACCCCCGGGTGATAAAGCCGATGATGTCGTCCCCGGGCACCGGGGTGCAGCACTTGGCGAATTTCACCAGGCAGTTGGAGAGGCCCTCCACGATGATGCCCTTCTCGCTGCGGGTCTGCTTGGGCGGGGCGGGCTTCTGGCTCTTCTCCACGGACTTGGCCGCCTCCGCCGCCGCTGCCTTCTCCGCCCGGTGCTGGGCGGCCAGCTCGTCCCGGAACCGGTGCACCGCCTTCTGGGCGGTATAGCCGCCGTAGCCGATGGCGGCGTACATCTCCTCCAGGGTGTTGAAACTGGTGGGCTTCAGCACCCGCTCCAGCACCTCCGGCGCCACGGCGGCGCTCATGGAGATGCCGGCGTGCTTGAGCTCCGCCTCAAAGGCGCTGCGGCCGTTGGCGATGTTCTCGTCCCGCCGCTCCTTTTTGAACCACTGGCGGATCTTACTCCGGGCCTCGCTGCTCTTGGCGATCTGCATCCAGTCCCGGCTGGGGCCCTTGGCGGTCTTGCTGGTGAGGATCTCCACAATGTCGCCGTTGTGGAGCACATAGTCAAAGCCCACCATCCGCCCGTTGACCTTGGCGCCCACCATGGAGTTGCCGATGGCGGAGTGGATGGAGTAGGCAAAGTCGATGGGGGTGGCCCCGGCGGGGAGGTTCGTCACGTCCCCCCGGGGGGTGAAGACGAACACCTCGTCGTCAAACATATCCACCTTCAGGCTGTGGATAAAGTCCTCGGCGTCGGCGTCCTCCTGGTTTTCCAGCAGCCGCCGGATCCACTCGTAGGTGCTCTCCTTGTCGTCGCTCTTCACGCCCTGCTTGTATTTCCAGTGGGCGGCCACGCCGTATTCGGCGATGGCGTGCATCTCATAGGTGCGGATCTGCACCTCGAAGGGGATGCCGTCCTCGCCGATGACGGTGGTGTGGAGGCTCTGGTACATGTTGGGCTTGGGCATGGCGATATAGTCCTTGAACCGGCCCAGAACAGGCTTGTAGAGATCATGGATGGCGCCCAGCACATTGTAGCAGTCGGCCACCGTGTTCACCAGCACCCGGAAGGCGAAAAGATCGTAGACCTGTTCAAAGGTCTTGCCCTGGGCATACATCTTCCGGTAGATGCTGTAGGGGTGCTTGACCCGTCCGTAGACGGTGTTTTCGATCTGCAGCTCCGTCAGGCGCTGGACGATCTCCCCCTGGACCCGGTCCATAAAGACCATGTATTCGTCGCTCTTCTCCGCCAGGGCGGAGGTGATTTCGTCGTAGCCCACCGGATCGAGATATTTCAGCGACAGGTCCTCCAGCTCCCACTTCACCTTCTGCATGCCCAGCCGGTGGGCGATGGGCGCGTAGATCTCCATGGTTTCAAAGGCCTTTTTCCGCTGCTTTTCCGGGGTCTGATACTCCATGGTGCGCATGTTGTGAAGCCGGTCGGCGATCTTGATGAGGATCACCCGGATATCCCGGCTCATGGCGAAGAGCATCTTCCGCAGGTTCTCCATCTGCTCCTCTTCCATGGTGGTGTAGTGGACCCGTGTCAGCTTGGTGACGCCGTCCACCAGGTCCGCCACCGTCACGCCGAAGCGCTTGGCGATATCGTCGTAGCTGGCGTCGGTATCCTCGATGCAGTCGTGGAGGAGGGCCGCCTGGATGGACTCGCTGTCCAGCCGCATCTCCGCCACGATCTGCGCCACATTCAGCGGGTGGGTGATATAGGGGGTGCCGTCCCGGCGCATCTGG
>CALWXD010000126.1 GCA_944385425.1 uncultured Oscillospiraceae bacterium | reverse complement strand
GTCCCCCAGGCCTACGAGGAGTATGTGAAGGCCTGGTGCGCCTGCAAGATCCTGTCTAAGGTCTACGGCCTGGGCGACCCCAACGGCTTTATCTTCAACATGTCCGTGGGCTACGACCTGGAGGGCATCAAGGGCGAGAAGATCGACAAGTACTTAAACGGCATGAAGGACGCCTCTAAGGAGCCCATCTTCCAGGAGTGCATCCGGGTGCTCAAGGAGATGTTCCCCGGCGAGAGCGATTTTATCGACACCATCCCCGCCTGCATCTCCGACAGCGTCACCGTCTCCACCCTCCACGGCTGCCCGCCGGATGAGATCGAGCGCATCGCCTCCTATCTCATCACGGAGAAGCACCTGCACACCTTCGTCAAGTGCAACCCCACCATCCTGGGCTATGAGAGCGCCCGCTCCATCCTGGACGGCATGGGCTACGACTACATCGCCTTTGACGAGCACCACTTCAACGAGGACCTGCAGTACAGCGACGCCATCCCCATGTTCCGCCGCCTTTTGAAGCTGGCCGGGGACAACGGGCTGGAGTTCGGCCTCAAGCTCTCCAACACCTTCCCGGTGGACGTGAAGAACCATGAGCTCCCCAGCGAGGAGATGTACATGGCCGGCAAGAGCCTCTTCCCGCTGACCATCGAGATGGCCCGGCGGATCAGCAAGGAGTTTGACGGGCGGCTGCGTCTGAGCTACTCCGGCGGCGCCGACTTCTTCAACATCGACCGGCTCTTCGCCTGCCACATCTGGCCCATTACCATGGCCACCACCGAGCTCAAGCCCGGCGGGTACCAGCGCTTTAAGCAGATCGCGGGGAAACTGGAGATGCTGCCCTTCGAGCCCTTCGCCCAGGTGGACATCGAGAAGGTGGACGCCCTGGCCGTGGCCATCCGCAGCGACAAGCACCACGTGAAGGCCATCAAGCCCCTGCCCCGCCGCAAGCTCTACAGCAAGGTCCCCCTCATCGACTGCTTTACCGCCCCCTGTAAGGGCGGCTGCCCCATCGGCCAGGACATCCCCGAATACATCGAGCTGTGCCGCCAGAAGAAGTATGACGCCGCGCTGAAGGTGATCCTGGAGAAGAACCCCCTGCCCTTCATCACCGGCACCATCTGCGCCCACCACTGCATGGACAAGTGCACCCGCAACTTCTACGACCGCTCTGTCCAGATCCGCGCCACCAAGCTGGTAGCGGCAGAGCGGGGCTACGACGCCCTCATGGCCAAGCTGAAGACCCCCACCCCCGTCTACGACGGCAAGAAGGTGGCCATCATCGGCGGCGGCCCCACCGGCATGGCGGCGGCCTACTTCTGCGGCCGGGCCGGCATCCCCACCACCCTCTTTGAGCGGGAGGCCTCCTTGGGCGGCGTGGTCCGCCATGTGATCCCCTCCTTCCGCATCAGCGACGAGGCCATCGAGAAGGACGCCTCCCTCATGCGGAAGATGGGCGTGGAGGTCAAGCTCAACACCCCCGCCCCCTCCGTGGATGAGCTGAAGAAGTCCGGCTACACCCACATCCTCTTTGCCGTCGGCGCCTGGAAACCCGGAAAACTGGACATCTCCGGCAACGTGAAGCCCGTCATCCAGTGGATGCGGGACGTGAAGAGCGGGAAGAGCGAGGAGCTGGGCCATGTGGCCGTCATCGGCGGCGGCAACACCGCCATGGACGCCGCCCGCCTGGCCCTGCGCGCCGGGGCGAAATCCAGCACCCTGGTCTACCGCCGCACCAAGAAGTACATGCCCGCCGACGCGGAGGAGCTGGAGCTGGCCATTGCCGACGGCGTCCAGTTCCTGGAGCTGGTGAGCCCGGTGGAGCAGAAGGACGGCAAGCTCCTGTGCCGGAAGATGGTCCTGGGCGAGCCCGACGCCTCCGGCCGCCGCAAGCCTGTGGAGACCGACGAGACCGTCGCCATCGACTGCGACACCGTCATCTCCGCCGTGGGCGAGAAGGTGGACGACGACATGCTGGCCGCCTACGGCGTGAAGGTCAACGAGAAGGGCCGTCCCTCCTTTGAGACCAACCTCTCCGGCGTCTATGCCGCCGGCGACGCCCTCCGGGGCCCGGCCACGGTGGTGGAGGGCATTGCAGACGCCTCCGCCTTTGCCGAGGCCGTCATCGGCAGCGCCTATACCGCCCGCATCCCCGCCGCCGCCAAG
This sequence comes from uncultured Oscillospiraceae bacterium, assembly GCA_944385425.1. Taxonomy (GTDB): domain Bacteria; phylum Bacillota; class Clostridia; order Oscillospirales; family Oscillospiraceae; genus CAJFPI01. The sequence continues at coordinate 2,609 of CALWXD010000126.1, read as the reverse complement.
CCCACCCGGGACGAGGCCGCCGCCAAGAAGGGCATCCTCTGCGAGAGCGCCAAGTGCGAGGGCGACCGCTGCCTCACCTGCAACGTGGTGTGCGAGTGCTGCGTGGACGTGTGCCCCAACCGGGCCAACGTGACCATCCAGCTGCCCGACGGGCGCACCCAGATCCTCCATGTGGACCGGATGTGCAACGAGTGCGGCAACTGCGCCGTCTTCTGCCCCTACGACAGCCGTCCCTACAAGGACAAGTTCACCCTGTTCTACGACCGGGCCGGTTTCGACGAGAGCACGGAGAACAGCGGATTCCTGCCCCTGGGCGGCCAGAAGGTGCTGGTCCGGCTGGAGGGCAAGGTCTTCGAGGCCGACCTCAGCGGCGCCAACGACCTGCCCGCCGACATCGAGGTGCTGATCTACACCGTCCTCACCAAGTACGCCTACCTGGTGGCGTAAGGCACCGCCGCGCTGCCCATGACAAAAATGGAGCCCACCCCTTCTGGGGTGGGCTTCATCTATTGACCGGGCGGCATCCCTTTTGCAGCTTGACGCCAGGGCCGGGCTATACTACAATACAGGCAGGAAATCTGTTGGCAAAGCAGCGGAAGGAGGGCGGGCGATGGAAAAGCAGCTGGCGGCCTCGGCGCTGTTTTCCGGCATGACGCCCCAGGAGACGGCGGAGGTCCTCCGCTGCCTGGGGGCGGAGCGGCGGGGGTTTCAGAAGGGGGAGATGATCTGCCGCGCCGGGGAGGCGGCCGCGGCCCTGGGGGTGGTGCTCTCCGGCCGCGTCCTCATCGGGCGGGACGACTTCTGGGGCAACACCACCGTGCTGGACAGCGTGGGGCCGGGGCAGATCTTTGCCGAGGCGTACGCCTGTACGCCGGGCGAGCCGCTGATGGTCAACGTCGCCGCGGCGGAGGCGGCGGAGGTTCTCCTCCTGCCGGCGGAGCGGATGCTGACGCCCTGCGCCGCCGGCTGCCCGCACCACGGGAAGCTCCTTAGGAACCTCCTGGCCCTCACGGCCCGGAAAAACCTGGGCCTGTCCCGCAAGATCTTTTACACCGCCGCCAAATCCATCCGGGGGCGGCTGCTCTCCTACCTCTCCGACCAGGCCCTTCGAACCGGCAGCCGCTCCTTCACCATCCCCTTCAACCGCCAGCAACTGGCCGACTACCTCAATGTGGACCGCAGCGCCCTGTCCAGCGAGCTGGGCCGGATGCGGCGGGAGGGACTTTTGCTGGCGGAGAAAAACCGCTTTACGCTGCTGGACGCCGGGGCGCCCGCCCGCTAGCGCTGCGGCGCCCCTCTCCTGGCGGCCGCACGATTCCCCCGTTAAACCGTTCCCCTCGCCGCGGGGCGAAAAAGATAGCCGCACGGCAAACCGTGCGGCTATCTGGAGCTGGAAATCAGACTCGAACTGACGACCTGCTGATTACGAATCAGCTGCTCTACCGACTGAGCTATTCCAGCGTCAATGGAACCCCTGCTTGCTGCGGCAGTTCATCCGCAAATCAAGCTTTGTTATTTTACCATACAATCCTCGTTTCGTCAATATGGTTTTTCCCCACCGGCGACAAAATTCCATCCCCTCTCTCCCGCCGGCCGCCGGAGGCCATCTTCCAGGATTGCCAGGCCGACCCCTTCGTGATATGATAGGGCTGTCAGAAAGGAGGTACCCCTATGCCTTTACAGATTGTACGGGCCGACATCACCACCTTGAGGGTGGACGCCATCGTCAACGCCGCCAACGAGAGCCTGCTGGGCGGCGGAGGTGTGGACGGGGCCATCCACCGGGCCGCCGGGCCGGAGCTGCTGGCCGAGTGCCGCACCCTGAACGGATGCAAGACCGGACAGGCCAAGCTCACCCGCGGCTACCGCCTGCCCGCCAAGTATGTGATCCACACCGTGGGCCCCATCTGGCGGGGCGGCGGCCACGGTGAGCGGGAGCTGCTCACCTCCGCCTACCGCAATTCCCTGGAGCTGGCGCTGGCGCACCGCTGCGAGACGGTGGCCTTCCCCCTCATCTCCTCCGGGGTGTACGGCTACCCCAAGGACCAGGCCCTAAAGGTGGCGGTGGATGCCATCGGGGACTTTCTGCTCTCCCACGATATGACCGTGTACCTGGTCATCTTCGACCGGGCCGCCTACACCATCGGCGGAAAACTCTTTGCCGATATCGCCGCCTATATCGACGACCGCTATGTGTCAGAGCACACCGACAGCCGGGCGGAACAGCTCCGCCGGCAGTTCCGGGCCCCGGCGCCCGCCCCCATGGCGGAGACGGCATCTGCCGCCGTACCCGGCAGCCTTGATGAGGCCCTGGGGAGGCTGGACGAGAGCTTTTCCCAGATGCTCCTGCGGAAAATTGATGAAAAGGGCATGACCGACGCCCAGTGCTACAAAAAGGCCAATATCGACCGCAAGCTCTTCTCCAAGATCCGCTCCGATGTCCACTACAAGCCCTCCAAGCCCACCGCCATGGCCTTTGCCATTGCCTTGGAACTGCCGCTGGAGGAAGCTCGGGAGATGCTGGGGAAAGCGGGCTTTGCCTTTTCTCACGCCAGCAAGTTCGATATTATCGTGGAGTATTTCATCGCCCACCGGAACTACAACATCTT
>CALWXD010000125.1 GCA_944385425.1 uncultured Oscillospiraceae bacterium | reverse complement strand
TCCAGATTGATGGTGAAACAGATGGTTTTCCGCCCCAGCCGGGCCGCGGCCAGGGCCGCCTCGATGCCGGCGTGGCCTGCGCCGATGACGGCGATATCGTATTGTCCCGCGTCGTAATTCATGAAGGCGCTCACTCTTTTTGATTTCAAATTGTTATATCAGAAAGAAAGATTTCAATTTGTATTCAAGCGTCCTGGCTTTTTTACCGCCTTGCAGCCAAAGAGCAGCAGCGCGCACAGGAGAGCCAGGACAAAGTCCCGGCCGTTCAGGCTGCGAAAGACCACCACATCGGCCAGCAGCGCCGCCGCCGTACCCAAGACGGACAAAAGGTTCGGCAGCCATCCCCGGCCAAAGGCGTACCACATCACAAAGGCCGGAAGAGGGGACAGGCAGGCCGCCGCCGTCCAGCCGCAGGCATAGGCCATCCCCCACACCCCGCCCATGGCCTCCGCCGCCAGGTAGTAAGGGGGGAGCATGGCCAGGAAGAACAGGAGGGCGTGGGCCGCCGCCCGGCCGGGGCTGCCGCTGAGCCGGGCGATCAGCAGCCCCAGCAGGATCCAGACCGGCAGCTCCGAGAAAACCGCGCCCAGCAGCTGGCTGGAAAAATCCAGCCACTTGGCCAGAAGGCCCATGGCCGCGCCGGCGAGGACCATCAGCCCCAGGTGGGCCAGCCGCCGCCGGAGGGGCGGGGCGGGCCGTACCGGGCGGAACCGGGAGAGGGCGCTCATGCTTCCCCCGCCCCCTTCTCCAGCGTCAGCACCACCACCTGGGGGCGGTTAAAGAGGCGAAAGCTGGGGCCGGAGTTGCCAAGGCCCCGGGAGACGAACACCGTCCGGCCGTTGGCGCTGTAAAACCCGGCGGTGAAGGAGGGAAAGAGGGTCCGGTCCGTGCTGATGAGCCCGTCGGTAAAGGGCAGGCGGATCATGCCGCCGTGGCCGTGGCCGGAGATCACCAGGTCCGCCCCCAGAAGGCTGTAGTCCGATTCAAAGAGGCTGTTGCGGTGGGCCAGCAGCAGCCAGTAGACGTCCTCCCCCTCCTGGGCATAGATCTCCGCCGCCAGCTCCTCCGGGGTCTTCTGGTCGGCGTAGCCGTTGGGGTCGTCGATGCCCGCCAGCACCAGGGTGTCTCCGCCCCGCTCCAGCTGGACGTACGCATTGGTGAGCACGGTAACCCCCGCGGCATCCAGACCCGCCTTCAGCTCCGGCACGCCCCCTACCGCCCACTCGTGGTTGCCGGTGACAAAGTAGGTGGGGGCGATGGCGGCGAGGCGCTCCCCCAGGGACCAGGTGTATTCCGGCGGCGTATTCCGGAACCGGTCCTGCAGGTCCCCAGTGAGAACGATGAGGTCCGGCGCCGCCGCCTCCACCGCCGAGAGGAGGTCGGCGTTGTCATCGCCGAACACCGCGCCGTGGAGGTCCGACAGCTGCACGATGGTGAGGCCGTCAAACCCGGCGGGAAGGCCCGGATCGGTGTAGGTGAAGGCATCCACCTGGAGGGAGCGGTTGCTCCAATAGAAAAAACCGGCGCAGAAAAAAAGGACCGCCGCCCAAGCCAGCAGCCTGCGCCTTCCGCGCCGGGGAGAGGGATGCTTTGCCATCATGTTCTTTCGTCCTTTGAATGGGATACCGCAGTTCGCTTTTTCACAGGGTACAGTATACCACAGGCGGCTGGAAAAACCAAGAGCGAATCCCAGAATTTTTTGCCGTTATTTACAAAAAGTTAACTTGTAAATTGTACAATGTGTGCTATACTGGAACCAGAAAACAGAAGAGAAAGGAAGTGATAGCGAACATGGCACGGAGCTTTACGGGCGTCGACCTGGACGATATGATCTACGGCGAGTGCACGCTGATCGTCAGCGAGCGGTAAGGTCACAGGTCCACCCAGATACGTCAAGCCACGCCGCGGGGCGTGGGTTTTGTTTTTTCCGGGGAGATCCGCTCCCCGGTCCCGCAGGGGCGGCGCGGGGCAAAATTCTACAAAACCGACAAGCATAGAGCCGGAGCGGCCGGGGGCTTTTGGGCAAAGTGTTTCTTGACAGCGCCGCTTTTTCCCTGCTACAATAGCACCAACGCATTCAGCGAAAACAGCAAAAAGCTTGGAAGGTGTTATGCCTTGCTGCGATGGCTTTCAGAGAACCGGCGGTTGGTGCGAGCCGGGAAGCGGCGGCCTGGCGGCTGGCACCGGAGCTGGGTTCCCCAACGAGTCTTTCTCCAGTAGGGAATCACGGAGGCCCCCGTTATCGAAGGCAGAGGCTTGTTGGAGCCTTGCAGAGTGTGCGCTTTGGCGCAAATCCGGGTGGTACCGCGGTAAACTTTGATGTTATCGTCCCAGGAGTGAATGTCTCACTCCTGGGACGTTTTGCTTTATCCCCGCCGCGGGGAACCCGGCCGGCGCCGGCCCGATCCAACAAGAGAAAATCATTTGGAGATAAAAGGAGCAGGAACCATGAAGACGATCAAAATTTCCGACGTGACCCTCCGCCAGGCGGCCCGGCAGCACGCCGCCTCCATCAGTTTCAAAGAGCGCATTGAGATCGCCCGGACCCTGGACCGGCTGAAGACCGACGTGATCGAGCTGCCGGTGATCGAGGACGCGGTGGCCGACGCCCTGGCCAACAAGACCATTGCCAGCGTCGTGACGGTGTCCGCCCTGTCCGCCGCCTGCGGCCTCAGCGCGGAGGCGGTGGACGCGGCCTGGGACAGCGTCAAGGGCGCCAAAAAGGCGGCCCTCCATGTGATGGTCCCCGTCTCCGCCATCCAGATGGAGTACCAGTGCCACAAGAAGGGGCCCAAGATGCTGGAGCTGGTAAAGACCCTGGTGGAGCGGGCCCGCTACCACACGGAGAACGTGGCCTTCTCCGCCGTGGACGCCACCCGGGCTGAGGGCGCCTTCCTCTACGAGGTGCTGTCCGCCGCCATCGAGGCGGGGGCGGCCCAGATCACCCTGTGCGACAGCGCCGGCGTGATGACGCCGGAGGAGTGGACCAGGTTCCTGGGGGAGGTCTATGCCGCCGTGCCGGCCCTGTCCGGCGTGGAGGTGGGCGTGGAGATCAGCGACATGCTGAAGATGTCCGTGGCCTGCGCGGCGGCGGCCATCGCCGCCGGGGCCCAGGTGATCAAGACCTCCATCGCCCCCATGGACTGCCCTGGCGTGGTGGATTTTGCCCGGTTTGTGGGCGTCAAGGGCGACGAGCTGGGCATCGCCGTGGGCCTTCGCACCACGGAGCTGAGCCGGGCGGCCAAGCAGATGCAGTGGCTGCTGCAGACCGAGCGCAGCGAGGGCTCCCCCTTCGACAGCGGCGTAGGCGGCGACATCGCCGGCGTCTGCCTCTCCGCCGGGGACGACATCTCCGAGATGGTGAAGGTGGTCCGCCAGATGGGCTATGAGCTCAGTGAGGAGGACACCGCCAAGGTCTACGAGGCGTTCCAGACCGTGGCGGAGAAGAAACACTTCGTGGGGACCCGGGAGATGGAGGCCATCATCGCCTCCACCGCCCTCCAGGTGCCCTCCACCTACCAGATCGCCGACTATCTCGTCACCAACGGCGGCACCATCGGCGCCATGAGCAGCGTGACGCTGGAGAAGGACGGCCGGCGGATGACCAGCGTGGCCAACGGCGACGGGCCGGTGGACGCGGCGTTCCTGGCCATCGAGCAGGCCATCGGCCACCACTATGAGCTGGACGACTTCCAGATCCAGACCGTCACCGAGGGGCGGGAGGCCATGGGCTCGGCCCTGGTCAAGCTCCGCAGCGGCGGCCGCCTCTACTCTGGCACCGGCATCTCCACCGACATCATCGGCGCCAGCATCCGGGCCTATATCAGCGCGCTGAACAAGATCGTCTACGAGGAGGCGTAAGGCCCCTCCCTCCCGCTCCGCCGCGCGGCGGCGGAGCGGCGGACGGCACAGGCGCCGTCCAACCACTTCACAGACAACGGAGGATGCACCATGAAACTCTCCTATTCCACCCGCGGCTGGTCCGGACGGGACTGGCCCGGTTTCTGCTCCGCCGCCGCCGGCACCAATGTACGGGGCGTGGAGATCGACTCGGTTCGCAGCCCGGTCTTCTGCCAGCGCACCAGCCCCACCAACCCGGAGCTGGCCGTGTCCGCCAAGCGGCGGATGGTCCAGCAGGGGCTGGACATCCCCTGTGTGGGGACAGCCGGCGACTTCGCCGACCCCGCCGCCGCCGATGAGATCCTTGACGCCATCCGCGCCGCCGGGGACCTGCTGGCCCCCTACGTCTCCGTCGCCTCGGCGGAGACGGACCCGGCCGCCCTCACCGCCGCCCTGGCGCCCTATGTGGAGACGGCCCAGCGCAGCGGCGTGGTGCTGCTGGTAGAGACCACCGGCGGCCTCGCCGACACGGCCCGCCTGCGGGACGTGCTCAACCACTTCGCCAGCGACGCCCTGGCCGCCTGCTGGGACATGTTCGCCACCTGCTTTGCCGCCGGGGAGAGCGCGGAGACCACCATCACCAACCTGGGGGCCTACGTCCGCCACGTCCGCGTCAGCGACGGCGCGCCGGCGGAGGGGGGGCATGTGTCCCATGTGCTCCTGGGGGAGGGGCGGCTGCCCCTGCAGGACATGATGAACGCCCTGCGCTCGGTAAACTATGACGGCTATCTCTCCCTCAGCTGGGAGCCGGCGTGGATCGCCGGCGTGGAGGACCTGGAGATGGTCCTCACCCACTTCGCCGTTACCATGGGCCGGTTCAACAACCTCCGGCGGCAGAAGAAACACCTCTATAAGAACAAGGCCGGCACCGGCAAATTCATCTGGAAGAAGGAGACCCTCATCGAGAGGACCTTCTCCCAGGTGCTGGACGCCATGGTGGAGGAGTTCCCCGACCAGCTGGCCCTCAAATACACCACCCTGGACTACACCCGGACCTACAGCCAGTTCCGGGACGACGTGGACCGGGTGGCCCAGTCCCTCATCGCCCTGGGGGTGAAGGCGGGGGACAAGGTGGCCATCTGGGCCACCAACGTGCCCCAGTGGTACCTCACCTTCTGGGCCACCACCAAGATCGGCGCCGTGCTGGTCACCGTCAACACCGCCTACAAGATCCATGAGGCGGAGTACCTCCTGCGCCAGAGCGACACCCACACCCTTGTGATGATCGAGAGCTACCGGGACAGCCCCTACGCCAGGATCGTCCGGGAGCTGTGCCCGGAGCTGGAGAGCGCCAGGGCCGGCGAGCCCCTCCACTGCAAGCGCCTGCCCTTTTTGCGCAACGTGGTGACGGTGGGCTTTCGGATGAAGGGCTGCCTCACCTGGGAGGAGATGCTGGAGCGCTCCAGCCGCACTCCCATGGAGGAGGTCCGCCGCCGCGCCGCCGCCGTCAGCCCCTACGACGTGGCCAACATGCAGTACACCTCCGGTACCACCGGGTTCCCCAAGGGCGTCATGCTGACCCACCACAACATCGTCAACAACGGCAAGTGCATCGGCGACCGGATGGACCTCTCCACCGCGGACCGCATGATGATCCAGGTACCCATGTTCCACTGCTTTGGCATGGTGCTGGCCATGACCGCCTCCATGACCCACGGGGCCACCATCCTGCCCCTGCCGTACTTTTCCCCCAAGCCGGCCCTCAGCTGCATCAACAACGAGCGGATCACCGCCTTCCACGGCGTGCCCACCATGTTCATCGCCCTGCTGGAGCACGAGGACTTCCCCAAGACCGACTTCTCCTATATGCGCA
>CALWXD010000124.1 GCA_944385425.1 uncultured Oscillospiraceae bacterium | reverse complement strand
CTCCCCAACGGCCGCCCAGTCCACCATGACATAGAAGTTGGGGTAGACGCCCAGGGTCTTGCGGACCCAGTTCATGGTGTTGTTCACGCCGCCCCAGATGGTGGAGTTGATCTTCTTCACATCCGAGGAGAGGTTGATCATTGTGTCCCGGGGGATGCTGCAGGCGTTGATCTCCCCGGTGTTGGTGTCAAAGACGATGAGCATCAGCATGTCGGAGTTGTCGTCCATGGTGGTGCGGCCAATGAGGAGGAAGGTGTAGACCCCCTCCTTCTGGTTGGAGATGTAGTCGGGCAGCTCCTCGTCCACATTGATGCCCTCCACCAGGCTGCCAAGGCCCCCCTCCTCCTCCGGGTCGGTGGGATCGCCGGTTCCGCCGGGCGTGATGGCGGGCAGGTCCGGCGCCTTGACATTGGTCACCCACCAGATGGCCCCGGCGGCCAGCAGCACCAGCAGCAGCCCCAGGATGGAGCCGCCCACGATGACGCCCGCCCGGTGGCGGCGGAAAAACCGCCGCCAGCGTTTGGCAAAGCTCTCTCCGCTTTTCTCTCCGTCCCGCCGCTGCCTGGGCGGCTTTGCCCCGGATGAGGCGGCGCTGTGAGAGCCGGTCTGGGGCTGTGTTTTCTTTGAGGCGTCCTGCTGTCTTGACCGGTGGATGCCGGCCTCCCGCTCGGGCTTTGGCGCCTCCCGCTTTCCTCTGTATTGATTCATGCAAGTCTTCCTTTCAAGTAATCCCTCGCGCGCACACTATTGGGATGGAGGACCATCCCTTTCACCTGCAGATCGCGGACCGCCATGGTAAGCCCCAAAAGCGTGGCCCGGTCCAGGTCCTCAAAGGCCAGGCGGCGCAGCTCCCTTAAATCGCAGAAGTCCCGGGTGGGCTCGATGTAGTCCGCAAGGTACAGGATTTTTTCCAAGGTGGTCATATCCGGCTTCCCCGTGGTATGCCAGCGGATGGCGGAGGCCGCCTCCTCGCTGAGGCCGTACTCCGCCCGGGCCACGGCGGCGCCGGTTTTGGCGTGGAGCAGTTTCAGCTCCTTCTTTTCATATTCATCCAGGTCAATGCTGTATTTCCGGCACAGGGCCAGCTGCTCCTCCCGGCTCAGGCGCTTGGTGCAGTCGTGGAGCAGGGCGGCCCGCCGGGCCGTCTCCTCATCCGCGCCCCACCGCCGGGCCAGAGCGGCGGCGGTGTCCTCTGTCCCCAGCACATGGGGGATCCGGCTGCCCTTGAGATGGCTGAGGGCCACCGGGCGGAGCTTTGCCAGGGGAAGGCGCGTGAGATCCTCCCCCGTCCCGTACAGCCGGCGGCGGAGGATATAGCCGTACACCGGCGGGGCCAGGAATTTCCCGCCCCTGCAGTCCTCGCTGCCGGGGGCCTCCTCCGAGAGCAGGGCGCGCAGCTGGGTGGAGGAGATCTCCACCAGCTGGGGCAGCGTGATGGTGGTCACCCGGGCCCCGTAGGTCCGCTCCAAAAACTCCCGCTGGGCGCGGAACAGCTCCTCCCGGTCCCACTGGCTGCGGCTGAAGGCGCACAGCCCGCAGTAGCGCAGCATCTCCTCCGGCTCCCGCCAGCGGTGGAAGGAGAGGAACATGTCCGTCCCCATCAAAAGCCAGAGGGTGTCCTTTGGAAATTTCTGATGGAGCGCCCGGAGGGTATCCACCGTGTAGCTCTTTCCGGCCCGGTGCTGCTCCAGGTCGCTGACCGCCGCCTCCCCCCTGGGCAGGTGCAGGCTCTCCGCCGCCAGGCGCACCATCGCCAGACGGTCCTCCGGCGTGGGCGCCCCCTCCCCCAGATCTTTGTGGGGCGGCACGCCGTCGGGAATGAGGTACAGCAGGTCCAGCGCCAGGGCCTGGGCCGCGTACCGCGCCGCGGCCATGTGGCCCAGGTGGATGGGATTGAAGGTCCCCCCATAGATGCCGATATTCACGCGTCTCTCCCCTTCCCTGGTCCTTCCTATAGACGATAGACGAACGATCCCGTCAAATTGTTTCCCTCTTCGTCAAATTTCGCGCATGCGGGCCGTCCCGGCCCAAGCGCGCTGATTGGATAGCCATGCCGCTGAAGGCGGCACATAGCCGTTTTTGCTATGCTTTTGCACGGCAAAAACGTCAGCCTTCCTCCCGGTTTTTCCCTGCCGGCACCAGCTGGATCTTCCGCCGCCGCTTGTCGTGCTGCAGGCGGTAGAGGACAAACCTGGTCCCGATCACCTGCACCGGCTCGCTGCGGGTGAGGCGGCCCAGGGCCTCGCAGGCCTCCCGCGCCGTCAGCATGGCGTTCTCCTGCACCTTGCACTTGATGATCTCCCGGGCCTCCAGTGCGTCGTCTGCCTGTTTCACCAGGTTTTCCGTAATGCCCTCCTTGCCGATGTAGACAATGGTATCAATGCTGTTGGCAATCGCGCGCAGCTGGGCGCGCTGTTTGCTGGTCAATTCCATAGGGTCGATCTCCTCTTTTTGTTGATGCCTCCCGCCGCCCTTGTCCCACACCGCCTTCGGCGCTGCGGGAACCCTGTTGATCTCCCTCGGGCGGAGTGAACGGCCCAGGCCGCCCTCTCTTGCCGCGCCGCGGCAATTCGCCTCGTCCGCCCTGCGGCAGGATTTTTCCCTCGGGAGAAGGCTCGGACGCCGCTTGCGCGGCGGGGAAAAGGCGGCGCTACCGCTGGGCGGCCAGGTACTCCCGCAGCTTCTCCGCGAACTCCGCCAGGGCCTTCCCGCGGTGGGACACCGCCGCCTTCTCCTCCGGCGCCAGCTGGGCGTAGGTTTTCCGCAGTTTCGGCACGAAAAACACCGGGTCGTAGCCAAAGCCGCCGGTGCCCTGAGGGGCAAAGGCGATGGTGCCGGGGCAGGTCCCCTCGGCGTCGATCACGTCGCCGTTGGGGAAACAGCAGGTGATGTGGCTGGTGAAGTGGGCGGCCCGGTTGGTCTGGCCCCGCAGCACCTCCAGCAGCAGCCGGTAGCGCTGGACGTCGTCCAGCTCCTCCCCGCCGTAGCGGGCGGAGTAGACGCCCGGCGCGCCGTTCAGCGCGTCCACACAGAGGCCGGAGTCGTCGGCGATGGCGGGAAGGCCGCTCTTCTCCATCACCGCCCTGGCCTTCAGCAGGGCGTTTTCCGCAAAGGTGCTGCCGGTCTCCTCCACCTCCACGCAGAGGCCCAGCTCCCCCTCCAGCACCACCTCGATCCCCTGGGCGGAGAGGATGGCCTGCATCTCCCGCAGCTTATGCTGGTTGCGGGACGCCAGTACAAGTTTCACGCCTTCTCCCCCCTTGCCGCCAGCCGGTCCAGGTGCTTGTTCCGCAGCGTCAGGGCCAGATCGGTGGCCACCATGGCGATATCCGCCACATAGAACGCCGCCACATAGGTCACATTGTCCCCAATGAACTTCCCCGCCAGGCCGCTGATGTATCCCACAATGATGAAAACCTCAAACAGCACGCTCTTCCCCTTCGCCGTCCGGGAGCGCAGGGATTTTGCGATATTGAACGGCCAGGACAGCCCAAAGCAGATCAGCATGATCATTTCAAAAATCTGTACCATTTGTCTTCTCCCTTCTCTCTATCAAAGGTATATGTGTTCCTGTGACGCGCCGCTGCCGGCGCGGCTCCGCTCTCCCCCTCTACCGGGAGGGGCGGACGCTCTCCAAAATCTGGCGCTGCTTTGCCAGCAGCTCCCGGATGCCCTTCCCGCACAGGCGGACCAGCTCCTGCTGCTCGGCCACGGTGAATCCCCGGCCCTCGCCGGTGCCCTGGAGCTCGATGAGCTCCCCCGCGTCGTTCATCACGCAGTTGAGGTCCACCATGGCCCGGCTGTCCTCCTCATAGCAGAGGTCCAGCATGGGTACGTCCCCCACAATACCCGCCGAAACGGCTGCCACGGCGTGGCGGATGGGGTTTTTCTCCACCGCGCCGCTCTCCACCAGTTTTCTGCAGGCGATGGCCAGGGCGATAAAGCCGCCGGTGACGGAGGCAGTACGGGTGCCGCCGTCCCCCTGGAGCACATCACAGTCGATGGTGATGGTCCGCTCCCCCAGGGCCGCCAAATCCACCGCCCCCCGGAGGCTGCGGCCGATCAGCCGCTGGATCTCCGCGCTGCGGGGGCTCAGCTTCAGCTTGCTCACATCCCGGCGGCTGCGCTCCCGGTTGGCCCGGGGCAGCATGGAGTACTCGGCCGTCACCCAGCCGGTGCCCTCCGGCACATGGCGGGGCGCCCCCTCCTCCACGCTGGCGCAGCAGAGCACCTTGGTGTTGCCGCAGGAGATCAGCACACTCCCCTCCGGGAATTTCACAAAATCGGTGACGATCTCCACGGGCCGCAGCTGGTCACATTCGCGTCCATCTATTCGTTTCATGACATTTCCTCTTTCCTATCTGTTCTATCTGTTTTCAGTTGCTGGCAAAAACCGCGCCAATCATCAGCACGCCGCCGACGATCAAGAAAAGCCAGTAGCTGGGGTCGCCAACCCAGCCTAAGAATATGCCCAGGGAAAAAAGCTCCGCGCCGGCCGCTACGCACAGCAGTACGCCGCGCTCCTTCCGGCTGCCGGCCAGAACCGCAGCTGCGCATAGCAGCACCACGGCCCCAAGCGCCGCCACAAGGTAGGCCCATTGCTCCAGAAAAACCGCGGCAGCGGCCAAGCCGCCGGTATAAAAGGTAAGGCCGCAGATACCGCAGACCAGCGCGCGAAAAGGTTTTTTCTCCATCCTTGACTTCTCGCTTTCTCTATATCAGATGATGGCGTTGACATACTCCCTGGCGTCAAAGGGCTGCAGGTCGCCGATCCCCTCGCCCAGACCCACAAACTTCACCGGCACGCCCAGCTCCCGGGCGATGGCGATGACGATGCCGCCCTTGGCGGTGCCGTCCAGCTTGGTGAGGATGATGCCGGTACAGCCGGCGGTCTCCTGGAACTGCTTGGCCTGGACAAGGCCGTTCTGCCCGGTGGTGGCGTCCAGCACCAGCAGCACCTCCAGCGCCGCGTCCGGGGTCTCCCGGTCGATGATCTTCCGCAGCTTGGCGAGCTCCGCCATGAGGTTAGACTTGTTGTGGAGCCGTCCGGCGGTGTCGCAGATCACCACGTCCACCTCCCGGGCCTTGGCGGCCTGGAGGGCGTCGAAGAGCACCGCGCCGGGGTCGGCCCCCTCGTGCTGGCGGACCAGCTCGCAGCCGGCCCGGTTTGCCCAGATCTCCAGCTGGTCGGCGGCGGCGGCCCGGAAGGTATCGCCGGCGCACAGCAGCACCCGCTTGCCCTCCCCCTTCAGCCGGGCGGCCAGCTTGCCGATGGAGGTGGTCTTGCCCACGCCGTTGACGCCCACCACCAAGATGATGGAGGGCCGGGTGGAGAGATTCAGCTCCTGGTTGTCCATGGTTAGGCACTCCGCCAAGATCTCCCGCAGGGCCTCCTGCACCGCCTCCTGGCCGGAGATGCCGTCCCGGTTCATCCGCCGGCGGAGCTTTTCCACCGCCTCCGTGGCGGTGGCCATGCCCATGTCCGCCAGGATCATCCGCTCCTCCAGCTCCTCAAAAAACGCCTCGTCCGCCTCGGTGATGGAGGAGCCGAAGATGTCTCCCATGTACATCTTCTTCAGCCGCTGCCAGAGGCTGGGCTTTTTCTTCGGCGCCTCCTCCGTTTCCGGAGCGGCCTGCTCCTCCTGCGGCAGCTCCTCCCCGGGCTGTGCCTCCTCAAGGGCAGCGTTCTCCTCCAAAGTCTCCTCTGCCGGCTCCGCCTGCTGGTCCGGAGCAGTCTCTTCTGCGGCGGTTTCTGTGGTCTCCTCCGGCTGGGCCGCCTCCTCTTCCCTGGGCTGCTTCCGCCACTTGTCCCAAAATGCCATGCTGCTTTCTCCTTACTGTTTTTTGATAGGCTGCCCCAAAAAATCTCCGATTTTTCGGGGAACCCCCTTTCATTTTACTTCCTCGGGCGAAATGAATTCGCCCTGCGGCGAGGTTTCCCCGCCGGGGAAACGCTCGGACGCGCCTGCGGCGCGGCGCCGTCACCATGCTACTCGATCTTCAGCTCCTTCGCCAATTCATTCATGTTGATGGTCAGCATCTTGCTGACGCCCCGCTCCTGCATGGTGACGCCGTAGAGGACATCCGCCTCCTCCATGGTGCCCCGGCGGTGGGTGATGACGATGAACTGGGTCTTGTCGCTGAGGGTACGCATATATTTGGCAAAGCGCACCACGTTTGTCTCGTCCAGGGCCGCCTCGATCTCGTCCATCACGCAGAAGGGCGTGGGGTGGACCTTCAAAATAGCGAAGTACAGCGCGATGGCCACAAAGGCCTTCTCCCCGCCGGAAAGAAGAGTGATGGTCTTCAGCGCCTTCCCCGGCGGCTGCACCTTGATCTCAATGCCGCAGCTTAGGATATCGTCGGGGTCCTCCAGCTCCAGCGTGGCCTTGCCCCCGCCGAACAGCTCCAGGAAGGTCTCCTGGAAGGAGCCGCTGATAAGGGCAAACTGCTGGGCGAAGATCTCCCGCATCTCCCCGGTAATGCTGTCGATGACGCCGATCAGCTCCTCCTTGGCCCGGTCCACGTCGTCCCGCTGCTCCGTAAGGTAGGTGTAGCGGGTGTTGACCCGGTCAAATTCCTCGATGGCGCCCACATTCACATTCCCCAGCCTGCTGATCTCCCGCTTGAGCTCGCCGATGCGGCGGTTGGCCTTGGGGATGCTCTCCAGCTCGACCCGCTGCTCCGCAGCCGCGGAGTGGCTCAGCTCATAATGCTCCCACAGCTTATCCAGCAGCTGGCTCTCCTCCATGGTGTTGGCCGCCCTCTTCTGCTCCAGCCGGGAGACCTCCTGCTGCATGGACAAGACCGTGTCGTTGCAGCTGCGCAGCTCCTGGTCCGCGGCGGTGCGCTCCCGCTCGATGCGGAGCTTTTCCTCCCCCAGGGCGGCCAGCTGCTCCCCCAGGGCGGCCTTCTCCCGGCGCAGGGAGGCGATATGCTCCCGCCGGTCCCGGATCTCCGTCTCCGCCGCCTGGCTCGCCGTCTGGCAGGCGGCGATGCGCCGCTGCCGGGTCTCCTGGTCGCCGGAGAGGTCACGGCACAGCCGCTCCGTCTCCTCCGCCGAGCGGCCTACCGCCTCGCGCTCCGCGCGCAGCGCCGCCAGACGCGTCCGGCAGTCCGCCACCTGGTCGCTGAGGGAGGCGGAGAGGGTCATCAGCTCCGACTGGCCGCTGAGGCGCTCCATCGCCTGGCGGCGCAGCCCCTCCGCCTCACGGCTTAGGCGCTCCTTCTCCCCCGCCTTCTCCTCCAGCGCGGCGGCGGCATCCGCCGCCCGACCGCCCAGCGCCTCTTTTTCCGCCTCCAGGGCGCTCAAGCTGTCCTCCAGGGTCTGGAGCATCACGTCAAACTGTCCCTTCTCCCCCTTCAGCCGCAGCACCTGGTCCTCCGCCTGGCGGCGCTGGCCCTCCGCCACCTCCATGGCGTACTGGGCGGCGGCCAGCTCCCGCTGGGCCTCCTCGGCGGCGCGGAGCGCCTGCTCCAGCTCAGCGGACGTCTTCTCCAGCTGCTGGCGCAGGTGCGCCAGCTCGTTGGCCCGGGACAAGATCCCGGCGCTGCGGCTGACGCTGCCGCCGGTCATGGCGCCGCCCCGGTTGATCACCTGCCCGTCCAGGGTGACGATCCGGAACCGGTTCTGGTACTTCCTGGCCATGGCGATGCCGCAGTCCAGGTCCTCCACCACCACCGTCCGGCCCAGGAGGCTTTGGAAAATCTGCTCATAGGCGCTGTCGTAGCGGACCAGCCGGGCGGCGATGCCTACAAATCCGGCCTCGCGCTCCACGCCCTGCTCCCGCAGCGGCTCGCCCCGGATGGCGCTGAGGGGTAGGAAGGTGGCCCGTCCGCCGTCCCGCTGCTTGAGGTACTGGATGGCGCCCTTGGCGTCCTCCTCCCGGTCCACCACGATGTTCTGCATGCCGGACCCCAGGGCCACCTCCATGGCCACGGCGCAGCGGTCGTCCACACGGATAAGGCTTGCCACCGGCCCGCGGATCCCGCGGAGCGCCTGCCGCTGGGACGCCTGCATCACCAGGCGCACCGCCTTGTGGAACCCCTCGTACTCCTTCTCCATCTCCTCCAGCAGCGCCGCCCGGTTCTGCATGGCGCTGTGGTCCATGGTCAGCTGCAGCTTTTTCTGGGCGGCGGCCTCGCTGCGCTTTTTCAGCGTCTCCCGCTTGAGGCTGTGGCCCTGGATCACATTGGCGGCGGACTGGGCCGCCTCCTGGGCGTCCTCCAGGCTGCGGCGGCACTGCTTTGCCGCCTGTCCCTTCTCCTCCAGCTGCCGGCGGGTCTCCGCCATCTCCTCCTCCAGGGCTTTCCGCCGCTGGGCCATCTCCATAATGGCCGCGGAGAGGGCCGACTGCTCCGCCTCCGCCTGGGCCGCGGCGGCGGCGGCCAGCGCCTCCTTCCCCCGCAGCTGCTCCGCCTCCTGGGCGGCGCTGCCCGCTCTTTCCGCCGCCTGGCGGGCCTTCTCCAAAAGCGCCGACAGCTCCTCCTCCACGGCGGCGGACTGCTCCGCGATTTCCCGGATCCGCCCCTGCTTTTGGCGCAGCTGCTCCTCCAGCTCAGCTCTGCGGCCGCTCTGGCTGGAGAGCTCCTCGGCGATGCCGCGGATGGTCTCCTCGTTGTGGCTCACCGTGGTCTGCAGCACGGCTACCGCGCTCTCCTCCTCGCCGATCCGCCCGTCCAGCCCGCCGCTCTCCTGCCGCAGCCGCTCCTGCTCCATGTCGTTTTTCCGCATCCGCTCGCCGAAGGTCTCGCTGCTGCGGTACAGCCGCTCCAGCGCCTCGCCGGCCTCATCCAGCCCCGCCTGGGCCGCGGCGAAATCCGCCTCCAGCTTCCGGGCCTGCTGCTTGAGCCGCTCAATGTCCTCCAGCCACACCGAGATCTCCAAAAGGCGCAGCTCGTCCCGGTACAGGAGGTACTGCTTTGCCGTCGCCGCCTGCTGCCGCAGGGGCTCCACCTGCAGCTCCAGCTCCGCGATTTTGTCGTTGATGCGGACCAGGTTCTCCTCCGTCCGCTCCAGCTTGCGCTCCGACTCCTCCTTGCGGTGGCGGAACCGGGAGATGCCGGCGGCCTCCTCGAAGATCTCCCGCCGGTCGCTGCTTTTGACGGAGAGGATCTCGTCGATCCGCCCCTGGCCGATGATGGAGTACCCCTCCCGGCCGAGGCCCGTGTCCATAAACAGCTCGTTGACATCCTTGAGGCGGACGGACTGCTTGTTGATATAGTACTCGCTCTCCCCGCTGCGGTAGTAGCGGCGGGTGACCATAACCTCCGGGCTGTCCACGGCGGGGAAGATGTGGCCGCTGTTGTCCAAAACCAGCGTCACCTGGGCAAAGCCCACCGCCTTGCGCTTTTCCGTGCCGCCGAAGATCACATCCTCCATCTTGGCGCCCCGGAGGTTCCGGGTGCTCTGCTCGCCCATGACCCAGCGGATGGCGTCCGAGATGTTGGACTTGCCGGACCCGTTGGGTCCCACGATGGCGGTAATCTCCCCGCCAAAGTGCAGCACCGTCCTGTCCGGGAAGGACTTAAACCCCTGGATCTCCAACGCTTTAAGGTACATAAGCACCCTTCTTTCTTCCCATAACCTCTTATCCCCCTTATTGCAAGGGGTTCCAGGCTTTTGTGCTTACATAACCCCTCATCATTTCCCGTGATTTGCCGGCGCGGCGGTATAGATCGCGGC
The DNA here is from genome assembly GCA_944385425.1 of uncultured Oscillospiraceae bacterium. Taxonomy (GTDB): domain Bacteria; phylum Bacillota; class Clostridia; order Oscillospirales; family Oscillospiraceae; genus CAJFPI01. Next base: position 13,692 of record CALWXD010000124.1, on the reverse strand, counting down.
ATAAAACTTCATGCGCCACGGGTGCGCCCGCCCTGCCCCGCCGATGGAAAGCGGCCCATACCGCACGGCGTTTCCTTCTCACGTCCGGCAAAGCCATACCGTCAAGCCCCTGCGCGGACACGGAAGAATTTTATAAATCATTTTATTTTACCACAATAGAAGCCGCATTTCAAGATTTAACCCGGCTTCCCGCGCACCATGGCGGGGCAGGAAAAGGGGCAGCGGCAGAATGCCGCTGCCCCGAGGGCCCTTCCGCGAAGCTGCCCCGCTATTTTTCCTCCGCCCCGCCCTCCTCCGGCGGCGCCTTGGCCGCCGCGATCTGTCCATACAGCGCCTCCAGCGCATCCTTTAGGCCGCCGATGCGGTCAATCAGCCCCAGCTTGACCGCCTCCTCCCCGTAGAGAACGCTCCCCACGTCCGCCGCCATTTCCCCGGTCTTCAGCATCAGCCCCAAAAACTTTTTCCTGCTGATGCCGCTGTTTTTGGCCACAAAGGAGACGATCCGCTCCTGGATCCGGTCGAAGTAGCGGAAGGTCTGGGGCGCGGCGATCACCGTCCCATTCATCCGCACCGGGTGGACGGTCATGGAGGCGGAGGGCACGATCATGCTGGTCTTGGCCGCCACCGCCAGGGGAACGCCGATGGAGTGCCCGCCCCCCAGCACCAGGCTGACCGTGGGCTTTTTCATGCCGGCAATCAGCTCGGCAATGGCCAGCCCCGCCTCCGTGTCCCCGCCCACGGTGTTGAGGAGGATTAGCACCCCGTCCACCTCCTCGCTCTGCTCCAGCCCCGCCAAAAGGGGCATCACATGCTCATATTTTGTGCTTTTGGCGGTCTCCGGCAGCACCTGGTGGCCCTCGATCTGGCCGATGATGGTCAGGGTATACACCGTCCCCTGCCCCGTCCGGCTTAAGGCGGAGCCCAGGTCCTCCATCCGCTGCTGCACCGTCTCGCCGCTCTCCCGGCAGGGCCTGCTTTCCTCGTCCATAAAACGACCTCCTTTCCGGCTTAGTTTGCGCCGAAAAGGAGGTCTCATTCTTCGCTCAGCGAATCACTACATTTTCTTCTCCCAGATATTCCCGCAGCTCCCGCACCAGGGACGCGTGGAGGAGGCACCTGGCCCCCAGCAGCTTCCCCGTGTCCAGCAGGCGGACCTTCACCGGGGTGTCGCCGGGGAACATCTGCAGCAGCAGCTCTAGGCGGCGAAACTCCTTCCCCCCGGCGCCGGGCAGGCGGAGGAACAGCGTCTCCCCCGCCACCCGCTTGCTGTCCGCCCCCGCCTCCGGCATTTGCTGCTGGGCGGGGTCCTCTGTCAGCGGCGCGGCGAAATCCACCATGATCTGGGGGGACTTCTCATCCCGGACAGAGAGCCGCCCCCGCACCACCACCGGGAGGTTCACCTGGAAATAGCTGCCGTACTGCTGCAGCGCCTTGCTGAAACAGAGCAGCTCAATGGAGGAGGTGTCGTCCTCCACGGTCACATAGGCCATCATGGAGTTGTTCCGGGTGGCCCGGGTCTTGCTGGCGGAGACAATGCCGGCGATGGTGATCCGCTGCCCGTCCTGGAACCGGGCGGGGCCGTCCTCCCGGGCAAAGTCCTGGATCACCGCGCCGATGGGCACCGCCCCGGCCCGCTGGGCGGCGGCGCGGTAGTCGTTCATGGGGTGGCCGGAGAGATAGAGGCCCGTGGTCTCCCGCTCCATGGCCATCTTCTCCGCCGCCGTGTACTCCGGCAGGTCCGGCAGGGCGGCCTCCCGGCTGCGGCCGGCGGCCGCGAGACCGGCGGCAGCGGCGAAAAAGTCCATCTGCCCCTCCAGGTTGCTGCGCCGCGCGGCGCTGACGCTGCTGAGCACCCGCTCATACACCGCCATCAGCTGCCGGCGTCGGGCGCCGGTACCGTCAAAGGCCCCGGCGCGGATCAGGTTCTCCACCGCCCGCTTGTTGAGGTCCGCGTCCGCCATGCGCTGGCAGAAGTCCTGGAAACTCTGGAAGGCGCCGCCCCGCTCCCGCTCCTCCATCACCGCGCGGATAAAGCCCCGCCCGATGTTCTTGATGGCCACCAGGCCAAAGCGGATCCCCCCCTCCTCCACAGTAAAGCTGTCGCAGGAGTGGTTGATGTCCGGCGGCAGGAGGGGGATCCCCCAGTCCTTGCACTCGGCGATGTAGGCCGTCACCTTGTCCGTGTTGTCCAGGACGCTGGTGAGCAGGGCCGCCATATACTCCCGGGGATGGTGGTACTTGAACCACGCCGTCTGGTAGGCCACCACCGCGTAGGAGACGGCGTGGGCCTTGTTGAAGGCGTAGTTGGCAAAGTCGTAGATCTCGTCGTAGATGGCCTGGGCGGTCTCCTCCGGGATGCCGTTGGCCACGCAGCCGGCGATGTGCCGCTCCGGGTCCCCGTGGAGGAAGGCCTCCCGCTCCCGCTGGATGTCCTTGGCCTTCTTCTTGCTCATGGCCCGGCGGACCATGTCCGCCTGACCCAGGGAGTAGCCCGCCAGCTGCTGGAAGATCTGCATCACCTGCTCCTGGTAGACGATGCAGCCGTAGGTGATGGAGAGGATGGGCTCCAGGGAGGGGTGGCGGTAGGTCACAAGGCTGGGGTCGTGCTTGCAGGCGATGAACCTGGGGATGGAGTCCATAGGGCCCGGGCGGTAGAGGGCCACGATGGCGGTGAGGTCCTCAATGGACTGGGGCCTAAGCCCTACGCACACCCCCGTCATCCCCGCCGACTCCATCTGGAACACGCCGCTGGTCTTCCCCGCCGTCAGCATGTCGAACACCGCCTGGTCGTCCTCCGGGATATCCTTTAGGTCGAAATCCGGCTCCCGCCGCCGGACCATCTGCACCGCGTCGTCCAGAACCGTGAGGTTGCGAAGGCCCAAAAAGTCCATCTTCAGAAGGCCCAGCTCCTCCAGCGTCACCATGGTGTACTGGCAGACCACCGTGTCGTCGTTGGTGGCCAGGGGCACATAGTTCACCACAGGGTCCCTTGTGATCACCACCCCCGCGGCGTGGGTGGAGGCGTGGCGGGGCATGCCCTCCAGGGCCCTGGCGGTGTCGATGAGCTTTTTCACCTGCTCGTCGCCGTCGTACATGTCCTTGAGTGGCTTGGACAGCCGCAGCGCCTCGTCCAGGGTAATGTGGAGGGCGCCGGGGCCGCTGGGCACCTGCTTGGCCACCACGTCCACGTCGGCGTAGGGCATGTTCAGCACCCGCCCCACGTCCCGGATGGCGGCCCGGGCGGCCATGGTGCCGAAGGTGACGATGTGGGCCACATGGTCCTCGCCGTATTTCCGCTTGACATAGTCAAACACCTCGTCCCGGCGGGTGTCTCCGAAGTCCATGTCAATATCCGGCATGCTCACCCGCTCGGGGTTGAGGAACCGCTCAAAGTACAGGCCGTACTGCATGGGGTCGATGTCCGTGATGCCCAGGCAGTAGCTGACCATGCTGCCCGCGGCGCTGCCCCGGCCCGGCCCCACGGGGATGCCGGCGTCTCGGGCGTAGTTGACAAAGTCGGAGACGATGAGGAAGTAGTCGGTAAAGCCCATGCGCTCGATCATGTCCATCTCGTAGCAGAGCTGGTCATGGTACTCCGGGTGGCTCTCCCCGTAGCGCCGGGCAAACCCCGCCTCGCACTGCTCCTTCATGTAGGTGAAGGCGTCGTACCCCTGCGGCAGCTGGAACTGGGGCAGGTGGTAGGTGCCGAAGGTGAAGTCCAGATGACAGGCGGCGGCGATCCTCTCCGTGTTCTCGATGGCGCCGGGGTAGGCGCCGAAGAGCTCCGCCATCTCCTCTGTGGACCGGACGTAGAAATTCTCCGGCTCATAGCGCATGCGGTTCTCGTCATCCACGGTCTTTCCCGTCTGGATGCACAAGAGCACGTCGTGGGCCTCGGCGTCCTCCCGCCGGAGGTAGTGGCAGTCGTTGGTGCACACCAGGGGGATGCCCGTCTCCTGGTGCAGCCGCAGCAGGGCACGGTTCACCGTCCGCTGGTCCTTGATGCCGTGGTCCTGGAGCTCCAGGTAGAAGTTCCCCTCCCCAAAGAGCTCCGCCATCTCCAGGGCGTACGCCTTGGCGCTGTCGTAGGACACGTTGAGGATCCGCTTGGGGATCTCCCCGGCCAGGCAGGCCGAGAGGGCGATGAGGCCCTCGTGGTGCTCCCGCAGCAGGTCCATGTCGATCCGGGGGCGGATGTAGAACCCCTCGGTAAAGGCGGCGCTGACCATATAGCTCAAGTTGCGGTACCCGGTCTCGTCCTTGCACAGCAGCACCAGGTGGCGGCTCTCGGCGTCAAACTCGTGGACCTTCTGAAAGCGGGTTCGGTCCGGCGGCGTCACATACACCTCGCAGCCGATGATGGGGTGGATCCCCTCGGCCCTGCAGGCGCGGTAGAAGTCGATGGCGCCGTACATCACGCCGTGGTCGGTGATGGCCACGGCGGTCTGCCCCAGCTCCTTGACCCGCTTTACCAGGCCCTGAATGCGGCAGGCGCCGTCCAGGAGGCTGTACTCCGTATGGACATGAAGGTGGACAAAGGACATAGGCGGCTCCTTTCTGGCCGTGATACCGGGCCGGCTGTGAAGGCTGTCGGGCGCCCCTACGCCAGCGGCGCGCCGCAGGCGGGGCAGAAATTGGGCAGGCTGGAGGGGATCCGGCCGCCCAGCAGCAAGGAGGCGCCGCAGCGGGGGCAGCGCAGCCAGCGGCAGCCCAGCAGGATGGCCGCAGCCGCGCTCACGATCCCCAAGACGGACAAAATGATGACCAGCGGGACCAGCGCCGCCCGGAAAAGGGACAGGGTGAGGATCGCCAGCAGCAAAATCCCAGCCCCGCCATAGAAGAGGCCGTGGACGATCTTCAGCGCCCTGCGGCAGTCCATCGGCTCATGCCGCCCCTTCACCCGGCGCCCCCCTTCCCTCCCGTCTCCTCCGCCAGCATCTCCTCCAGAATCTCCACAGCGGCGGCGATGTAGACGGCGCAGCTCTTTTGAAAGCCGATCCGGGCGGCGGCGGCAGAGCCCTCCTGTGCGTCGGGCCGCCCCTTCAGCTCCCCGCAGCGCAGGGAGGGGAACCGCTCCAAAAACCGCCGCTGGAACGCCCGCACCTTCTCCCCGGCCAGCTCCTTCGCCGCCAGGTCCTCCGCCGCGCGGTGGGGCCAGATCAGGCCCAGCACCACCGCGGCCCCGCTGACCGCGCCGCAGATCTCCCCGGCCCGGAAACCGCCGCCAAAGCACCCCAGAAACGGCGCCAGCTCCTCCGGCCCGTAGGGCAGCACGTCGCAGAAGGCGCAGGCCACCGCCTGGGCACAGCTGTAGCCCCGGCAGTGGAGCTCATTGGCCAGCTGAATACGGTTGACAGATTCACACATCCCTCTCTCCTCCTTAAAGGCGGCTCAATTCCACCAGCTTTCTAAGCCGGTGGTTGAGGCAGCTCTTGCTGATGGGCGGGTCAAACTCCGCCGCCAGCTCGCTGAGGCTCAGCTCCGGGTAGGCCTCCCGCAGTACAATGGTCTCCTTCAGCTTTTCCGGCAGGGCCTCCACCTGCCCCCGCTCGTAGAGGCGGGAGATGGCCTCCAGCTGCTCCTGGGCGGCGTCCACCACCTTTCCGGCGTTGGCCGCGTCGCAGTTGACCCGGCGGTTGACGTCGTTGCGGAGATCCTTCTCCACCTTGGCGTTCATCAACTCCATGGCCGCCACCGGCGCGCCCATGGCCGTCAAAAGGTCCTCGATCTGCCTGCTGTTTTTGAAATAGGTCACCTGGTAGCCCCCCCGCATCACGCTCTTGGGGTCGTAGCCCATATCCCGCAGCAGGGTGTCCAGCTCCCGGCTGGCCTGGGCGTGGGAGGTGGCCAGCTCCAGGTGGTAGCGCTTGCCGGGATCGGTGGCGCTGCCCCCGGCCAGGAAGGCCCCCCGGAGGAAGGCGGCGCGGCAGCAGTCCTCCTCCAGAAGGCCGAAGTTGATGTGCAGCACCAGGTTCTGCCGGGGATCGTAGCCCAGGGCGTCAATGATGCGGCTGAGCTTCTCCCGGTCCGTCATCTGCAGGATCCGCTTGCCCCGGCCGCTCTCCCCCTCCGGCAGGCGGTCGAAGGCCACATGGAAGGCCCGCTGGAAGAGCCTGGGCAGGCGCTGGGCAAACTCCTCGTTCTCCGTGATGATCCGGATCTCCTGGGGGGTAAAGGTGTTGCAGTAGAGCAGCACGCCGTAGGCCTCCGCCCGGGCGCAGCAGCTGCGCTGCAGGCCGTCCCGGCACAGCTCCCGTTTGGCATCTCCAGAAAAGGACATTTCCCTTACACCCCTTCTTATCTCTCAATCTGATATCCATGGCCGCCGGCCAGACGGACGCTGCGCTGGCCGTGGAGCTCCATCAGCGCCGCCGCCAGGCGGTCCGGGTCGTGGCGGACCAGCCCCTCCCGGGCCTGAGACACCGGGGCGGCGGCGACCTCCACGCCCAGGGCGGCGCAGGCCGCCTCATCCACCTCCAGCGGCTCCGCCCCCTCCGCCGCGTATCGCGGCAGGAACGCCGCCGGGATCTCCCCGCGGTTGACCAGGCACAGGTCGAAAAGCCCCTGCCGGGAGTGCTGGAAGATGGCCTTGATGTGGTCGGAGAGGGTATAGCCCTCCGTCTCCCCGTCCTGGGTCATCACATTGGCCACATAGACCTTCATGCAGCGGGCGCGGCAGATGGCCTCCACGATCCCCTCCACCAGGAGGTTGGGGATGATGCTGGTGTAGAGGCTCCCCGGCCCCAGGAGGATCATGTCCGCCTGCCCGATGGCCTCCACCGCCTCCGGCAGGGCCTCCGCCCGCTCCGGCCGCAGGCGGACCCGCCGGATGCGGCAGTCCTCCCGCTTTTTGCAGTAGAAAATTTTGGACTCCCCCACCACCCGGGCGCCGCTTACAAATTCCGCCTCCAGCTGCACGTTCTCCGTGGTCACCGGCAGCACCCGGCCGGTAATGGCCAGGACCTGGCTCATCCGGGCCACCGCCTGGTCGAAGGAGGGGGAGATGCCGTTCATGGCCGCCAGGAAGAGGTTTCCAAAGCTCTGCCCCGCCAGGGTCCCCTCGGTAAAGCGGTAGTGCATCAGCTCCCGCATCACCGGCTCGGCATTGGCCAAAGCCTCCATGCAGCTGCGGATGTCGCCGGGGGGCGGCATCCCCAGCTCCTGCCGCAGCACGCCGCTGCCGCCGCCGTCATCGGCCACCGTGACGATGGCCGTCAGATTCTCCGTATACTTTTTAAGGCCCCGGAGCATGGTGCTCAGCCCCGTGCCGCCGCCGATGGCGGCGATGCGGACGCCGCTGCGCCGCCGGCCCCTGCCAGTGTCTCTCATCGGTTTCCCCCTGTGCCTGTGGTCTCGCCGTCCCCGGCGCCTCAGCTCCGCGTCATATCCCGGTGGTTCTCCGTCACCTGGTAGCCCAGCGTCCGGATAAACGCCGCCAGCGCCCGGGCCACCGCCACTGAGCGGTGGTGCCCCCCGGTGCAGCCCACGGCCACCACCAGCACCGTCTTCCCCTCCTCCTTGTAGTAGGGCAGGACAAAGGACATTAGGTCCTCCAGCCGCTTGAGGAATTCCCGGGTCTGGGAGAAGCTGAAGACATAGTCGTACACCTCCTGGTCCAGCCCCGTCTGGGGGCGCATGGTCTCAATATAGTAGGGGTTTGGCATAAAGCGGACGTCAAACACCAGGTCCGCCTCCAAGGGGATGCCGTGCTTAAAGCCGAAGGAGAGCACGTTCACCACCATCTCCCCCCGGCCCCCCGGATCGCCGAAGAGCCGGGCCAGCTCCCGCTTGAGCTTTGCCGTGGAGTAGTCGGTGGAGTTGATCACATAGTCCGCCCGCTCCCGCACCGGCCGCATCAGCGCCATCTCCCGGTTCACCGCCGCCTCCAGCGAGCCGCACTCGCCGTAGAGCGGGTGGGGCCGCCGGGTCTCCTTATAGCGGTGGATGATGGTGCTCACCGACGCCTCCAAAAAGAGCAGGCGGCAGGTGATCTGCCCCCGCTTGAGGTCGTCCAGCACCCGGAAAAATTCGGCGAAGTCCTCCCCGGCCCGCACGTCGTAGACCAGGGCCAGCCGGTCGTACTGCCCCTGGGCGCCGGCGCAGAACTCCGCAAATTTCAAAATGACCCCCGCCGGCAGGTTATCCACAATGTAGTAGCCCATATCCTCCAAAAAGGAGGCCGCCTGGCTCTTCCCCCCACCGGACAGGCCGGAAATGATCAAGATCTCCACCGCGTCTCTCCCCCCTCTCCCCCGCTACAGCACACGGACCTCCGGCTCCAGCCAGACGCCCGCGGCGGCAAGCACGGTCTTCTGCACATGTTCCATCAGGCGCAACACGTCGCCGCAGGTGGCGCCGCCGGCGTTGACGACGAACCCGGCGTGTTTCTCCGACACCTGGGCCCCGCCCACGCGGTACCCCTTCAAGCCGCACTGTTCAATCAGCACGCCGGCGAAGTGCCCCTCCGGCCGCTTGAAGGTGCTGCCGGCACTGGGGTACTCCAGGGGCTGCCTGCTCCGCCGCCGGGCGGCCAGCTCCTCCATCTCGGCACGGATGGCCGCCGGGTCCCCCGGCTCCAGCTGCACCAGCGCCGAGAGGATGACACCCTCGCCATCGGAAAAGACGCTGCGGCGGTAGTCAAATGCCAGCTCCTCCGGCCCCAGGGTCACGATCCCCCGCTGGGGATACCAGGCCCGCACCGACCGCACCACCTGGCGCATCTCCCCGCCGTAGGCCCCGGCGTTCATAAACACCGCGCCTCCCAGGGTGCCGGGGATGCCGTGGGCAAAGGCCAGCCCCGCCAGGCCCCGGCGGAGCGCCGCCGCGGCCAGCCGGGCCAGGGAGATCCCCGCCGCGGCCCGCAGCGCTGTCTCCCCCTGGGGCTCCACCGCCTCCAGGCGCACCGTGGAGATCACCAGCCGGTCCAGCCCCCCGTCCGGCGCCAGAAGGTTGGACCCCTTCCCGATGACCAGGGGGTCCCACTGGGCGGCGAGCGCCAGGAGCGCGGTCCACTCCTCCTCGGTTTTGGGAAACGCCATCCGGCGGGCCGGCCCGCCGATGCGGAAGGTGGTATGCCGGGCCATCGGCTCCTCCCGCCGCACCTCCAGCTGCGGCAGCTGCCGCCCGATCTCCCGGTCAAATGCCTCATACCAGGGCATTCTTCTCCTCCTCTCGTCTGATCGCTCCGGTCACAGCCGGCCCAAAAGCGCCGCGCCGATGATGCCGGCGTCGTTGCCCAGGACTGCCTTGCAGATCTCCGTGTGCCGCTGCAGGTCCCGGTCAAAGCGCATGGTCTCCACCCGCCTCTGCAGCGGATGGAGGAGGTAGGCGTCGTCCTCGTGGCTGAGGCCGCCGCCGATGCACAAAAATGTGGGCTGCAGGAGGTTGATGAGGTCCGTAACCCCCTCCGCCAGGTAGTCCAGGTACTGCTCCACCACCTGCCTTGCCACAGCGTCGCCCCGGCGCAGCCCCTCGAAGGCCGTCCGCCCGTCTACATTGCTTGGATCCCCGCCGGCGATCTCCCAGAGCCCGGCGTCCGGATGGGCGGCCATGGCCGCCCGGGTCTGCCGCACCAGGGCGGAGGCGGAGGCGTACCGCTCCCAGCAGCCCCGGCGGCCGCAGGAGCACAGCTCCCCGCCGGGGACGATGACGATATGGCCCCCCTCGCCGGCGCAGCCGTTGCAGCCCCGGTGGAGCCGCCCGCCCAGCACAAGCCCCGTCCCGATGCCGGTTCCCAGCGTCACCAGCACCAGGCTCTCCTCCTCGCTGTGGGAGAAGTGGCAGTACTCCCCCCAGGCCGCGCAGTCGGCGTCGTTGCCCAGGTGCACCGGCACAGGCCAGCTACGCTGGATCCACTCCGCCACCGGCAGGTCCCGGATGGGGATGTTGGTGGTCTTCACGATGGTCCCCCGCCTGTGGTCCACCACGCCGGGGACGCCCATGCCCACGGAGGAGACTGCCCCCCGGTCAAGGCCCTGCTGCTCCAGCAGCCGGTCCCCCAGGGCGAGGAGGTCCGCCACAAACTTTTCCGGCCCCTCCCAGCGCAGGGGGATCTTCTCCGCGCTGACAAGGCCCCCCCGCTCGTCCACAAGGCCGGCCTTCAGATTGGTGCCGCCGATGTCGATCCCAATGGCGTACATGTGTTCTCTCCCCTCTCTTTTCTCAGCTCTTGCCGCCGTTTTCTTCCAGGTGGATCAGGCGCTGCTCCATCTGCTTGGCGGAGTTGAAGCCGTACTTCTTATGGCGGTTGTTCATGGCCGCCACCTCCACGATCACCGCCAGGTTCCGCCCCGGCTGCACCGGGATGGTCACCTGCGGAAGCTCCACGCCCAGGATATTCATGTTCTGCTCGTCCAGACCGAACCGGTCATAGAACTTGTCCTGCTGCCAGGGCTCCATCTCCACCACCAGGTCGATCTGGCTCTCCAGCTTGACGGCCCCCATGCCGAACAGCTGCTGCAGGTCGATGAGGCCGATGCCCCGCAGCTCAATGTAGTGGCGGATCAGCTCCGGCGCCTTCCCGATCAGCTGGTTGGACACCCGGCGGATGTCCACCGCGTCGTCCGCCACCAGGCGGTGGCCCCGTTTCACCAGCTCGATGGCCGTCTCGCTCTTGCCGATGCCGCTGTCGCCGATGATGAGGACCCCCTCGCCGTAGATGTCCAGCAGCACCCCGTGGCGGGTGACGGTGGCGGCTAAGACGTGGTTTAAGTAGTCGATCACCTTGCTGGTGAAGACCACGGTGGTGTCCGGCGTGGACAGGAGGGTCCTGCCGTACTGCCGGGCCATCTCCATGCACTCGGGAAAGCACTCCAGATCCCGGGAGATCACAAGGGCCGGGATGTCGTAGGCAAAGAGGCCGGCAAACCGCTCCGCCCGGCACTGGTGGTCCAGGCCCTCCAGCATCTTGGTCTCCGCCATGCCGATGATCTGCAGGCGGCGGGGGTCAAAATAGTCAAAAAACCCCATAAACTGCAGCCCGGGACGGTTGACGTCCTTGATGCCGATCTCCGCCGTCTCATAGTCCTTGCCCGCGTACAGGATCTTCAGCCCAAAATGCTCCACCAGCCGCTTGAGCTTGATGGTGCCCTTCACTTCGTCATTGACCATAGCTTTCTCTCCTCCCAAGACGAAAAATCCGCTTGCCCTATTATATCGTATCCGCCTATGAAATACAAGCGGCAACACAGGGGCCCCCGAACCGCCCTGTCTCCCGCTTTTCTTTTCATTTTTTTGAAATTTCCCCTTGCATTTTGTGGAAAAGCATGCTATTATAATCGCTGTGCTTAGTTTTCATAAGCAGAATGCGGAACAGCAAGGAGGTGCAGCGGATGGCTAAATGTCAGTTTTGCGACAAGGGCGTTACCTTTGGGATCCAGGTTTCCCACTCCCATCGGCGTTCCAATCGCACCTGGAAACCCAACGTCAAGCGCGTGAAGGCTATCGTCGACGGTACCCCCCGCCATGTGTACGTTTGTACCCGGTGCCTGCGGTCTGGTAAAGTTACCAGAGCGGTCTAACACATATCGCGAGTCAAAGCGCCGTACAGCAATCGCTGTACGGCGCTTTTCCTTTTCCCGGTCAGAGGCCCGGCGCCTGCCAGAGGGTGCGGCCGTCCTTGATCGTGGCCAAAACCCGCACCTCCCGCAGCGCCTGGGGGTCTGTCTCCAGGGGGTTTTGGTCCAGGAGGACGAAGTCCGCCCGCTTGCCGGGCCGGATGCTCCCCTTCTCCCCCTCCTCAAAATACTGGTAGGCGGCGTTCACCGTAACGGCCCGCAGCCCCTCCGCCGCGGTCACCGCCTCCCCGGCCAGCACCTTCCCGGCCCGGGTCCGCCGGTTCACCGCGCACCACACCGACTCCAGCATGTCCGGCGGCAGCACCGGCGTGTCCTGGTGGAAGGTGAAGGGGATGCCCCGCCGCAGGGCCGAGGCGGCTGGGCTGATGGCCGCCGCCCGGTCCCATCCGAAACTTTGGATGTGGACGTCGCCCCAGTGGTAGATGTGGTTGGGGAAGAAGGACAGCAGCAGCCCCGTCCGCTGCACCGCCGCCAGCTGGTCCCGCCCCAGCAGCTGGGCGTGGACCATCGCCGGGCGCAGGGCCGCCAGCTCCAGCCCCTCCTCCTCCACCTGGCCGGCGCAGCGCAGCAGCTGCTCCGCCGCCGCGTCCCCGTTGCAGTGGGCCAAAAGCTGCATGCCGTCCCGGGCACTGTGGCGGAGGGCAGAGCACACCTGCCCGTCCGACATGGTGGGATAGCCCCGGTAGTCCGCCTCCCCCGCGTAGGGCTGCCGCATCCAGGCGGTGCGCCCCTGGGGGGAGCCGTCCAGGAATATTTTATACCCCGCCAGCTTGAAGTGCCGGTGGTACCGCCCCACATGCTCCGGGAGGGCGGCCCGCAGGGCGTCGCCGCTCTGCTCCTCCCCGTAGCCCACCAGGTCCACCTGCAGAAGGCCGCTCCCCAGCATCGCCCGGTACAGCGGCACCATCTGGGGGGCCAGCAGCCCCTCCTGCACGGTGGTGATGCCGTGGGAGAGGTAGAGGTCCTGGGCCAGGCGGTAGGCCGCCAGCAGCTCCGCCCCGGAGGGCATGGGCAGCTGCTTCTGGTAAAAAAGAAAGGCGTTCTCCTCCAGATAGCCTGTAAGCCTTCCGTCCTTTACCCCGATGACGCCGCCGGACGGTGCCTTGGTCTCCGGCGTGATGCCCAGCCGTTTGAGCCCCAGCGTGTTCACCACGCCCACATGGCCCGACTGGTGCTGCAGCAGCAGCGGGTGCTCCGGCGCCGCGGCGTCCAGCAGGGCCAGGGTGGGGTGGACCCCCTCCGCCAGCATCGTGTGGTCATAGCCCTGGGCCGTCACCCACTGCCCCGCCGGGATCCCCCGGCTGCGGATAAAGTCCTCAATCCGCTGCCGGACCGCGGCAAAGGAGGCGCAGCCGGTGAGGTCCGCCTGGAGCTGGGCGTTGGCGGCGGCGGTGAAGTGGCTGTGGGCGTCAAGGAAGGCCGGCAGCAGGGTGCGCCCCTCCAGGTCGACCCGCTCCACCTGGCCGAGGGTTGCAAAGTCCGCCCGGCGCCCCACGGCGGCGACCCGCCCCTCCCGCACCAGCACCGCCTCCGCCGTCTCCGGCCGGTCCATGGTGACAATGGTTCCGTTTTCATACAGCTGATCCATCTCAGCACCTCCCGCCCTAGTGTAACCGAAGGGCGGGGCTCTATGCCCCGCCCTGTGTCAAATCCAGCTCTCATCCGTCTCCCGGCGCTTCCGGCGGGCCATCAGCGACCCCACCACATCCCGCACCGGGCGGTTTTCATACAGCACCTCGTAGGCGCACTGGCAGATGGGCATCTCCGCCCCCACCCTCTGCGCCAGCATGCGGGCGCTTTTGGCGGCGTAATAGCCCTCCACCGTGGCGCCCACCTCCTCCATGGCCTGCCGGGCGCTTTTCCCCTGGCCGATGAGGATGCCAGCCCGGCGGTTGCGGGAGTGCATGGAGGTGCAGGTGACGATTAGGTCCCCCATGCCGCTGAGGCCGGCGAAGGTCTCGCTGCGGCCCCCCAGGGCCACCCCCAGCCGGGCCATCTCCGTCATGCCCCGGGTCATCATCAGCGCCTTGGTGTTGTCCCCCAGGCCCATGCCGTCGCTGACGCCGCAGCACAGGGCGATGACGTTCTTCAGCGCCCCGCCCAGCTCCACGCCCAC
>CALWXD010000123.1 GCA_944385425.1 uncultured Oscillospiraceae bacterium | reverse complement strand
TATGTGCTTTGCGAACGGGATGGACAGTGTCTCCAGAGCGACATATTCAGATTGACAGGTATCAGTCGGCAAACAATCAATTCGGCAATTCGGAAATTAGAGAAAGATGGGCTTGCCTATCTGGAACAGGGAGAAGGCCGGAATACAATGGTTTGTTTGACCGAAAAAGGGAAAGATTTTACTTCTGAGAAAATCCTCCCACTATTTCAAATTGAAGATAAAATATGGGGTGCATGGACAGTCGAGGAACAAGAAAAATATATATTGTTCTCACAAACATACCGGGACTCGTTGAAAAAGTACCTGGGTGAAGATTTGTAGTCTGCCCTGCCCCACACGACAAGGAGCAGTTATGAACAGAGAGAACAAACGAAAACAGTATGAAAAAGGATACTATAAAACACATGGGTGTAACGATAGTTTTACTTGCAAAGTATGTGGTAGACTAGTTGTACCTGTCGGTGCAGGGAGCGACCATCGTAATCATTGCCCAAACTGTCTTTGCAGTTTACATTTGGACATTGAACCCGGAGATCGGGAGGCAGACTGCGGCGGAATTATGGACCCCGTGGGCGTTTGGGTCAGAAAAAATGGAGAGTGGGCAATTATCCACCGTTGCAGAAGATGTGGACACCTCAGTTCAAATCGTGTAGCAGCAGACGATAATCCGATGAAGTTAATGTCTATTGCGATGAAACCTCTTTCTCAACCGCCATTTCCATTAGAAAAAATCGAGGAAATGACCGCCCTCATGGGTGGAGATGGGCAATTATCTTACGGATGAAATTGACTGGCATTTTCCATTTAGCAAATCCAGCCGGGGCCGTCAATAGTCAAAATGAACGGCGCATGACCTGCGCCGCCTTTGACCGCCCCACCCGGCCTTGCTCTGTGATTATCAAGGCGGGCAGGCGCTCTGCGCCTGCCCGCCTCGTTTTGACGCCTCGTTCAAAAAGCCGCCTCCACCAGCCGGCGGGTGTACGCGGCCTTGGGGGCGCGGATGATCTGCTCCGGCGTCCCCTCCTCCACGATCGCCCCGTCGTGCATAACCAGCACCCGGTCGCAAAAGGATTGGACCAACGCCAGGTTGTGGCAGATAAACAGGTAGGAGAGGCCGCGCTGCCGCCGCAGCGTCGCCAACAGCGCCATGATCTGCTGCTGCACCGTCATATCCAGCGCGCTGGTAACCTCGTCGCAGATCAAAAGCCTGGGCCGCACCGCCAGCGCCCGGGCGATTGCCGCCCGCTGGCACTCCCCCCCGCTGATCTCATGGGGATACCGCTGGGCAAACGCCGCCGGCAGGCCGCACTGCTCCAGCAGCGCGGCCACCTGCCCCGCCCGCTCCTTTTTGGGAACGCCGCTGTTGGCCAGGATCTCCCCCACCCCGTAGCCGATGGTCCGCCTAGGATCGAAGGACCCCGCGGGGAACTGGAAGACCATCTGCATCTGCCGGTAAATCTCCCGCCGCTTTTTCCCCCGGGCGTCTGTAATGTCCTGCCCATCCAGCAGGATCCGGCCGGCGGTGGGCGGTATCAGCCGGGCAATGAGCCGGGCCAGGGTGCTCTTCCCACAGCCCGACTCCCCCACGATCCCCAGCGTCTCCCCCTCGCTTAAGGAGAACGTCACCTGGTCCACCGCGAGATCCCCCGCCGCCTCCCCATCTTGGAATAGTTTGGAGAGACCTTGTATTTCCAGCAAAGCTCCCATTTTACCCTCTCCGCAGCCGGGGCGCCGCCGCCAGCAGCTGGCGGGTGTAGGCGTTTTCCGGCCTGTACAGCACCTGTTCCGCCGCCCCATACTCCATCACGCGGCCCTCCTTTAAGACCAGCACCGTGTCCGCCACCGCCCGCACCACGCCGATGTCGTGGGTCACAAGCAGGATGGCCGTCCCGAACTGGCCGCGCAGCTGCAGCATCTCCTCCAGCACCTGGCGCTGCACCAGGACATCCAGCGCGCTGGTAGGCTCATCGGCCAGGAGCACCGAGGGCTCCATCAGCATCGCCATGGCGATCCCTACCCGCTGGTTCATCCCGCCGGACAGCATAAAGGGATAGCTGTCCCAGATCCGCTCCCCTTTTTTGAGCCGGAGCTTCTCAAACAGGGCCATCGCCCGCTCCCGGGCTTGCTCCCGCGTGATCGCCAGGTGGGCCGCCATGCTCTCATAGATCTGGTCCCCAATCCTGCGGACGGGGCACAGGGAGGCGCCGGCGTCTTGAAAGATCATCCCAATCTCCGCGCCCCGCAGCCGCCGAAATTCCCGTTCGGGAAGGTCCGGAAGATTCTTTCCCCGAAACCAGATATCCCCCTTTGTCACAAGTCCGCCGCTGCCCAGGATGCCCATGGCGGCCTTGATTAAGGTGCTCTTCCCGCTGCCGGACTCCCCCACCACGCCCAGGATCTCCCCGGCATGGAGCGCGAAGCTGACATCGTGGAGCACCGCCCGCCCATGGAAGCTGACCTCCACAGACTGATATGTCAATAACGGCTCCATGGGCACTCCTCCCTACAGCCGCCGCTACGCGGCGGGCCTTAAATCCGCCGTAATCTCGTAAAAATCACAGGGATGCGCCACAAGCCCCGCCACATCCGCCTGGGCAATCAAGCTCATCTGCAGATGGGAGCAGAACACGAAGGCGTCGTCGTCCAAAAGCAGCTGCTGCATTTCAACCGCCAGCTCCCCTCGGCGCTCCGGGTCAAAGGTCCCCGACAGCTCCGCTGCCAGCTGCTCCAGCCGCGCGTTGGCGTACCCGCCGTTGTTGGCCGGGGAACCCGCTAGGCAGTGGGTCGTGAAGAAGTACTCCGGGTCGCCGGTGGGGGCGGTGACCATGGCGCTGGCATAGAGATCCCAGGCCCCCGGATCCGAGCGGTAGGTGTGGACGTCGGCGGTATTGTAGATCGTAACGGCAAAGCCGATATCCTCCAGGGTGGCCTGCACCGCCTCCGCCAGCAGGGGCAGCTCCTGGCGGCTGGGATAGGTAAGGTATCGGATGGCCAGGGCCTGCCCGCCCTTCTCCCGGACGCCGTCTCCATCGGTATCCACCCAGCCCGCCGCCTCCAAAACCGCCTTTGCCCCCTCCGGGTCATAGCTCTTGGCCGTCACGGCGCCGCCGCCGAAGGAGAAGTGGTCCGGGTAGGCCCCCGCCGCCACATAGCCATGGCCGCCCAGCAGCTCCTCCACAAACCGTTCCTTGTCGATCCCCATGGCGATGGCCCGGCGCACGGCCGGATCCTGCATGACGGCGCTGCCGTAGTTCATGGTCATAAAAAAGGCGCGGCTGGTGGCGCAGCTGGAGAAGACATACCCGTCGTTCTGGAAGAGGGGGTAGCTGGCGTAGGGCATCCCGTAAGCGGCGTCAATCTCCCCGGACTGGAGGGCCATCGTCAAGGTATCCCCGTCGGTGATGGTCAGCACCTTGACCGTGTCAAATCCCGGCTCCCCGCCCCAATACTGGCTGTTTTTGGTGAGGACAAGCTCCTCCCCCGTCCGCAGGGACACCGCCACATAGGGGCCGGTTCCCGCCACAATGCCCTCTTCGGTGACCCCGGCCTCCATGTCGATGATGCAGCCGTAGGGGTCGCTGAGATAGTTGAGCAGCGTAGCCCGGGGCTGTGTGGTCCGGATGGTCACCGTCTGCCCCTCGGCCTCGATGGTGTCAATCATCAGATCCCCCCGGGCCCGGCCGTGCACCTCCACCAGGTGCTCCAGGCACTCTTTCACCGCCTGCGCATCCAGGGGGCGGCCGCTGGAAAAGGTGACGCCGCCGCGCACCGTGATTTCCCACGTCAACTCGTCCACCAGCCGATACCCTGTCGCCAGCCAGGGCTCGATCTCCATCCCGTCGGAATAGCGGAACAGCGTCTCCCCCACGCCGTAACGGATGCAGGCCCAGCCGGAGTAGGCGTTATGGGGGTTCACGTCCAGCTCCTCGTTTTCGGGGTTGAATGTCGTGTCCCCCAGCACAAAAGTAGTCCCGGCGGCGCCCTGGGACGGCTCTCCGCCGGCGGAGCAGCCCGCCAGCAGCAAAAGCGCGAGGCAGGCCGCCGCCAGCCGCGCCGGCCGCCAGTTCCGTTTCACACTGTCTGTTTTTCTCTGTCTTGTTTTCATCGTTCAAAATCCTTACGTCCGATGGCTGTTTCGGGGGTCCAGGCAGTCCCGCACGGTATCCCCCAGCAGGTTAAAAACCGCCACCGCCACGAAAATGGCGATGCCGGGCCCCAGGACCACCCAGGGGTACGTCTGCAGCATGCTGCGCCCGTCGCTCATCATGCTGCCCAGCTCCGCCGTAGGCGGCGTAGCGCCGAGGCCCAGGAAGCTGAGCCCCGCCAGCTCCATCATCATGGTGCCGATATCCAGCACGGCGGTGATGAGGATGGGGCCCGTGCTGTTGGGCAGGATGTGGCGGAGGATGATCTGCGGGGCGGTATCCCCCGCCAGCCGGGCCGCCGCGACATAGTCGCTGCTTTTGATGGCCATGGTCTGGCCGCGGGCGAGGCGGGCGTATTTGGGCCAGCTGATCACCGCCAGGGCGATGACCGCGTTTTGGATGCCCCCGCCCAGCAGCGCCGCGATGGCCAGGGCAAAGACCAGCCCCGGGAAAGCCAGGCACACGTCCGACACGCGCATCATCCATCCGTCTAGGAGACCGCCGCAGTAGCCGCTCAGCACCCCCACGGCGGTGCCGGCGGCGGCGATGACCGCCACCAGGGCCAGCGTGGAAAAGACGCTGGTCCGAAGCCCCACCAGGATCCGGGAAAACAGATCCCGGCCCAGGCGGTCCGTACCGGCAATATGCCCCCCGCCTGGCGGCTGGAGAGGCTGGAAAATCTGGGCGTTGGGGTCATACGGGCAGAGCTCTTCCGCGAAAATCACCGCCAGCAGCAGCAGCGCCGCCAGCAGGAGGAACACCAGCAGCCGGCAGCGGATATGGTTCCGCCGCCCCCTCTGCCGGCGCCGGGAGACGCCGTCTCTCATCTCTGCCCACCTCCTAACCGGATCCTGGGGTCCAAAGCCCGATAGGACAGGTCCGTAACAAGGTTCACGCAGACATAGATGATGGCCATCCACATCACATAGGCCTGGATGATGGGGTAGTCCCGCATCTGGATGGCGTCCACCGCCAGCTTCCCCACCCCGTCCCATAGGAAGATGGATTCCACAACCGCCGTGCCCCCCAAAAGGCTGCCGACAGACAAGGTCAGCAGGGTGAGGATGGTCGCAAGGCAGGAGCGCAGGACGCTTTTGACCAGCGTGACGCGAAAGGGGACGCCCCGGGCCTTAGCGCCCGCCACATAGTCCTTGCCCAGCTCCTCCAGCACCGCCGCCCGCACCTGCCGCGTATATTTGGCGGACATGGCGATGGCTAGGGTCGACGCCGGGAGCATGACGTTTTGCAGCGTAACCTCCCGGGAGAGAACAGGGAACCACCCCAGGCGGATAGCAAACAGGTACAGCAACAGCAGGGCGACAAAAAAGTTTGGCAGGCTGTTGCCCACAAAGCTGGCCAAGCGGATCAAGTAATCCGTAAAGCGGTTCTGCCGGACGGCCGCCAGGATGCCCAGGGGGATCGAGAACAGGATGGTGAGGAGGATGGAGACCGCCGCCAGCAGCAGCGTGGCCGGAAGGCGGGAGAGGAAGGCGGGCAGCACCTCCTGCCCGGAAATATAGCTTGTCCCCATGTCTCCTCTCAGCAGGCGGGCCAGCCAAACCCCGTACTGCACGAGGAACGGCCTGTCCAGCCCCAGCTCGGCCCGGGCGGCGTCCACCACCTCTTGTGAAACCACCATGCCGGTATTCTCCATCTTCTGGAGCACCGCGTCGCTGCCCGCCAGGCGCATCATGGCGAAGGACAGAAAGGTGATGACCAGCAAGATGGGGATCAGCTGCAGCAAGCGCCGGAGGATATGGTTGCGCATGTCCCACCTCCTCTCCTGTTTAACGGGCCTTCTCCGCCTGGACAAGGAACATCGGCGTGGAGGCGTTGTTGACCCACTCGTCCCGGGTCCACACCTGCCGCCACACCTCCTTGTCCGCCGACGCCGCCATCCCCAGCGCCCGCAGGGCTCCCAGGTCCCACCCGGGCCGGCTGCGCCCGGAGAGGGGCGCCTGCCGGGCAATCCGCTCCATGGCCGCCACGTCGGTCCCTGCCGTGTCGTCCTCCGCGCCGGTAACCCGCACGTTTTCCCGGTCCCGCCGGTGCCCCGCCTCCGCCTGCGGGTCGTAGAGGTAGCGGTACCAGTTGGCGTCAAAATTCAGCAGCAGCCCCCCGGGCTTCAAAACCCGCGTCCAGTGGGCGTAGGCCCGCTCCGGGGCGCGGAGGTTCCAAGTCAAATTCCGGGAGACCACTACGTCAAAGCACCCCGCCGGGAAGGTCAGCTCCTCCGCGTCCATCTGCCGGAAGCAGATCCGCCCGGCCAGGGCGCCTGCGTTTTCCCTGGCTTGCTCCAGCATGGCGGCGGTATAGTCTACCGCCGTCACCTGGTAGCCCAGTTCCGCCAGGATGATGGCGAAAAATCCCGGCCCCGTGCCCACATCCAGCACCGCTGTCTCCCCTCTGGGGCGGCGGCCGAAATGGGCGCGGATCCGGCTGTCCAGCGCCCGGCTCCACACCTGCCGCTGCCGGGAACCCAGCTCGTCCCGGTTGACCTGGGCGTAGCCGGGCGCCCGCTTGGTCCAGTAGGCAATGTTTTCACAGGTATAATTTTGAGGCGCTTTTGTCATGGTCTGTCTCCTTTAGGCCGTGGCCGCGATGGTGAACACAGGGGTGGGGTCATAAAATTCGTCTATCTCCCCGTAAATTCTCCGCCATACGCCGGTGTCCACGGCAATGTCGCGAAAACCGGCCCGCTTCAGCAGCTCCACATCCCACTGGGGCCGGGGGCGCTGCATGGGGCGGAGGGCCGCTTTCATGCGTTCATACTCCCCCATCAGCTCCGCGCCGACGGTTTTGTGGGCGTGGCAGGGAGGCAGGGAGGGCGCGGGATCCTCCCGGCAGTAATCCCCGTCAAAATTGACCAGTACGCCGCCCGGTTTTAGGAGCCTGTGCCATCTCCGGTAGGCCCGGTCTATATGGGGCAGGGTCCAGGTCAGTTTCCGGGTGACGATGGCGTCAAAGGACCGGGGGGCAAAGGCCGGCAGCTCCGCGTCCATAACCAAAAATTCAGCCGACGCTCCCAGCGCGCCGGCCAGCCGCTTGGCCTCGGCCACCATCCCCGGCGTCAAGTCGATCCCCGTAACACGGTGCCCCTGTTCCGCCAGCAGGAGGGCGAAAAAGCCCGTCCCCGTCCCAATATCCAGGATGTCCAGCCGGCGGCCCGCCGGGAGATACCGCTCCAGCTCACGGCGCCACAGCCCCCGTTTTTCGCTGTCATACTCCCTCTGCCGCAGGGCGGAAAACCCCTCCACCCGTTTGGACCAATATCCTGCCATCTCCCGCTTCACCGCATCCATATCTTATCCATTCCCTTTGCCGAATATCGTTTGCGCCAGCGGCGGCCCAGCCGCCGCCAAAAGGCGCAGAAAAGAAAACAGCGGACGCTCCGCCCGCTATTCCCTTGCTGTCCCTATCATAGCATATCGCCCTCTGGCTGTGAAGCCTCGGGGGGGGATATTGGCCGCGAGAAATTTGACGGCTCCCCCGCCGGCGGCCCGCCCTGCCCCTGCCGCGGGCCGGTTCGCCGCAGCAGCCCTTGGCAGCCCGCCAGCACGTCGTCCCAGGTGGCCTCGAAGTCGCCGGTGTACCAGGGGTCGGCCACTTCTTGACCCGGCCTCCCGGCGTACTCCAGCAGGAGATGGATCTTCCCATCCGGGTCGCCGCCGCAGATGCGGCGCAGGTTCCGAAGATTGGCTTGATCCATGCCAATGAGCAGATCATAAGCGCCGTAGTCGCCCCGGGTCACCTGGCGGGCGGTCTTGCCGGCGCAGCCGATGCCGTGCTGGGCCAGCTTCCGCCGGGCGGGGGGATACACCGGGTTGCCGAGCTCCTCGGCGCTGGTGGCGGCGGAGGCGATGTGGAAATCCTTCTCCAGGCCGGCTTTTTGTACCAGGTCCTTCATGACGAACTCGGCCATTGGGCTGCGGCAGATGTTGCCGTGGCAGATGAATAGTATTTTTATCATATCTCTTATATCCCTTCAAAAGCCTTCAAACCTTGATATTACGGGCTTTCCGGCGCTCTTTTCAATTTTTGTGTTTTGCCTTAAATTCACGCTCTTCTTTGTAAATCTACGCAAATTCACGGGCAAATGGTG
>CALWXD010000122.1 GCA_944385425.1 uncultured Oscillospiraceae bacterium | reverse complement strand
GACGCCTACGAGGACGCGGTGAAGCGGATGCCCAAGAACGAGAGCTTTGTGGAGACCCCGGAGGGCGTGGGCACCGTGTCCCAGGTGAACCTGCTGCGGGAGACGGTAAAGGTGCGGCTGGACGACGAGCCCGAGTCCCCCCGCTGCTTCCACAACTGCGAAATCTGCGTGGTGCGCAACGGCAAGGGCAAGCGGCCCGAGGGGTATGTGCCCCCGCCGCCGGAGGAGCTGGCCAAGCTGCGCAAGGTGACCCCGCCCCCCGAGGACCCGGAGGAGCGGCTGCGCAGCAGCCTGGGCACCGCCCTCACCGGACTGGGACTCACCGCCGCTGTGCACGCCGGGGAGAAAGCGCCCGAAGAGGGCAAGCCGGGCAGGAACCGCAGCAGCCGCCGCGGCAGAGGCGGCGAGGGCAAGGGAGAGCAGCCCCCCCGGCAGAGCCAGGAGGGCAGGCAGGCCCGGCAGGAGAAGAAGCAGGAGCCCCGCCGCGGGGAGCAGAAGAAGCAGGAGCCCAGGGCCCTGCCCGAGGGCAAGCCCCGGCAGGAGAAGCGGGGGGACAAGCCCCAGAAGCCCAGAGGAGACAGGTCCCGGCAGGAGCGCCCCCCTCAGCAGCAGCCCAAAACCAGGCCCGCCGAGGCCGCCAATCCGGCACCGGCCTCCGGAGACGGCGAGAAGAAGTCCACCCGCCACCGCCACCGCCGGTACCGTCCCCGGCCCAGGGGGGAGGGCGGCGGCAATCCCCCCGCGCCCCAGGCATAGAGAAAGATAAAAGCGCGGCGTCTCCCTCTGAGACGCCGCGCTTTTTGTCGAAAAAGTGGCCGGAGCCGCGTTTTTGCAGGGATATTACGCAAAGCCGTGGAGCACCGGGGCCATGAGCACCTTGCCGGTGCCCCGGTACACGTTGACCAGGCCCTCGCCGGAGGCCGCCGAACCGATGAGGGTCTTGCCCGACCGCTCCACCGTGAAGTCCAGGCTGCCGCTCCAGGCAACGGCCATGTTGCCGTCAATCTTCAGCACATCGTTGTGGAGGGTGATCTCCACCATCTCCTCCCTGGGGCACTCCGACTCCAGGCAGAGGACCCCCTCGCCCATGACGCCCAGGTTGAACAGCCCCTCGCCGCCCGCCGCCGCGGAGGAGAGGTTGGCCCGCATGACCGCCTTGTGCCTCAGATTGGCGTCGCAGGCCAGGAACAGGCCGTCGTCCAGCACCACAGAGCCGTTCCACTCCCGCATGTCCAGCAGGATGATATGCTTGTAGGTGGGCTCCAGCACCAGAAGGCCGTCGCCGGTATACTCCGGCTTGATGGCCGACTCGCCGGTGACCTTGCCCCGCACAGCCTTGCTGAACAGGTCCCCCACCCCCTTGATGCCGGTGGTGGCGTTCACATTGCCCACCATCCACTGCATGGCCCCGGCCTGAAGGGTGATGTTGGCCTTGCTCAGGTCGCAGATGACCTGCCGCTTGCGCACGTTCATGGCGTTGCAGTAGTAGGCCATCTGTGCGTCCCCGGGCAGGACGCTCAGGTCGCGCTGATATTCGATCACCGTAAAGGGTCCCATGGAGGTCAGTGTTTTCACATCGTCGTTGTTCTGAAAGTTGGAAATCTCGTACATGGCGCGCTCCCCTTTCTGTTTTGGACGCGGCGGCTTTTCCGCCGCCGGATATCACTCCGCTGTGAGGCGGACTGTGCCTCCATTATAGCCGGGCAGGGTAGCGACGGCAATCCCCTTTCCATGTAAAAAACGCGCGGGACCTGCGTCCCGCGCGTTTTGCGTGCTGCTATGGAATTACTGTCCCCGGTGCTCGCCCCGGCTGTAGGCCACCACGGTGCGGCGGTTGGGCTCGGTGCCGGTGGAGTAGGTGGTCACATCGGGGTAGTCCTGAAGGGCGGTATGGATGACGTGGCGCTCATAGGCGTTCATGGGCTCCAGCGTCACGTTCCGGCGGTACTTGACCACCTTGCCCGCCACCTTCCGGGCCAGACGGGTCAGGCTCTCCTCCCGCTTGGCCCGGTAGCCCTCGGCATCCACGTGGACCCGGACCCGGTGGGACTGGCCGTGGTTCACGGCGTAATTGGTCAGCTGCTGGATGGCGTCCAGAGTCTCGCCCCGGCGGCCGATAAGGCTGCCCAGGTGCTCGCCCAGCAGCTCCACCTCATAGGTGTTCTCCTCTCCCAGGGCGATGGAGGGGACCGCATCGGACCCCATATGGGCCAGCAGGCCGGTGAGAAATGCGTGGATGCGCCGGGCGCGCTCGTCATCCCCCACAGGGGCGGAGGCGGGCTTGTCCGCCGCAGGGGCCTTCTCCTCCACGGCGGGCGCCCCGGAGGCCGCCGGCGGGGCGGTCTTCACCTCAGGGGCGGCGGGCGCAGGCTTTTCCTCCTCCGCAGGCTCCTCGTCGGGAGCCTCATAGGTCACCTTCACCTTGGCCGGGGAGGCGCCAATGCCCAGGAAGCCGGTCTTGGCCCGCTCCAGCACCTCTACGGATACGTCGTCCCGGTCCATTCCCAGCTTCTGAAGGGCGGCCTCAATGGCGGCCTCTTCGCTGCGGCCGGTGCTCTCAATATACTTCAGCATGGGCTGTTTTCTCTCCTTCTTGAGGAAAAGTGTCAGGACTGCTTTCCGTCCTCAC
>CALWXD010000121.1 GCA_944385425.1 uncultured Oscillospiraceae bacterium | reverse complement strand
TTTTCAAATACTACGACTTTTTGGCCGGCAGCATCAACGCCATCACCGGCCTCCAGCTGCCGATCCTGGGCATCCCGCTGCCCATCGGCATCTCCTTCTACACCTTCCAGACCATGAGCTACACCATCGACGTCTACCGAAAGGACGCCCCGGTGCAGAAGAACATCATCACCTTCGGCACCTTCGTCACCCTCTTCCCCCAACTGATCGCCGGGCCCATCATCCAGTACAAGTCCGTGGCCGAGCAGCTCAAGCACCGGGAGGAGGGGCTTGGAAAGTTTGTCTCCGGCGTGGAGCGGTTCGCCGTGGGCCTTGCCAAGAAGGTGCTCCTGGCCAACGCCATCGGCAACCTCTGGGACACCTATCTCGCCATGCCCACGGCGGAGCTGACGGTGGCGGGGGCGTGGCTGGGCCTTGTGGCCTACGCCTTCCAGATCTACTTCGACTTCTCCGGCTACAGCGACATGGCCGTGGGCCTGGGGCGGATGTTTGGGTTTGAGTTCATTGAAAACTTCAACTACCCCTACATCTCCCGCTCCATCGTGGAGTTCTGGAAGCGCTGGCACATCTCCTTGACCAAGTGGTTCCGGGAATATGTGTACTTCCCCCTGGGGGGCAACCGGGTGAGCCGGGGCAAATGGATCCGGAACATCCTAATCGTATGGGTCCTCACCGGCATCTGGCACGGCGCCGGGTGGAACTTCCTCCTCTGGGGCCTCTACTACGCGGTGTGGATGCTGGCGGAGCGGCTGTTCCTGGGGAAACTCCTGGAGAAGCTGCCCCGGGCGGCACAGCATGTGTACGCCATGGTGATCGTGCTGGTGGGCTGGGGCCTCTTCGCCATCGAGGACATGGGCCAGCTGGGGGCCTACCTCTCCGCCTGCTTTGGCGGCAGGGCCCTCTTCAGCGCCAACACCGGCTACTACCTTTGGAGCTACCTGCCCATGCTGGTGATCCTGGTGCTGGCCTCCACCCCCCTGGCCCGGAAGCTGTACGGCCGGCTCAGTGAAAACGTCCGGGCCGTGGCCTCCCCGGTGCTGATCCTGGGGGTCCTGGTCCTCTGCACCGCCTGCCTGGTGGACGCCAGCTACAACCCCTTCCTCTATTTCCGGTTCTAAGGAGGCGATACCATGAAACTGCAAAAAACCATGCAAATCGTCACCGCCGTTTTGTTCTGCCTGTTCATCGGCGGCTTTGGCCTTATCCACATCCTCCTGCCCGACCAGTCCTTCTCCCCGGTGGAGAACCGCTACCTCTCCCAGCTGCCGGCCTTCTCCGCCAGCAAGCTGGTGGACGGCTCCTACACCGAGGACCTGGAGACCTATCTGGAGGACCAGTTCCCCCTGCGGGACAAGTGGATCGGCCTAAAGACCCGGTACGAGTACCTGCTGGGCAAGCGGGAGTTCGGCAGCGCCTCCCGGGGCTATGTGTATGTCTGCGGCGACCGGCTCATCGCCAAGGTGGCGGAGAGCGGCCGCGGGGAGAAGAACCTCGGCTATGTGGCGGACCTGGTGGAGAAGTCCGACCTGCCGGTATACCTGGGGCTGATCCCCACGGCGGCGGAGGTCTGGCGGGACAAGCTCCCGGAGGGGGCGGAGTCCTTTGACCAGCTGGGCTATATCCAGATGGGGAAGGACACCGGCGCCATCTATGTGGATATGGCCGGGGTCCTCACGGACCACGCGGCGGAGGAGATCTACTACCGCACCGACCACCACTGGACCAGCCTCGGCGCCTACTACGGCTATACCGCCTTCCTGGAGGCCATGGGCCTTACGCCCCAGGCCCTGGGGGAGAAGGTCACCGTGTCCGAGGATTTTAACGGCACCCTCTACTCCACCTCCGGCGTCCACTGGCTCTCCCCCGACCAGATCGACACCTATGTCCCCGGCGAGGGCGTCACCGTCACGGTGAACGACGGCGTCAGCGAGTCCACCCACGGCCTCTATGTGCCGGAAAAGCTGGAGGGGAAGGACAAGTACACCTACTTCCTGGGCGGCAACAACCCCCTCTATATCATTGAGAACCCCGGCGCCGCCACGGATCAGAAACTTCTGGTGGTGCGGGACAGCTACGCCGACTCCCTGGCCCCCTTCCTCAGCCAGCAGTTTGCCGAGATCCACCTGCTGGACCTGCGCTACTACCGCACCGGCGTCTATGACTACGCCGCGGCCAACGGGCTGGACGCCATCTTCGTCTGCTACAGCGTGGACAACTTCCAGAGCGACGCCGACGTGGTGTACCTGGGGCAGTGAGCGGGAAAATACCGTTTTTGAATGGATTTTCCAGAAGCTTACAAAAACTGTCCCTTGCAATTTCCGCCGTTCTCCCGTATAATAAAGACAGAAAGATCAGCGAGGAGGTGATGCCCATGGGCCAGAGCTTTGAGGGGATGACGGAAGACATTCTGTGCCATCCCCGTTTCCAGGAGCTGCGCCAGTATGGTCATCACGGCGGGAAGAACAGCCTCTACGATCACTTGGTGGACACAGCAAGGCAGGCTTATCTGCTGGCAGACGTCTTTGGTCTGCGGGAGGAGCGCGTCCGCGCAGTGACCCGTGCCGCCTTACTTCACGACTTCTTTGGATACAACTGGCGCAGCGAGGAGCACCGGCGGCAGGTCCGCCAGTTCTCCGGCTGGAAACGGGTGAGTCACATGCATGCGTTTATCCATGGAGCAGTTGCCGCCGACCGGGCCTCCCGATATTTTGATTTGGACGACCGGCAGCGCGCCGCCATTGAGAGCCACATGTTTCCGCTGGCCTCCCTGCCGCGGAACAGCGAGGCGTGGATTGTGACGCTTGCGGACAAGATCGTGGCCGCCCGCGAGATGTCTGCCGCCTTGGGCTGGCGGCTGAAACGGCTGCGGTACGGCGTACCGGCGATGCAGTGACCATGGAGCGGCTGACACAGAAGAATGCGGATGGTCGATACGAAATCTTGGAGGGCCGGACCCGGGAGGAGGTCGCGGCGAAGCTGGCGGGATATGAGAATGCCCACGAGTTCCTGTTAGAGGAGCGGCGTCGGGCGGAGGCCCGGCTGGACGCCCTCCGGGGCCAGGGTAAGAAGCTGGCATTTCAGCAGGCCCTGGCGGAGAAGCTCTATCTCACCACATTGATCGACCGGTTGGAGCATCCCCCAAAGTAACAAAACCCCCGCCGCGGCGCACAGCGCCGCGGCGGGGGTTTTCTGCTCGGCGGACCCTTTCCCCCTAATCCGCCGCGCCTTCCGCGCCCCGGGGAGCAAAAAATTCCACAGGGGCCTTGCCAAGGGCCGCCTGTCTGGTTTACAATAACAGACAGCGCAGCCGACGGAGAGGGGAGGGGAGCGCATGATCCTGGTGGCCTGCGTAGACCAGACGGGCGGCATGTCCTTCCACAACCGCCGCCAGAGCCGGGACAGAGAGGTGGTCCGCCGCATCCTGGCGGACGCGGACGGCAGCCGCCTGTGGCTGGCCCAGCGCTCCTGCCCTCTCTTTGTCCCCTTGGGCGGCGGACAGGTCCAGGGGGCGGAGGACTTTCTCCTTAGGGCGGGGGCGGGGGAGTACGCCTTTGCCGAGGCACTGGCGGCGCTGCCGGACGGCCTGGAGGCCGTGGTCCTCTACCGCTGGGACAAGCGCTACCCGGCGGACCAGTGGTTCCCGGCGGACCTGGGGGCCCTGGGGTGGCGGCTGGCCCGGCGGGAGACCTTCCCAGGATACTCTCACAAGACCATAGAAAAGGAGACCTATATCCGATGAGAGCGATGAAGAGAATGGTGTCGTATGTGGTGATGCTCTGCCTTGTGGCGGGGGCTTACTACTTCCTTGGGCCGGAGCTTGGCCTGGGGGAGCCGGGGAGCCCCGGGGACGGCGCCTACACCCTGGCGGATCTCCCCGCCTACAGCGGCTCGCCCTATGTGGTGATCAACGGCAACCAGCCGGCCTTTGCCGAGGAGGACAGGACCGACGCGGCCTACGAGTCCTACAGCCCGCTGGACGCCCTGGGCCGCTGCGGCGCGGCGGAGGCCAACATCGGCGTGGAGCTGATGCCAACGGAGGAGCGGGGCAGCATCGGCCAGGTGCAGCCCACCGGCTGGCACACGGTGACCTATGACTGCGTGGACGGGCGGTACCTCTACAACCGCTGCCACCTCATCGGTTTCCAGCTGACCGGGGAAAACGCCAACGAGGAGAACCTCATCACCGGCACCCGGTATCTGAATGTGGAGGGGATGCTGCCTTTTGAGGATATGGTGGCGGACTACATCACGGAGACGGAGAACCACGTCCTCTACCGGGTGACCCCGGTGTTCGAGGGGGAGAACTTGGTGGCCAGCGGCGTGGTGATGGAAGCCCTGTCCGTGGAGGACGACGGGGAGGGGATCTGCTTTGCCGTCTACGCCTACAATGTGCAGCCCGGCGTGGAGATCGACTACGCCACCGGGGAGAGCTGGCTGGCGGAGGACGAGGCGGCCGCCGCCTAAGGGGCCGGCGGACCGGGCGGACAGGAGACCTGCGGAAGCATCCGCAGGTCTTTTTTCTCCGCAAAGGGCAAAAAGGGGGGGTTGTGTAGCAATAACATAAAAGATATAGATGCCGCACAAAATTGTATTTTTCGCAGATCTGGCGGCAAATCCGCGGAGCTGACCAAAAATACCGCGGAATTTGCGGATTTTCCAGGGCAGCGGCGGTTGCAATGGGCGGCGGCCTGTGGTACAATAGATGCAGAAAACACCGCGGTCCCGCGCCGAAAAGCACAAAAGTGTGTCATTAAGTTGTAAAATACAGTCCAACACGATTCGGCGCAAGGAGGCGACGCCATGGCCGGGTTCTACATGATGGATATGTCCCCCCGGCAGGAGGAGCTGGGGGACGAGGATCGGCTGGAGCGGGCGCCCCTGGGCACCTTCCTCCTCTCCTTCCTGGACCAGGAGTGGCAGGGCCTTGCCGACGAGGCCATGGAGCTGCGGCGGAGGGCCTATCTCATGGAGCAGGCCCAGCGGGGGTTTGACAGCCTGCGCCGCCGTTTCCAAGGGGCCCACCCCCTGTTCCGCCAGGAGCTGGACCGCCTCTCCGCCAGCGCCGACAGCTTATACGCCCTGGGCCAGTGGGCCGGGGAGATGGCCCGATTCCACCCCCTCCTGTACGCGGCGGTGGAGCGGGTGCTGGACCGGGACACCGGCGACGGCGGGGCCGACGGCCGCTACCGGGCCCTCCTGTCGGAGATCGGCGAGCTCAGCCGCCTGGCCGAGCGGTTCCACGAGGGGGTCTCCGTCCGCTACCACATGGGGGCGGGGGGCGGCAAGCTCTGCTACGGGGCGAAGGACCTCCGGATCCTCCTCTACCTCTCCTTTGAGTATATGGTGTCCCAGGGGACGGCGTTTCGCCGCTGCCTCAACTGCGGGCGCTATTTCATCCCCTTTTCCGTCCACACCTGCTACTGCGACCGGCCGGCGGGGGAGGGGAAAACCTGTAAGTCCTACGCGGCCAAGGCCAACTACAGCAAGCGCCTCCAGGCCGACGAGGGACGCAGCTTTTATGTCAAGCAGAACAACGCCTATCAAATGCGCGTCCGCCGCTCGCCGGAGCTGTACCCCCAGGAGGAGTACCGCCTCTGGCAGACGCGGGTCCGGTCCCTGCTGGAGCAGCTGGACCGGGGGGAGGTCTCCTGGGAGGCCTTCCAGGAGCAGGCCAAGCTGCCCGGGCGGCGGCGCCCCGGCGCGGTGAAAGGCAGGAAGGAACCGCCCCAGGCGGAGTGAGGAAACCGTATGGAACAGAGAATGGTGGAGCTGGTGCAGCCCCGGCACACGCTGATCGGGGAGAACAGCATCCTGGAGATCCCCCGCTTCCTTCGGAGCATCCAGGGGGACAGCATGGCCCTGGTGGTGACGGATCAGGGGCTGGTCCGGCTGGGGACCGTGAAAAAGATTACCGATATTTTAGACCGGGCGGGGATCCGCTGGTGCCTCTTTGACGAGGTGGAGCCGGACCCCACGGTGGAGATGGTGGAGGCCGCCTTCGCCCGCTACCGGGCGGAGGGGTGCGCCTGCATCATCGCCGTGGGCGGCGGCTCCCCCATCGACGTGGCCAAGGCGGTGAGCATCCTGGTCACCAACGGCGGGAGGGTGGCGGACTACAGCGGCGTGCGGAAATCCGCCCGCCCCGGCGCGCCCATCGTGGCGGTGAACACCACCGCCGGCACGGGAAGCGAGGTCACCTGCGCCTATGTGATCACGGATACCAGCCGGGACGTCAAGATGCTGATGGTGGATCCCAACTGCCTTGCGTATCTGGCCATTGACGACCCGGCGCTGATGGAGGACATGCCGCCGGCGCTGACCGCCGCCACGGGGATGGACGCATTGACCCATGCGGTGGAGTGCTATCTCAGCCGGGAGGCCACCCCCTACACCGACGCCCTGGCCCTGGAGGCCATCCGCCTGGTGGGGCGGACCCTCCGCCGGGCGGTGGCGGAGGGCGGGGATATGCGGGCCCGGACAGATATGTGCTGGGCGGAGTACCTGGCGGGGCTGGGGTTTTCCAACGCCGGCCTGGGCCTGGCCCACGGCATCGCCCACCAGCTGGGCGCCCGGTACCACATGCCCCACGGCGTGGCCTGCGCCCAGATCCTGCCCCAGGTGATGGAGTACAACGCCCCCGCCTGCTGGGAGCGGATGGGGGAGATCGCCCGGGCCCTGGGGGAGGACACCCGCGGCCTGGGCCGGGAGGAGACGGCCCGCCGTGCGGCGGACGCCGTCCGGGACCTCTGCGACGACGTGGGCATCCAGCCGCTGCACGCCTACGGTTTTTCCCTGGATGACATCCCCCTCCTGGCCCGCCAGGCCATGGAGGATACCAGCACCCCCTCCAACCCGGTCCGGCCGGAGGAGGGGGAGGTGGAGCGGCTGATCGCCAAGGCCTACTGCGAGGGCCTGGTGGCGGAGGCCGTCCGCAGGCAGCAGGGGCGATGAAGGAGGACGGAGAGATGAGTGAACAGAAGATCGTGATTCAAGACCGGAAGGCCCAGCTGGTGTCGGCCCATGTGATCTATGAGATGACGGGGCGCCTGTTTGTACCGGCGGCGGCCTCCAACCGCCACGTCCACCTCAGCGAGGCGGACCTGGAGCGGCTCTTTGGCCGGGGCTACGCGCTGACGCCCCAGAAGGATCTGTCCCAGCCGGGGCAGTACGCCGCCAAGGAGACGGTGACCCTGGTGGGACCCAAGGGAAAGCTGGAGAAGGTCCGGGTCCTGGGCCCGGTGCGCAGGGACACCCAGGTGGAGATCTCCAGGACCGACTCCTTCAAGCTGGGGGTCAAGCCGGTGGTGCGGATGAGCGGCGACGTGGCCGGCACGCCGGGGATCCGGCTGGTGGGCCCCCGGGGGGAGATCGACATCCCCCAGGGCGTGATCGTGGCCGCCCGGCACCTCCACCTCTCCGCCCAGCAGTGCGAGGCCTTCGGCCTCCACGACGGGCAGGTGGTCTCCCTCCAGAGCGGGGGGGAGCGCAGCGCGGTGCTGGAGAACGTGGTGGTCCGCTCCGGGAAGGGGCACGACATGGAGGTCCATGTGGATACGGACGAGGCCAACGCCATGGCCATGGAGAACGGCGAGATGCTGGAGGTGTTCCGCTGAGAGGCGGACAGCTTGACAGGGCGGGGTGCAGATGGACAGAGGCGAGCTGCACAAGTTGATAGAGGAGGTCACCGCCCAGGTGGGGCAGCGCCTGGCCCGGAAAAACGGGGCCGCCCGGCGGGAGAAAGCCCATCTGGTGCTGCTGCCGGGGCCGGCGGCCTTTCCGGAAAAGCTGCAGAGCTGCCTGGAGCGGCGGTATCCGGAGGGGTGGACCCTGGCGGATTTCACCGGCGCGGCGGCGGACGCCCTGCCGCCGGAGCTCCTCAGCCGGGAGGGGCTCTTGCCCCTGGCGACCCAGGCGGAGACCGTCTCCCTGGCGGCGCCGCCGGTGTCCCTCCTGCGGGAGATCGCCGCGGGGGAGGATGCGTCGGACCTTGCCTACCTTGTGATCCGCTCCATTTTGTGGGGCAAGCGGGTGGAGCTGCTGCTGGATTTTGCCCCGCCCCGGTTTAAGCGCAACAGCCTCCTGGGCCAGGTGGCGGAGGCGGTGGACACCCTTGCGTCCATGGACGTGGCAGCGGTGTGCTACGCCGCCCCCCAGGAGCGGGAGCGGGTGACCCTGGTGACGGAGGAGGTGGTCCGCGCCGCGGCAAAGCGGCGGGAGGAGGCCGTCTGGTGCGAGCTGGGGGCCATCATCACCCCCTCGGCCCGGGACGCGCTCAAGGAGCTGGGGCTGGAGATTCGATACGAGGAGCGAAAGGAGTGAACCCATGCAGCTGGCGCGGGTGAAGGGTACGGTGGTCAGCACCAACAAGGCCGATAGCCTCATGGGGCTCAAGCTGCTGCTGGTGAAGCCCATCGACATAGAGACCTGGGAGGAGAAGGGCGAGCTGACGGTGGCGGTGGACGCGGTGGGCGCCGGAGAAGGCGAGGTGGTGATGCTGGTGGGGGGCAGCTCCTCCCGGCAGACCAGGGTTACGGAGAACAAGCCCACGGACCTCACCATCGCGGCCATCATCGACACGGTGGATGTAAACGGCAAGCGGGTATTTGAGAAGTTTCGCAGCGGCGAGAAGAAATGAACGGGGCTGAGGGGACGACAATGGATGTAAGAGAAATGGTTTGCAACGCGGGGATCCTGGGCGCCGGCGGCGCCGGATTTCCCACCCATGTGAAGATCAACTGCCAGGCGGAGACGGTGATCGTCAACGGCGCGGAGTGCGAGCCCCTCCTGCGGGTGGACCAGCAGGTGATGGAGCTGTACGCCGACGAGGTGGTGCGGGGCCTTCGGCTTGTGATGGAGCAGACCGGGGCCAGGGAGGGCGTCATCGCCCTCAAGGGGCACTATGCCGGGGCGGTGAAGGCCTTGACCGCCGCGGCGGAGGGCGCGGAAAATGTCCGCGTCCACCTGCTCAAGGAGTACTACCCCGCCGGCGACGAGCAGCAGATCGTCTACGACGTCACCGGCCGGGTGGTCCCCACGGGGGGGCTGCCCCTGGACGTGGGGGCCGTGGTCTCCAACGCCAGCACCCTCCTCAACGTGGCCCGGGCCGCGGAGGGGAAGAAGGTGGTGGAGAAGTATGTCACCGTGGGCGGCGCGGTGAGGACGCCGGTGACGGTGAAGGTGCCGGTGGGCATCTCCTGCAGGGAGCTGCTGGAGGCCGCCGGCGGCACCACGGCGGAGTGCCGCTATCTCATCGGCGGCCCCTGCATGGGGCGGGTGGTGGATAACCCTGACGAGCCGGTGACCAAGACCACAGGGGGCCTCCTGGCCATCCCGGTGGACCACCCCTACTGGAAAAAACGCTCGGAGCGGATCAACCTGCAGCTGATCCAGTCGGTGTGCTGCCAGTGCTCCATGTGTACTCAGATGTGCCCCCGCAACGCCCTGGGGCTGAATGTCCAGCCTCACAAGGCCATGCGGACCATTGCCCAGGGGCTGGACCTCCTGGGGGACGCCAACGGGGTGTTCTCCTGCTGCAACTGCGGCCTGTGCACCTATTACGCCTGCAACTTCGGCCTCAACCCCTCGGTGGTTATGCAGAAGGTGAAGGGGGCTATGGCGGCCAAGGGCATCAAGCCCCGCAAGGAGGTCTTTACCACAGTTGACAGCGGCATTGACCACAAGAAGGTGCCGGTGACGCGGCTGATCGCCCGGCTGGGGCTGGAGGACTACGACGTGCCCGCCCCCCTGGTGGATAAGCTCATGACCACCGACCAGGTGCGGATCCTCTTGCGCATGGGCGTGGGCGCCCCCAGCGTGCCGGTGGTGGCCGTGGGGGACAAGGTGCGGAAGAACGCCCTGGTGGCGGATATCGCCCCGGGCAAGCTGGGGGTGAAGATGCACGCCAGCATCTCCGGCACCGTGACCGCGGTGACGGACAGCTATATTGAGATCAGGAGGACGGCGGTATGAACGCATTGGGAATGATTGAAGTGACCAGCATCCCCGCGGGGGTGGAGGCGGGAGACGCCATGCTGAAGGCCGCCGCCGTGGAACTGGTCACGGCGCAGAGCGTCTGCGCGGGCAAGTACATCGTCCTGGTCACCGGCGAGGTGGCGGCGGTGCGGGAGAGCGTGGCCGCCGGGAAGACGGCGGCGGGGCCCAAGCTGGTGGACAGCATGGTCATCGCCAACGTACACCCCCAGGTCCCCCAGGCCATCAACGCCTGCACGGAGATCGGCCAGGTGGCCGCGGTGGGCGTGCTGGAGGCATTCTCCCTGTGCGCGGCGGTGCTGGCGTCGGACGCGGCGGTGAAGGCGGCGGACGTGTCGCTGATGGAGGTGCGGCTGGGCCGGGGCCTTGGCGGCAAGTCCTTCATCGTCCTCACCGGCGAGGTGGCGGCGGTCCGCGCGGCGGTGGACGCCGCCCACGGCCTGGAGGAGGTGGCGGGGCTGATGAATGACAGCGTGGTGATCCCCGCGCCCCACCCCGATATGATCCGGGCGCTGTATTAAATCGGTTTTCGGCGGTCCTTTCCGTCCGCTGGAGATAGCAGAGAGAGAAAAAACCATTGATTCATAAAGCTTAGGAGGATACGACAATGAAATTAGCACTTGGAATGGTGGAGACCCGGGGCCTCATCGGCGCCATCGAGGCGGCGGACGCCATGGTGAAGGCGGCCAACGTGAAACTGATCGGCAAGGAGCAGATCGGCTCCGGCCTCGTCACCGTGATGGTCCGGGGCGACGTGGGCGCGGTGAAGGCCTCTGTGGACGCCGGCGCCGCCGCCGCCAAGCAGGTGGGCGACCTGTACGGCGTCCATGTGATCCCCTCTCCCCACGACGACGTGGAGATGATCCTGCCCAAGGTGGAGGGCTGACCGGCGATGCTTGTGGGCAGGGTAACCGGCTGCGTGGTGTCCACCGTCAAGGACGAGGGGCTGTGGAATATCCCGCTTTTGACCGTGCGCATCCAAGAGCGCGGCCGGGAAGGGGAGACCCTTGTGGCGGCGGACGCCACCGGCCAGGCCGGCCAGGGGGACCTTGTCTATCTCATCGACGGGAAGGAGGCCGCCAAGATCTTCCGAAGAGGGCTCGTGGCGGCGGATCTGTCGATTGTGGGGTTTATCGACTCCTACAACCGGCTGCTGGAAAACGAGGATAAAGGAGAACGGCAATGAAATTAGCATTGGGAATGGTGGAGACCCGGGGCCTCATCGGGGCCATTGAGGCGGCGGACGCCATGGTGAAGGCGGCCAACGTCAAGCTGATCGGCAAGGAGCGGATCGGCTCCGGCCTCGTCACCGTGATGGTCCGGGGCGACGTGGGCGCGGTGAAGGCCTCCGTGGACGCCGGCGCCTCCGCTGCCAAGCGGGTGGGCGAGCTGTACGGCGTCCATGTGATCCCCTCTCCCCACGATGATGTGGAGATGATCCTGCCCAAGGCGGAGGGCTGAGTGCCATGCGCCTGGCGCAGGTTGTCGGCAACGTGGTGTCCACCATCAAGGACGTGGGATACCTGGGCCAAAAGCTGATGATTGTGGACTTTTTGGACCAGGCGGGCCGCCGCACCGGGGAGGAGGCCATCGTCTTTGACGCGGCCCAGGCCGGCGTGGGGGACGTGGTGCTGGTCACCACCAACGGCAGCGCCGCCAGCCAGCTTTTGGGCGACCAGGTCATCGCGGATATGACCATCTGCGGCGTTGTGGACAGCGTGAGCCTGGAGGGGGACACCCGGAATTATCTCTGATGAAACAAGCTCTGACAGCGAGGATTGCGCCGGCGGGCGCAGTCCTTGTTGTTATGGGCGGAGAGGGGGCGGAATGGATCTGGAGCGGATCAAGCGGGAGGTGGAGCGGCAGGTGCTGCGAGGCACCAGGGGCAAGGGGAGCGCAAATCCCCGGCTGGACCCGGAGCTGACGCCGGCCACCCTGCCCGGGGCGCTGTCGCTGGAGCTGCTCTGCCCCCAGTGCACGCCGGAGCGGGTGGAGGACCTGTGCCGGCGGGCGCGGCAGAGGGCAGCGGCAGCGGTGACGGTGCTGCCCGCCTTTGTGCCGGCGGGGCGGTCCGCCCTGGGGGGCAGCATGACGGCGCTCACCGCCGCCATCGGCTACCCCTGGGGCTCCCTGACCCCCTCCGCCCGGATGGCCCTGGCAAAGGACTGCCTTGCCGCCGGGGCGGACGTGGTGGAGGCCGCCTTCGACATGGCCGCCCTCCGCAGCGGTGCCCTTGGCCGGGAGCAGATGGCCCTGGAGGAGCTGGCCCGCCTGGCCGCCGCCTATGGGGCGTCCCTCTCTGTGGGGGTGGACCTGCGGCTTTTGGAGGAGATGGAGCAGGTGGAGGTGCTGATGGCCCTCCGGCGCACCGGCGCGGCCCAGGTATCCCTCCGCCGCTGCAGGGAGGCGGCGGACGTGCGCCTGGCCCGGGAGCTTATGGGCGGGCAGATGGCGGTGAAGGCCGCCGGGCCGGCGGAGGGCGTGGAGGAGATCCGCGCGCTGCTGCGCGCCGGCGCGGCCCAGGTGGGCGTGCTGGATTTCCCGCCGCCGGCGTAAGGCGGCATGCAAGGAAGCCGCTGGATCTTAAGCCGCCGGCGCTGCCGGCGGCGTTTTTTACGCAGAGGCCTCCAAGCCGGGGCTGCGGGGCGGTAAGCCCTGGGCCCATGGCGGCATAGAGGAAGGGCTTCGCGCAGACAGAAGGGCGCTGGGCACCCCGCAAGGGGCGTCCAGCGCCTTATGCCGCGATATTCTGTTCGGCTGCCGGCCGCGCGGACAGAGCGCCCCAACAGCCCCTGCCGCGGGGTATTACACACCCAGCCCATCCAGGCGCAGCAGCGCCTGGAGCAGGACGTTGGCGCCATTCTCCACGTCCTTCCACGCCGTGCGCTCCTCCGGGCTGTGGCTGATCCCGCCCACACTGGGGACAAAGATCATCCCGGGCCGCGTGACCTGCGCCAGGGACATGGTGTCGTGGCCGGCGCCGCTGGGCATCACCCGGGAGCGCAGACCGAGGGAGGCGGCGGCATCGGAAATGGCCTCCATCACCGTCGGATCCATCCGGTAGGCGCGCTCCTGCTGGATCAGCTGGGTGGAGACAATCTCCGCCCCGAATTCTTCCATGATCTGCTCATAGGCCGCCTGGATAGACGCCTCCTCCGCCGCCCGCAGCTCCAGGGTAAACCGGACGCGGCCCGGCACCACATTCATGGCGTTGGGCGTCACCTCAATGTGGCCGACGGTAATGACCATATTGGGGTCCACCTGGGGCGCGAGCTCGCTGCAGCGCACGATCAGCTTCGCGGCCTTTACCAGCGCGTCGTCCCTTAGGTACATTGGCGTGGTCCCCGCGTGGTTGGCGCAGCCGTCGATCTCCATTTGGTAGCGCTTTTGCGCGATAATGGCGCTGACAACGCCGATGTCGTCCCCCTCCGCGTCCAGGATGCCGCCCTGCTCGATATGGAGCTCCAGGGAGTAATCCAGGGGACCCTCCGCGCGGCAGGCGGCCACATCCGCCTCCGTGACGCCGTACTGCCCCATTTTTTCCAGCTGCACCGGCCGCAGGGGCAGGCCGCAATAGGCCAGGCTGCCCATAAGGCCGCTGATGACGACGCCCTCCTCCTCGGCCCAGGCGGCCACGTCCACGCTGTGCTCCAGCTGGAGGCCCTGCTCCCGCAGGGTGTGGACAGCCTCGATGGCCGCCATCACGCCCAGGCAGCCGTCAAACATTCCCCCGTTGGGGACGGAGTCAATATGGGAGCCCATGACAATTTTCCGCGGCCCCTTCCCCGGGAGGGTCCCCACCACGTTGCCCAGGGCGTTGCGCCGCACCGTCATCCCCGCCTCACGCATTTTCTGCTCCACGAAGTCGCAGGAGCGCCAAAACGCGTCGCTATAGGTTAAGCGGTTGATCCCGCCCTCCGTCCTGGCCAGGTCGGCAAGTGCGGTCAGATCTTTTTGCAGGCGACTGCCGTTGATTTCCATAAACATCCCCCGTTCTGCCGCCGTAGGCGGCGCAGATTACAAATTGGACCTCCCCCAGCGGGGAGGTGCCGGGCAAAGCCGGCGGGGCGCGGCCCCAAATGATACAGACATGTACATACCAATAATGATATTATACGCGGGAAAACGCCATCTGTAAAGTATAGCGGGGAAATTCTTCTTCCCCCAGGGGCTGTTCAGCCGCAAAAAGGGAGGCGCCTGTCCATTGGACAGGCGCCTTTTGCGCATCGTATTGGATTCGCGGCGGACAGCGGCGGCCGGTTACATGTTGTACTGCAGACGGATCTGGATCTTGTCTCCTCGGAACGCCACTGTGCTGTACTCAAAAATACGACCATCTTTGTCAAAAATCGAGTCACACAAATAGAGAAGGGGGTAACCCTTCCGGATCTTCAGCAACCTCGCCTCTTCCTCCGAGGCGGAGGAAGACTCCAGCGTCTCCGTAACACTAACCCGATTTAGATTATATTTTTTGCTCAAAATCTCGCACAACTGATCATTGCAGAAATCGCTGTGCTCCAACCCAGGGCTGTAGCATACGGGTATGTATGACTTATGTAGACTCAAGGGGATCTCCTTCACATTGCGGACACGTTGGATGTAGTAAACCTGCTCGCTGAGATTAAGATTCATGATCCTGGCAATGGCAGCAGGGCAGTCGATGATATCTACGCTCAGTACCACTGTGGACACCTCGTACCCCTGCTTTTCCAATTGCTCACGAATCCCCACATAAGACGTAGAATCGGCCACAAATTTTGGTTCAGCAACAAAGGTACCCTTGCCCTGTATCCGGTACAGCTTTCCATCTCGAACCAACTCCGTCAAAACCGAGCGAACTGTCATACGGCTGATTCCAAACTCTTGGCAGAGTTCGCTTTCTGAGGGAATCTTTTCGTTAACACCATACTCTGCATTTTCAATACGGGAGAGCAAAATATTTCTAGCCTGTACATACAGCGGCTGGGCATTTTTTCGTTCTAACACATCTGCACCTCCTTCACCTTTTCCTAATTTTAACATAATTGAGCAAAAATGCAACAAAAACTCTGTCCTAATTCTTACGCGAACTCCTTAGAGCCCCGCATATGCCCTATAACATAGAATACATGTTGTTTTTTTGTTGACATGTATATACATATATGATAATATATAGACATATTATCAAGTTCATTTCGTTAGGTTCCGCGGCGGATATCTAATCCAAGAGCGTTCTCGTCTGACATGACAGAAACAACTGAAAGAGGGAGGTTCCTATGAAAATTGCCATTGGATGCGATTACAATGCGACAGATTGCAAGCAGGCCTTGATCCCCTTTATCCAGGAGCTTGGCCACGAGGTGGCTGATTTTGGCAGCGATGACCCCATTTACGCCAACACCGCCATCCATGTGGCGGAGGCGGTGGCCGCCGGGAAATATGACCGGGGCGTGTTGATCTGCGGAACCGGCATCGGCGTGTGCATCGCCGCCAACAAGGTGAAGGGGGCCTACGCGGCGCTGGTGAACAATGTTTACCAGGCCCAGCGGGCGGAGCTGAGCAATCACGCCAATATCATCACCCTGGGCGCCCAGGTTACCGGCATCGAGCTGGCCAAGTGCTTAGTAAAGGAGTACCTCAGCCATACCTTTGATCCCAACTCCCGTTCCGCGGCAAAGGTGGAGCGGATCTGCGAGTATGAGCGGAAGGGGGAGTAGGCCATGACGGAAAAAGAGATGACCCGGCTGAAACTGCAGGCGACCCAGTGCCGGCTCAACGTGCTGCGCATGCTGCGGGCCAGCCATCACGGGCATATTGGCGGGGCGTTTTCCGCGATGGATATTGTGACGGCCCTGTATTTCTACAAGATGCGCCTGGACCCCAAGCGCCCGGATATGGAAAACCGGGACCGGTTCGTCCTCTCCGCGGGGCACAAATGCCTGTGCCAGTACAGCGCCCTGGCGGAGCGGGGGTATTTCCCCAAGGAGATCCTGGACACCTATGGTTCCCTGGATTCCAAAATCCCGGGCCACCCCGATATGCACAAGCTGCCCGGCATCGAGGCCAACACCGGCGCCCTGGGCCACGGGCTCTCCATTGCCCTGGGGATGGCGCTGGGCCAGCGCCTCAGCCGGACGGGGGCCAACGTCTATGTGGTGATGGGGGACGGCGAGCTGGCGGAGGGCTCCAACTGGGAGGCCGCCGCCGCGGCAGCCCATCACAAGGTGGAGAACCTGGTGGCTTTCATTGATTTTAACGGCCTGCAGATCAGCGGCCGTGTGCAGGATGTGATGGATTTCACCCCCATTGCGGGGCATTTCAAGGCCTTTGGCTGGAACACCATGGAGATTAATGGCAACTGCATGGAAGAAGTGGTGCAGGCGCTGGACAGCATCCCCGCCGATGCCAGCCGCCCCACCGCCATTGTGGCCCACACCATCAAGGCCAAGGGCCTCTCCTTCGGCGAGGGCGACGTGGCCTACCACTTCTGGAATACCACGGATGAACTGATGGACCGGGCGGAACAGGAGCTGCAGGCGCTGGCGGAGCAGTACAGAAAGGCGGTGGAGGCATGATCGGGAACAAGGAAGACCCGCGGAAGGTATTCGGCAAGGCGGTCAGCGAGATTGCTCTGGGGGATGATCGGATCGTCATCCTCTCGGCTGACAGCGGGAAGAGCTCTGGCTTTGGCGATTTTATGAAGGCGGCGCCGGAGCGCTATTTTGAGTTTGGCATCATGGAGCAGGCTGTGGTGGGGGTAGCGTCCGGCTTGGCTACCACCGGCAAGATCCCGGTTTTCTGCGCCATCGCCCCCTTTGTCACGGCGCGGCCTTATGAGATGTTCCGCAATGACCTGGGCTATATGGGGCAGAATGTGAAAATCGTGGGCCGCAACGGCGGCATCACCTACTCCGACTTGGGCGCCACCCACCACTCCCTGGATGATTTTGGCATCATCAGCATGATCCCCGGCGTCACCATCCTGGCCCCCCAGGATCCCAATGAGATCCGCTCCGCCGTCAAGGCGATGCTGGCGCACCAGGGGCCCGTCTACATGCGGATTGGCAACGCGGCGATCCCCAACCTCTTTGAGGAGTCCCCCTTTGTTATCGGGGAGGGGCGGCAGATCACAAGCGGCGAGGACGTCACCATTTTGTCCACCGGCACGCTGACCGCCTCGGTGCTGAAGGCGGCGCAGCGGCTGGAGGCGGCCGGGATCCACGCGGACGTAATCGGCCTTCCCACCGTCTGGCCTCTGGACGAGGAGAAAATTGTGGCTTCCGCCCGCAAGACGGGGAAAGTTGTCACGGTGGAGGAGCACTATGTCCACGGCGGGCTGGGCTCTTTTGTGGCGACGCTGTTGGCGGAGCGCTGCCCGACGCCGGTCTGCCGGCTGGCAATCCCCCACCTCTACGCCACCTCCGGCCCCTACGACCAGATCCTCAAAAAGTACGGGTTGGACGCGGAGGGAATTTTCCAATCGGTAAAGCAGTTCCTGGGCTGAGGCGGCCCTGCCGCCCTGGGGCGGCGGGCATTCGGCCCCTAACGGTATCGCTTTTTTCGTTTCCTTCTCTTCACAAGCGCCAGGCGGCACGGGAATCCCTTCCGTGCCGCCTGGCGCCTTTTTGCCCGCCCGGCTGGGGCGGCCTACCGCTTTTTCTTCTTCTCTGCCTGGTCCTCCATGCGCATGGCGTGCTGGGTGACCGCCTTCCCCGCCATGGACCTGGGCAGGCCCTGGGCGATCATGGGGAAGGTGTTGTCCGTGTCCGCCGTCTGCTGCACCTCGTAGGTGCCGTAGCGGTTGATCACATCATCCGCCCCGTCGGGCTGGCCCGGACGGCGCCGGTCAAAGGCGCCGCGGCTGTGCTTTGGCATCTGTTCCACCTCCTGGCGGTAGTATGCCCCCTTTTCCGCCGGCAGCCCCGGCAGCCGGGGCGTGCAAAAAATTTCCCCTCCCGCCGCTGCCGGCGGTATAAATTTCCGCCCATGCGTCCAGACTACTGCCTAGAGAGGGCTTTCCCCCTCAATACGGCGTGCCGCATGCCGGAAAGCGGCGGAGACAGAAACATGGAACGAGGAAAAAGACAGGCTTGGTCCTCCTTTTTCGGCGGCGCGGGCTTCTACATAGCCCTGCTGCTATGTGTTGTGATCGCCGGCGTGGGCGGATATTTCGCCCTCTTTCGGGACAACAGCGCCCAGGAGGTCTCCGGCAACCAGGAGAATGTGGCGGTGAATGACGACGAAATCCAGGAGCCGGTGCTCACTGACGCGCCGGATCCCTCCCCCGTCCAGGACCGCCCCGGCCAGGAGGCGGTGGAGAGCGGCGCCCCGGTCCAGGTGACGCTGCCGGAGGTGACGGAGGAGACCGAAGCCATCGTGCCGGAGCAGCCCTCGGTGGTGGTGGCCCCTCTGAGCGGGGAGACGGTGGCCGTCTTCTCTATGGAGGCGCTGCAGTTCAACGAGACCCTGGGGGACTGGCGGACCCACAACGGCATCGACATCCGGGCCGCCGCCGGGACGCCGGTGGTGGCCGCGGCGGCGGGGACCGTCTCCGCGGTGGACAGCGGCGGAAGCATGGGGACCACCGTGGTGATCTCCCACGCCGACGGCTATGAGACCACCTACGCCAGCCTCCAGGAGGAGGTCCCCGTGG
This sequence comes from uncultured Oscillospiraceae bacterium, assembly GCA_944385425.1. Lineage (GTDB taxonomy): Bacteria > Bacillota > Clostridia > Oscillospirales > Oscillospiraceae > CAJFPI01. The sequence continues at coordinate 717 of CALWXD010000121.1, read as the reverse complement.
CGGTGGGGGACACGGTCTCCTCCGGCCAGGAGATCGGCGCGGTGGGCAACACCACCTTGACAGAGTCCGCCCTGGGCGCCCACCTGCACTTCGCCGTGACAAAGGACGGCGAGGCGGTGGACCCGGCGGAGTACCTGCCCCAGTGAAAGGAGGCGGGACAGCAGACGCTGTCCCGCCTCTTATTGCTTGTGCCGATGCCTATTCCCGGCGCTCCGCCTGCATCCGCTCCAGCTCCTCCTCCTCCAGCACCCGGTAGGCCACCTTGCCCACCAGGGTCTTGGGCAGCTCCGCGCGGAACTCGATGTCGTAGGGCAGGGCGTATTTGGCGATGTGCTTTTTGGCATAGGCCATCAGGGTCTCCCGGGTGGCCTCGCTGGCCACCACGCCGGGCTTGAGCATAATGAAGGCCTTCACCTTCTGGATCTTCAGCTCGTCGGGCACGCCGATGACGCAGCTCATCTGCACCAGCTCGTGGGCGTCGAAGATGTTCTCCAGCTGGGAGGGGTAGACGTTGTACCCGCTGGTGACGATCATGCGCTTGAGGCGCTGCTTGAAGTAGACAAACCCGTCCTCATCCATGGTCCCCAGGTCCCCCGTGTGGAGCCAGGTGAGGCCGTCGGGGTGCCGCTGGAGGGTCTGGGCGTTCTCCTCCTCATGGCCCAGGTACCCGATCATCACCGTGGGGCCGGCCAGGCAGATCTCCCCGGTCTCGCCGTA
>CALWXD010000120.1 GCA_944385425.1 uncultured Oscillospiraceae bacterium | reverse complement strand
CGCCGCCCCCGCCGGGGGCGGTTTTTTCTTGCATGAGGCGCCCGGCGCCTAGGCCTGCGCCGCCGTAAAATAGTGCCCGATGAGCTCATGGGGGAGATACTGGAGCACCACCTTGCTCCCTGCCGCCGGGGGGCCCTCCTCAACAGCCCTCCCCGGCGGGAAAGTTGCCCTTTTTCGTGCAAGGGGCCGCCGCATTTCCATCCCGCGGCTTGACAGCGGCGGAAGGTTCCCGTACAATATCTGTAGTAAGAGCAAAACCGCCTGGAAGGCGCTGGCAGAGTCCCGGAGCCTCGCGGAAGGGGGGACTGCGCTTATGGAAAAATATGGAAACATCTCTTTCTGGCGGGAGCGGAACCGCCTTTCCCGCCCTTTATCGGTCGTGTTGACCCTGGCGGCCATCCTGATCCTCTGGGTGATCGACAGCGCCACCCGCACCCCCCTGTCCCAGATCGCCCAGGTGATGGACCGGTTCCCCCAGGTGGACCGCATCGTCATCACAACGCCGGCAGGGGAGGCCTACACCCTGGAAGAGGAGGCGGAGGTGGCCCGATACCGGGATCTCCTTGAGCCGGGTATACTCTACTCCGGCAGCCGCAGGGAGATCCAGGCCCTGGTGGTGGAGAAGGTGGCGGAGGTTACCTTCTATATCGGGGATGAGGCACTGGTGCGGGAGGAGCTCTATCTCCTGCAGGACCAGCTGGACGACGTCCTCCGGCGAGCTGTCCTGCGGACGGACCGGGGCCCCCTCATCGGCAAGGTGGGGCGGGACTTCTGCGGCGTTGGCTGACCGCGGGCGTTTTGGAGGAAATCGGCGGCATGGCATGAAAACCGGCCAAAATCTGCGGCTCCGCTCCACCGGCGGGGCCGCAGACTTCTTCCTCCGCCGGTCCTGCCCGCCGCCTCTCGCAGCGGGAAAGGCGGCCTTCTACCACTTTACGGGCGGCGCCCGCCGGGAATGCATCCTCCCGGCCGGATTGCTGTCCAAGGGGCCGCGCCGGCCCTATCAACAGGTGGTAGACAGGCCCCATCCGCAGCGGGAACCCCGCCCCGGCCCAAATGGATCCCATCCGCCCCCTGCCGCGGTGTCAATGATCATCGGAACTGGTTGCCGCCGCGGGCGGGACGGGGAATTTGCCCCCCTCGGGTGATGTGGGATACCGCCGGGAGGCGGCAGGCCTAATTTGCTCTTCCCAGGTTAAAATGCGAAGCCGGGCCGGGACAATCCTTGTCCCGGCCCGGCTGTCTGTTCCAGCGGGGCTTTACACGGCCGTCACACATATCTGGATCTCCGTGAGGAACTCCTCCTCCAGCATGGTGTCCATATTGTCGATGGCGTAGAGCTCAAAAGGGGCCCCCGCCGGGGTTAGGCCCCGCCCGGAGAGGCAGTCCATGAGGCGGCGCAGCTGGGCGGCGTTCTGGGTGTAGGCCCCCCGGTAGAAACAGGAGGCGTAGGTGCCGGCTGGCAGCACAAAGTCGCAGGGGCTGGCCGGGTCCTCCAGGACAAAAAAGACAGAGGAGTAGATGTTGGTGGCCCCCCGCTCCAGGTCCTCCATGGAGAAGAAGGCGCCAAAGGACTGGTTGCCCAGGTCCTGGATCTTGTCCTCGTGGTCCCGGTGGAGCTTTTTGATGAGGAAATCCATCTCCTCGTCCCGGGTGATGCGCTGGCTCACCTGGATGCACCGCCGCTGGGGCAGGGAGAGGAGGGAGACCTCCCCTGTCTTCACCTGCCGGGCGGCGGTGAGGTCCGCCACGCGCTGGCGGATCCGGTCGATGCGCCGCTGGGTCTCCAGCAGTCGCCTCTGCAGCAGCTGCTCCTCCTGCCCCAGCATGGCAAGGGTGTTGTCCACGCTCTGCTTTTCCAGGTACGCCTTGATCTGCGCCATGGAAAATCCCAGCTGCCTCAGGTCCCGGATCACGTTCAGCTTATACATGTCCTTCAGCGCGTAGAGCCGGTAGCCGTTGGTGTCCCGGCTGGGGGTGAGGATCCCCAGCCGCTCGTAGTAGCGCAGGGAGTCCACCCCGATGCCGCACAGCTGGGCGATCTCATGGATTTTATAGGAGTCCTTCATTGCCGCCGCCTTTCTTTTTTCCGCAAAAGAAAAATTCCTCTTGACCTTGGTATTATACCAGGGTTTATCATAGGACGTAAAGAGGAGGTTTTATTTATGTGGCGCGAAAAGATACGCCGAGTGTACCAAAAGGCCGTCGAAGGACTCAGTTGGAGGCAGCTGCTGCTAATTCTGCTGGGCGCTGCCATCTGCACCTTCGGCATCCACAACATCCACCAGCAGACCGGCATCACAGAGGGCGGCGTCATCGGCATGATGCTGCTGGTAAACCACTGGTTTGGCGTCCCGCCGTCCGTCCTCACCCAGATCTTGGACATCACCTGCTATGTGCTGGCCTTCAAGTTCCTGGGATTCCGTTTCATTCGGACATCCATCCTCTCCACGCTGAGCGTGGGGATGTTCTACGAGGTGTGGGAGCGGTTCCCCCACATGCTGCCGGACCTTACGGACTACCCCCTCGCGGCGGCGCTGCTGGGCGGCCTCTTCGTGGGCGTAGGCGTCGGCATCATCGTGCGGCAGGGGGGTTCCAGCGGCGGCGACGACGCGCTGGCCCTCGCCATCTCCCGCCTCACCAAGTGGCGGCTGAGCCGGGCCTATCTCTTTACGGACATCACGGTGCTGGCGCTGTCGCTGAGCTATATCCCCGCCCGGCGGATCGTCTTCTCCCTGGTGACGGTGACGGTCTCCTCGTTTTTGATCGACAAGATCCAGGACCTGGGCGCCGGCAGCGAGCCGGAGGAGGGGAAGGATCCGGCGGAGGGAAAGTCGCCGTCTCCGAAGGGGGCGGCGGACGCCGCAAAGTCATAACCCGCGGCTTGCAGCCGATGTTTTGCCGCCGGGCGGTTATCCGCCCGGCGGCTTTTCGGCTTTCCTCCGGCGCTATTCCGCCTCCCCGCCGGGGGCCCAGGCCCCGTCCGCCTCCGTGACAGGCCGCAGGACGCGGCAGGGGGCGCCCGCCTCCGCCACGCCGGGCGGCGCTGAAAACCGGCGGGGCGGGTGCTTTTCCCGACAGGAACCTCAGATTTCCCTTTGTACAATGGCCCTATCCAAATGACAACAAGGGGGACAAGCCAAATGAGGTTCCGGACGCTCCTGTGGGGGAAAGACCGCCAATCATCGCTGGCGGCGCTGGGGATATACGCCGCCGGCGGCTTTGCCGCCACCCTGCTGCTGCTGGCGGGGCGCGCGCCCCTGGCCATCGCCCTGGTCAGCGCCGTGGAGGGGCGCGGCCAGATGCTGGCGGCCCTGTGCGGCTCGGTGGCGGGGGCGCTGGCGCTGATGGACTTCTCGGCGGGGCTGCGCCACTGCGGCATCCTGGTGCTGCTGTACGCCGCCTTCTCCGCATTTCGGGACACCAGGTATATGGGGCGGGAGCTGTTCCGCCCGCTGACGGCCATGGCCATGACCGCCGCGGTGGAGCTGGCCTACCTGCTGCAGGAGGGGCTCTCCCTCCAGGCGGTGGCGGGGTATCTCACCTACCTTGTCCTGGTGGGCGTTTCCAGCCACTACCTGGCGCTGCAGCTGGGACAGCGGCGGGAACGGGGGGAGGCGGGGGGACTGGCCGTCCTGCGGCGGCGGCTGGAGCTGTCGGCGGCGGCCTTCCGGGACCTGTACAACAGCTTTGGCAAAACCCAGCCCCGGCACAACGACGAGAACCCCGCCGTGGTGTTCGACCGGGCGGCAGAGCAGGTCTGCCGCGCCTGTGAGCAGTGCCGGCAGTGCTGGGACCGGTCCTACATCGACACCTTCAACGCCCTCAACGACGCCACCCCCGCCATGATGCGCCGGGGCCGGTCCCTTCCCGAGGACTATCCGGAGCACTTTCGGCAGCGGTGCGTCCGCCTGCCCCAGCTTTTGGCGGCGGTGAACCGGGAGGTCACCGCCCTGCTGCTGCGGCGGCAGTACAGCCGTAGCCTGGACGCCGAGCGCCAGCGGGTCAGGGGGCAGTACGCGCAGCTGTCGGAATTTCTCAACCAGGCCGCCCAGCTTTCAGACGCCGCGGTGCCCGCCTACGGGGGGCCGTGCCCCTGCCAGGTGGGCGGCGCCTGGCGGCCCAAGGAGGGGGAGAGCGTCTGCGGCGACACCATCGCCCACTTTGAGACCGACAGCGGCCTCATCTGCCTCCTCCTGTGCGACGGGATGGGCAGCGGGGAGGAGGCCCGGCGGGAGTCGGCCAACGCCGCCCGGCTGCTGGAGCAGTTCCTCAAAGCGGGGGTGGAGGCGGAGTCGGCCCTCCGCACCGTCAACGCAGCCCTCAGCCTCCGCAGCGACGACACCGGGGCCTTCACCACCGTGGACCTGGCCCTGCTGGACCGGAAGAGCCGCCAGGTATCCCTCTATAAGTACGGCGCCGCCCCCACCTACATCAAGCGCCACGGCACCGTGCGGAAACTCACCGGCACCGCCCTCCCCGCGGGGCTGCAGGAGATCCAGGCCGTTCCCGCCCCCATCCGCTTTCCCCTGGAGCAGGACGCCTTTCTGGTGCTCCTCAGCGACGGGGTGGTGGACACGGGGGACGACGAGTGGCTGCAAAACCTGCTGGCGGGCTGGCAGGGGGCGGAGCCCCAGCGGCTGGTGTCCCTCATCCTGGGGGAGAGCCGCAGCCACGGCGGCCTGCGGGACGACTGCAGCGTCCTGTGCCTCCACCTGGCGGCGGGGGACCGGGAGGTCTGAGGGGGAAAGGGCCCGCGGCTGCGCATAGCATCCGCGTTTTGGGACATACTGGAAACAGAATTTTGGAAGAGGAGCGTGACGCCCTTTGGTCAAAGGAACATCCCGCCGGGTGGTCGTGGTGGATTCCCCGGATCCGGAGCTGTTTGAACAAGCGATCTTCATCGTCCGAAACGACGCCTTCAGCAGAGAGGGCGTAACGCCGGAGCAGGTGGTCAGCGAGGCCTGCCGGGTGGCCCGGAGCTGCGCCCCGCCCCGGCGGTGGCGCTGGCGGGAACTGCCCGCCCTGTGCTACGCGGCCCTGGGAGCGGGGGTCATCGGCCTTGCGTGGCTGGTGGCGGCGCTGCTGTAGGCGAGGGGGCCGGGCGCGGCGTCCCGTCGGGAGAGCCCGGGGCCGCCTAAGGACGGGCAAAGGACAGAACGAGGAGGACATCCGTCGGATGTCCTCCTCATTTGCAAGCGGGCCCTCCTCGGCAGGAGGGGCCCCCGGAAAATGGGCCGCGTTATGGCCCGTCCGGGAGGCTGCGGCGCTGGTCTTGATACATCGGGTTCGCCATAAACTCCGGATGTTCTCCCGCAAAGGCGCTTTTGGCGCCTTCATCGCCCTGGAGCAGCCAGAGAAACCACGCGGTCACATAGCCGTCCCCATAGTAGAGCATTTCACCGTGGCCGATCTCTTTCCGGCGGGCCATCACCTTGATGACGTCGTCCGGGATATTGTCGAACAGGGAATGCATGTCCTCCAGCGTCACCAGCCCGATGTCGGCGTCCCCGGTGGAGGCCAGCATCAGCGTGGGCGCATGGATCTTCGTCTCGTCAAAATCCCACAGCAGCGCCTCCTGGGACACTTTCTTGTTCCCGCCGCCGCTGAGGATCACGGCGGCCTTATAGATATCCGCGTTTCTCTGCTCCGTGATGGCGTTGATCACGCCGGTCCCGCCCTGGGAGTGGCCGGTGATCCCGACGCGCTCCAGGTCTATTTTGCCATAGAATATATTTTCCTCCCCCTCGGCCCGGTAGCTGTTGAGCGCGGTGAGATAGCGGACGCACATCTCGGCGCTGAAGCCGTTCCAGGCAAACTCCTCCTCCGTGGCGATGGTAAGGAAACCCCAGGAGGCCATGTGCTTTTGCAGGGCGGGGTATTTGGAACCTTTTACGCCGGTGCCGTTGACGAAAACCACCACAGGCAGCGGGTCGCCCCGGGCCATGTCCAGGGGGTAGTAGATCTCATATTTTTCAAAGGAATTGAGGCTCCCGCTCTCATAATAGCCCACCTCGCGGGGCCCCATGGCCAGGTAAGCGGCTTCCAGCTCCCCGCCGGTCTGTACGGTTTCGGTGTAATCATGGGGCACAGCCGGCATTTTGGAGAGGAAAACCAGCAGCGCGATGACCGCCGCCGCAAGAAGCAGCAAGATTACGCCAATCACAAGCAGCACTTTTTTCAAACCGTTGCCTCCCATTCTATCTCTGCGCCCTTTGCCAGCGCCGCGTCTTCGCCGCTCGGCGGCATTGCGCTTGACAAAACAGCGAGACAACTGTATCATCAAACGTGTCATGCGTCAATAGTCCCGGCCAAAATGAGACATTGGGGGAGGGTTTGTTTCAGCCTATGAATAACCAGGAAAAGAACAGCTATGTGAAAAAACAAATTCTTTCCGCGCTGCTGGACATGATGGATGGGCAGGAGTTTGACAGCATTACAGTGAGCGCGTTAACGGAAAGGGCCGGCGTGGGGCGCGCCTCCTTCTATCGGAACTTTACCAGAAAAGAAGATGTGCTTGGGCAAGAGGCGGACCGGCTGACCCAGGAATGGCGGGAGGAATGGCGGCGGCGCGAGCCTGCCGCGCCCAATGCGTTTTTGATTTCGCTCTTAGACTTTTACAAGCGGCATTCGGAATTTTACCTGCGTTTATATCAAGCGGGACTTTCTGAGATTATTTTGGGCACGATTTTGAAAAACGCGGAAATTACGCCGGAGCTGCCAAACGCGGCAGCCTATTTGCAATCCGCGATGGCCTATATGGTGTACGGCTGGGTCATCGAATGGATACGCCGTGGGATGCAGGAATCCGGCACGGAGCTGGCGAGGATGATCGCCAACGCGCAGGCAAAGACCACAGGCCGGCGGGAAGAATAAAGAAAACCCCGCGATTTCGATACCGTGCGTACCAAAATCGCGGGCTTCTTTGGCGAATGGCCTAAATGATGGGACAAGGGGGTCATAGATTGGCCTTCCGCCCTTGCCCGCTGCCCAATAGGTTTACGGCGATTACGGAAAGCAAAATTTCCACCAGCGCCAGCAGGGCCACCTTTGCCGGATCGCTTCCCACGAGCATGGCGACAGCCGCCGTGTCGATCAGCATGTGGGCGGCGATGCAGGGGACGGAGCCCCGGGAAAATTCCTTCACCGCGCCGAGGGTAAAGGTGTTGCCCAGAATCATTAAGTAAAAGATGAGGTAATTGGACGAGCCGGCCGTGATCCACGGCAGGCGATAGATGGGGAAATGCCACACAAACCAGATGACGGACAGCACGAGCATTTTCAGCACAAAGTTTTTCTGGATGGATATGTGGGGTTGCAGGTACCACCGCCACCCCACCTCCTCCAGGCCGCCCTGCAAAAGCGTCCAGGGGAAATAGGCGATTACAGCCGAGAGGGGGGCGCCGGTAAACGCCACATTTCCCAGCAAAACGGATGCCCCGTAGTAGACAAGGGGCACCGCCAGGGCGGCGGCATAGGCACAGCCGCCCTCGCGGGGCGAAAACGCCGCCTTGAGAATCTCCCCCATTCCAGCCCCCTCACCGGATAGCCGCACAAAGGCGAAGGCAAGCAGCATCGGCAGCAGATTCATGAGAAGGAACAGCAGGGAGGCCCAGATATTCGTATGATCCGGGACAAGCCACAAAATCAGCTGCCCCACCGCGAATGTGCAGGCAATCGTCACAAGGGCGTATACATAGGGCAGAAACGTCCGCCGCTTTTCCATATCCGACTCCTTCCTGTCAAGGGGGTTGTTTATAATGACAATTTTAATAATGGCAATATGGGAATGATTGGGTTCTCCGGAAGAGACAAAAGGAAAACACCGCAGCCTTGATCCCAGGTATCAAAATCGCGGTGTTTTTGATGGTGCTGACAAAAAGGCCGCGGCGCCGCGGGAGGACAGGCCGGCCCTCCGGCCCGGCGCGGGTGCGCCGTAAATGCGCGGCCGCCAGAGGCGGCGGGGAATTGCGCGGGGGCGGTTCCCGGCCCCTGGCATAAAATGCCGAAGGGCGGAACAGAAAAAGAAGGGCGTCTGCTGAAAGCAGACGCCCTTCTTTTTGGCGGAGTGGGAGGGATTCGAACCCTCGGACGGCTTTTGACCGTCACACGATTTCCAGTCGTGCTCGTTATGACCACTTCGATACCACTCCATCTGCGCTATGCCCGGGGTTTCTTGTCCGCTGTACGCATGACAGCTTTATTAGTATACCCGCCTTCCCGGAAAATGTCAAGAATAATTTTTAAGGCAGCGGGATTTTTGCCTCATTCCCCAGGAGCGCCCCCCTCTGCCGCGGCGGGGATGTAAATTTCTGCCGAAATTGCGATTGCCTGTTTCCCGGCGGGACAAAATGTGCTAAAATGTCTCTAATAGACTTCTCCCCTTGAAGGAGGCATTTTCTGTGATCTGTGACAATCTCTCCGTAAAAAACGGACATCTTTTCTTTGCCGGCCGGGATACGGCGGAGCTGGCCGGGCAATATGGGACCCCCCTCTACCTCATGGATGAGGACCGCCTGCGCCACAACTGCCGGGTATACCGGGAGGCCATGGGCGGCGCATTTGCCGCCGCGCTGCCCCTCTACGCCAGCAAGGCCCTGGCCTGCCGCCGGGTCTATGAGATCCTGGCCGAGGAGGGGCTGGGGGCGGACGTGGTGTCCGCCGGCGAGCTGTACCTGGCCCGCTCCGCCGCCTTCCCCATGGACAAGGTGTTCTTCCACGGCAACAGCAAGACCGATGAGGAGATCGCCTTCGCCATGGACTGCGGCGTGGGCTACTTTATCATCGACAACCTGGACGAGCTGGCGGCGGTGGAGCAGCTGGCCGCCCGGAAGGGAATCGTGCAGAAGGCGCTGCTGCGCTTGACGCCGGGGATCGACCCCCACACCTTCGACGCCGTCTCCACCGGCCAGGTGGACTCCAAGTTCGGCGTCCCCATCGAGACCGGCCAGGCCCTGGATTTTGTCCGGCGCTGCCTGGAGATGCCCCATATCCGCCTTCGGGGCATCCACGCCCATGTGGGCTCCCAGGTGTTTACCTCCCAGGTGTTCTACGACACCGCGGATATCATGCTCTCCTTTATGGCGCAGCTGCGTGGCAAGCTGGGGTACACCGCGGAGATCCTGAACCTGGGCGGCGGCTACGGCGTCCGCTACACGGAGGACGACCCGGTGGTGGACATCGGGGGGGAGATCGGGCGGGTGGCCGCCCACATCAAGGACGGCTGCAGCCGCCTGGGCCTTCCCGAGCCCATGGTGCTGATGGAGCCGGGGCGGAGCATCGTCGCGGACGCGGGGCTGACCCTCTACACCGTCCAGTCCACCAAGACCATCCCGGGCTACAAGAACTATGTATCGGTGGACGGCGGCATGACCGACAACCCCCGCTACGCCCTCTACCAGGCGGCCTATACCATTGAGCCGGCGGGGCGCATGGACGAGGCGCGGGACTTTGTCTGCACCGTCGGCGGCCGCTGCTGCGAGAGCGGGGATATGATCCAGGAGAATGTGGCGCTGCCAAGGCTCCGCCGCGGGGATCTGTTGGCGGTGCTGACCACCGGGGCCTACAACTACTCTATGGCCTCCAACTACAACACCGTGGGCCGCCCGCCCATTGTCATGCTCAGCGGCGGGCGGGACTATGTGGCGGTGCGGCGGGAGACCTTTGCGGACCTGGCCGCCCGGGACCTCCCCTAAAACACCGACAGCCATGAAAAACCGGGGAGGGCGCGGCAGGCGCCCTCCCCGTCCGCGGGGGTCACTTCATGTGGTGCTTGACGCTGCCGGCCACGTCGTCCATCACGTCGCTGACGGACTGCATGACCTTCCCCGCCTCGGTGGAGGGCCGTGCCTTGGGGCGCAGCAGCATGTCAGCGGCCATGCCCGCCACGGCGCCGAAGACCGCGCCGCCGAGGAAAGAGGTCAACTTCATCTCTGTTCATCTCCTTTTTCCGGTTGTACGGCTATAGTATGGCGCGGAGGGGGGCGGATGAACCGCTCCGTCCCCTGGCAAAACCTGCAAGCCGCCCCGGGACTTTTCACGTTTCCGCCCGGCGGGGCGGCGATCCGCCAAAATCTCATGAAAGCAGCGAGGGATATTATGACCACCATCTATCTGATCCGCCACGCCGAGGCGGAGGGCAACCGCTACCGCCTGGCCCACGGCCAGTACAACAGCAACCTCACCCCCAGGGGCTACCAGCAGCTGTGCCATCTGCGCCGCCGTTTTCGGGAGATCCCCATCGACGCGGTGTACGGCAGCGACCTCTTCCGCACCTACGCCACCGCCAGCGCCATCTTCCGCCCCAAGGATCTGGCGTTTCACCCCCTGCCTTTGCTGCGGGAGGTCCACATGGGCGTCTGGGAGGGGCTGAGCTGGGCGGAGATCGAGCGGCTGGACCGCCAGATGCTGATCAACTTCAACCAGTACCCCCACCAGTGGCGCGTGGAGGTGGCGGAGTACCTGGGGGACGTGGGGGAGCGGCTGGAGGAGGGCCTCCGGCAGATCGCCCGGGAGTGCCCCAACGCCACCGTGGCCGCCACCAGCCACGGCGCCGCCAGCCGCATCCTGCTGGGGCGGCTCCAGGGCCTCACCCTGGCCGAGAGCGGGAAACTGCCCCACGGGGACAACACCTCGGTGACAAAGCTGGAGGTGGAGGACGGGGCCATCCGGGTGATCTACCACGGGGACGCCTCCCACCTGCCCCAGGAGCTCTCCACCTTCCGCCGCCAGACCTGGCACAAGAGCGGCCTTGCCACAGAGCCGGGCCTTTGGTACCAGACGCTCTCCGACAGCGGGGAGGGCCGCCAGCTCCAGGCCATGCTGGGGGAGGAGCCGGCGGGGCGCATCGCCTTCCACCGGGAGGGGGAGCGATTGGTGATCACCGACTACCAGATCATCCCCTCCCTGCGTGGACAGCGGTTCGGCGCCCAGCCCATGGGGCAGGCGGTGCAGTTTGCCAGGGCGGCTGGCTGCGGCGAGGTGACCCTCGCCTGCGGCGGGGAGTTGGCCGGCTTTTTCCGCCAGTTCGGCTTCACGGAGACCGGCCGGGAGGGGGACCGCTTGACCCTCTCCATGGACATCCGCCTCATCCTGCGGGACATTCCCCCGCTGCCGGAGGACCCGCGGACATGACCGATCTTTCTGCCGCCTGGGGGCCTGCGCTGGTCATGGGATATCGGCGGATCAAATCAATCACCGCTGAAAGGAGAGAATCGCCGTGGATGCCTTGGATTTTCTGCCCGTGAGCCGGGAGGATATGCACAGCCGGGACTGGTGGTACTACGACTACCTGCTCATCACCGCCGACGCCTATATCGACCACCCCAGCTTTGGAGCGGCCATCATCGCCCGGGTGCTGGAGGCGGAGGGGTTCCGGGTGGCGGTATTGGCCCAGCCGGACTGGCACAGCGCCCAGGCGTTCCTCGCCATGGGAAAGCCCCGGTACGGCGTCTTCATCGGCGGGGGGAACATCGACTCTATGGTGGCCCACTACACCGCCGCCAAAAAGCGCCGGTCCAGCGACGCCTACAGCCCCGGAAACAAGATGGGCCTTCGCCCCGACCGGCCCACCATCGTCTATGCCAACCGGGCAAGGGAGGCCTTCCCCGGTCTCCCCATCGTCATCGGCGGGCTGGAGGGGAGCCTCCGCCGCTTCGCCCACTACGACTACTGGGACGACGCCGTCCGCCGCTCCATCCTGCTGGACGCCGGGGCGGACCTCTTGGTCTACGGCATGGGGGAGCGGGCCACGGCCCAGATCGCCCGGCGCCTTTCCAGGGGCGAGGACGTGAAGTCCCTCACCGACATCCCCGGCACGGCCTACTTCTCCCACGAAAAGGTCTGCGCCTTTGACGCGGTGGAGGTGCCCTCCTTTGAGGCGGTGCGGGACAATAAACGGGACTACGCCCTGGCCACGAAGATCGAGTACGAGGAGCACGACGCCGTCCGGGGAAAGGGCATCCTCCAGCCCCACGGGAATGGATATCTGGTGGTGAATCCCCCGGCCATGCCACTCAATCAAAGGGAGCTGGACGGGGTGTACGCCCTGCCCTTCGCCCGGGAGGTCCACCCCATGTACGAGGCCCAGGGGGGCGTGGCGGCCATCGAGGAGGTGCGTTTCTCCGTGGCCCACAACCGGGGGTGCTTCGGGGGCTGCAACTTCTGCTCCCTGGCCTTCCACCAGGGGCGGATGGTCACCTCTCGCAGCCACGAGAGCGTTTTGAAGGAGGTGGAGGGCTTCACCCATGACCCCAAGTTCAAGGGCTACGTCCACGACGTGGGGGGCCCCACCGCCAACTTCCGCCACCCCTCCTGCCAGCAGCAGCTGAAAAACGGCATGTGCAAGCACCGCTCCTGTCTGGCCCCCACCCCCTGCCCCAACATCGACCCCAGCCACCAGGACTACTTGAAGCTGCTGCGGGAGATCCGGGCCATTCCGGGGGTGAAGAAGGTGTTCATCCGCAGCGGCATTCGCTTTGACTACATGCTCTGCGAGAAAAACAGCGAGTTTTTCTCCGACCTGGTGCGCTACCACGTCTCCGGGCAGCTGAAGGTGGCCCCGGAGCACTGCGCCAGCCGGGTGCTGGACTACATGGGTAAGCCCCATTTCGACGTGTACCTGCGCTTTAAGGAGAAGTACGAGCGCCTCAACCAGCGCTACGGCCTGGAGCAGTACATCGTGCCCTACCTCATGAGCAGCCACCCGGGGTGCACCCTCTCCGACGCGGTGGAGCTGGCGGAGTTTTTGAACAGGACCGGCCGCCAGCCCGAGCAGGTCCAGGACTTCTACCCCACGCCGGGGACGCTCTCCACCTGCATGTGGTACACCGGCATCGACCCCCGGACCATGGAGGAGGTCTACGTGGCCCGGGACCCCCACGAGAAGGCCCTGCAAAGGGCCCTCCTCCAGTGGAAACGGCCGGAGCTGCGGCGCCTGGTGACGGAGGCGCTGTACAAGGCCGGGCGGGAGGACCTCATCGGCTACGGGAAGGACTGCCTTATCCGGCCCCTCCACCCCAGAAGGGAGGAAAAACGCCGGGACAGCACAAAGTCCCCCGCCAGGGGCAAGGCCGCCGGGGAGAGCGCCCGGCGGCAGAAAAAAACCGCCCCCCAGGCAGGGGGCGGGAAGGCTCGGCGGGACCGGGACGCCGCCGGGCGGAAAAAACCGGGCAGCCCGGCCCGCGGCGCCTCCCGGACAAGGCGGGGCGGCCGGGAGCGCTGAGGGAGACCGCGGCAAAAAACAGAGGCGTCCGCCTGCGATCGCAGGCGGACGCCTTTTCTGGTTTACTCCTCCCCCCGGAAGAGGCAGGTGTAGTCCCCTGTCTCCTCCCGGCGGTAAACCGCCTCCACGTCCCGGTCCATGGTCTCCAGATGGGGCTCCGCCCCGCCGTAGAACACGCAGGTGCCGCAGGAGGAGCTGAGAACCCGGGGCACCGGTGCCAGCTTGGCGGTGACCCCCGCCTTCTGCAGGCTGCCGCAGGTGAGCATGGCGGAGAGGTGGGTGTGGAAGGTCGCTACAAAATTCATTTCTTCAGCACCAGCTTGAAGTCCCCCTCAAAGTCGGAGACGGTCACCTGGTAGCCGGCGTTCCGGGCAAAGCGCTTCACATTCTCCACGGAGCACTGGTTGTCCACCGCGACCTCCAGGGTGGCGGGGTTTTGCTCCTTGATGGCCTTCTGCACCATCACCACGGGGGTGGGGCAGGAATATCCTCTCGCGTCAACCATGATTTAACCCTCCATTTTCGCCATATTCGCAACCGAGATCACAGCCAGCACCACAAAGCCGCCGATCACCGCCAGGGCCACAGGCCCGGTGCCGATGTCGGTGGCGGAGGAGGCCAGGCCGAAGTTGTGGGCCACCGCCGCGCCCACGATAAAGCCGGTAACCGTGACGGCGGAGTCGGTGTTGCCCTCGCCGGCCAGGATCAGCTGGCGCAGGGGGCAGCCGCCCAGCAGCACCGAGCCCCAGCCCACCAGCACCATGCCCAGAAGGTTCCACAGCGCCTCGTTGTGGGCCACGGGCTGCTCCAGGAAGGAGAAGGTGAGGCCGTTGCCCACCAGGAGGTTGCCCACCATCACGGTCACGATGATGGCGAGGAAGGCGGAGATGAGGCGGAAGTCCTTGAAGAGCACCGCGTCACGGATGCCGCCCACCATGCACAGCCGGGAGCGCTGGGCCAGGACGCCCACCACCGCCGCCACGATCAGCGCCAGCAGCAGCGGCGCGTGCTGGGAGCCGGGGCCGCTCTTGCTGAAGATGATAAAGCTGGGCGCCACCGCCACCAGCACCAGCAGGGCCGCCATCAAAGCCGGGAAGGCCAGCCCCTCGGCCATGGACTGGCGGTAGGCCCGCTTGAGGCTGAACCCCCGCTTGAGGAACACGATGCCGATCAAGATGCCGATGACAAAGCCCACAAGGCCCACCACCGCGTTGAGGTCGCCCCCGCCGATGCGGATGACCATGCGCAGCGGGCAGCCCAGGAACACCAGCGCGCCGATCATCACAAACACCGCGATGACAAAGCGCACCATGGGGGAGGAGCCGCCCTTGGGGCGAAACTCCTTCCGGATCACGGCCAGCAGCGTGGCGCCCAGCACCAGGCCGATGATCTCCGGGCGGATGTACTGCACGATGCCCGTGCCCACCTCGGCGTCAAAGCCCGCCCGCTGGAAGTTCAGCGCGCCGGCGATGTCCCGCAGAAAGCAGGCGATGCAGAACCCCATGTTGGCGGGGTTGCCGAATTTGGTCAGCAGCACAGCCGCCCCGCCCACCACGATGCCCGTGAGGATCAGAAGGCCGTACCGCTTGAAGAAAGATTCTTTCTCCATGTTGATTTCTCCTCTCTTTATTCTTTCGCAAAAATAGCGATGGCCAAAAATTCACGCGCAGCGCAGTGTGCCGCAGAGGGCGGGTATTGCTGCGCGTGGTTTCCTGCCCATCATTTCAGCCGCCCCGCGAGGGGCGGGAAAACGGCGCGGTTTTGATTTTGCCGCGGGCGGCAAAATCCGCGGACTTCCCCTTCCGCAAACAGCGCCGTCTATTTTTGCCTTTCCAGTATAGCGTTATTCCCCAAAAAAAGCAAGGAAAAATTTTCGACCCGGCAAACGGGATTGCGGAAGGGGGTAGAATGTGGTATACTGCGTGATACGACAAAATATATTACGGAGGGGATCTGTCGTGATCTATCTGGACAACGCCGCCACCAGCTTTCCCAAGCCCCCCGCCGTGGCGGAGGCCATGGCCTTCTACCTCAAGGAGGTGGGGGCCTCCATCAACCGGGGGGTGTATCAGAGCGCCCAGGAGGCCGGCATGGTGACGCTGTCGCTGCGGCAGCGGCTGTGCCGCCTCATGGGCCACGGCGACCCCACCCACTGTATCTTGACGCCGGGGAACACCTGGGGGCTGAACCTGGTGCTGCTGGGGGCCCTGGGGCCGGGGGACCACTGCCTGGTCAGCGCCGTGGAGCACAACGCCGTCATGCGGCCCCTCCGCCTGCTGGCGGAGCGGGGCGTCGCCTTCCGCCGCATCCCCTGCGATGAGACAGGGCGGCTGCGGCTGGAGGAGGCGGAGGGCCTCTTCCGGCCCAATACCCGCCTGGTGCTTGTGGCCCACGGCTCCAACGTCAGCGGCGCGGTGCAGGACGCCGCCGCCCTGGGCCGGCTCTGCCGGGAGCGGGGGGTCCCCCTGGTGCTGGACGCCGCCCAGACCGCCGGCCACATCCCCATCGACTTTGCCGGCTGGGGCCTCTCCGCCCTGGCCGCCCCGGGGCACAAGGGGCTGCTGGGCCCCTCCGGCACCGGGGTGCTGCTGCTGTCGCCGGAATTCGCCAGGTCCCTCCGCCCGGTGATCACCGGCGGCACCGGCTCCGCCTCCGACCAGGAGGTCCAGCCGGACTACATGCCCGACAAGTTTGAGCCCGGCACCCCCAACCTCCCCGGCATCTACGGGCTGGAGGCGGCCCTAAGGTGGATCGAGGAGCAGGGGCTGGCGGCCATCCGCGCCAGGGAGGAGGCCATGTGCGCCCGGTTCCTCGCGGGGCTTAGGGACATCCCCCACATCCGCCTGGCGGGGAGCTGGGAGAGCGAAAACCGGGCCGCCGTGTTCTCCCTGGACTTCCTCCGGCGGGACAACGCCGAGGCTGCCTTCCAGCTGGAGCAGGACTTCGGCGTCCTCACCCGCTGCGGCCTCCACTGCGCCCCGGCGGCCCACCGCGCCCTGGGCACCTTCCCCCAGGGGACCGTCCGGTTCAGCCCCGGCCCCTTCACCACGGACGACGAGCTGGACCAGGCCCTGGCGGCCATCGCCGCGGTGGCGGCGGGGTAGGGGCATGCCTCTTCCCGCGCAAAGGCGCGTGAAATCGCCTTCAAATTCCTGTTAAAGCTGACAGAAGCTCCTTGACAGATGGGCGACCCGGTGCTATAACAGTGGCGTCATAAAACGGCGTGCGCCACGGGCGGACCGCCATAACGGGCAAGGGGAGGCGGCGCGTGAGGTTTTGCGCCCGCGGGCCGCTCCGGCCCCCGCGCCGTGATCCCATAGCCGTTTTGCCATGCTTTCGCGCAGCAAAAGCTGCCTTTGTATGTTTTAGGCCCCGCTGTGTGTTTTCGCCGGGGCCCCGCGCCATGGAAAAGGAGTTCCTGTCATGTACAGCAGCAGATACCACATGTCCCTTCTGGACTACCTGGGATGCCATACCGGGACCGAGGTGCTCTCGGACCTCCGCATGCCCGCGCCCGGCCGCACACGGAAACTGGTCGGCCTTTTGCGGGAGGTTCCGGCGGAGGCCGCCTCCCTGCGGGAGTGGCGGGACGCCTTTCAGTATTTGACGGGGCGGCAGCCGGCGCAGGGCGGCCCGGAGAAGATTCGGGAAGACCTCATTGGGGTCCTGTCCGCCGCGCTGTAGGCGCGGCGGTGGCGGCGCGGCAGGGTTGTCCTCGCCGTAGGCCGGCGGATGGAGCCGGGCGGATATTGAACAGAAAACCGCGGAAGCGGTTGGGGCCGGCGCCTGGGCGCCGGCTTTTTTGCCGCGCAAAAGCATGGCAAAACGACCATGGGATCACGGCCCGCGGGCGAAAAGCTTCACGCGCCGCTCCCCCTTGCCCGCTATCGCCGCGCACCCGTGGCGCACGGAGTTGTATGGGCGGAAGCGCCGCAAAGGTTCCGGGGCCTGGGGCCGCTTGCGGGGGAGGGCGCCGCGGCGCCGGCGAATGGGCGGCGCCTCTTGCATTTGCCGCGGCAGTGTGCCATAATTGGAGCGGAATCCCCTAAAAACCGGAAAAGCCCAGGTGAGAAACCATGAAAGAAACAAAAGCGAGAGGCGGGGCGGCGCGGGAGGATATCTTTCGGAACCTCCCCATCCCATCGGCCCTGCGGACGATGGTCCTTCCATCGGTGGCCAGCCAGCTGATCGTGCTGATCTATAACATGGCGGATACGTTCTATGTGGGGCAGACCAACAACCCCTACATGGTGGCGGCCACGTCGCTGATTTTGCCGGTGTTCAATATCACGCTGTGCCTGGCGGGGCTGGCCGGGGTGGGCGGCGGTTCGCTGATTTCCCGGCTGCTGGGGCAGGGAAAAGAGGAGGAGGCGCGGCGGGTCGGTACGTTTTCCCTCTATCTGGGCCTATCCATCGCCGCCTTCTTCTCCTTGGGGATGGGCCTTGGCATGGAGCCCATTTTGACCTTGCTGGGCGCCGGGGAAAACACCTACCAGTACGCCAGGCAGTATGCCCTCAGCGTCATTGTGGCCGGCGGCGTCCCCACGGTGCTCTCCAATGTGCTGTCAAACCTCATTCGGAGCATCGGCCGCTCCCGGGAGGCCGGCGCCGGTATCATCCTGGGCGGCCTTTTGAACATCGCGCTGGACCCACTGTTTATGTTTGTCCTGCTGCCGGAGGGGATGGAGGTCCTGGGGGCCGGCGTGGCCACCTGCCTGTCCAACTGTGTCGCCTGCTGCTTTTTCTTCGTGGTGCTGCTGCGGATGGGCAAGGGGGCGGTAATTACCTTTCGGCCCGGCGGCATGGCCCGGCGGGGGAGCGTGGCCGCCATTTTTGCCGTAGGCGTCCCCTCGGCCGTCACAACCTTCCTCTTCGACCTGGACTATGTGATTTTGGACAAGCTGATGGTGTCCTATGACGACCTGGCCCTGGCGGCCATCGGAATTGTCCTCAAGGTGGAGCGGTTCCCGCTGAACGTAGGCGTCGGCATCTGCCAGGGAATGATGCCCCTGGTGGCCTATAACTACGCGGCTGGCGACAGGCGCCGCCTGTCCGAAACCATCCGCCTGGCCAGGCGGGCGGGCCTCATCATAGCGGTGGCCAGCATTGTCTTGTATGAGATTTTCGCCGTCCCGCTTACCCAGCTGTTTTTGAAGGATGGGGAGACTGTGGCGCTGGCGGCGCAGTTTTTGCGTGCTCGGGTGCTGGCTACGCCGCTGATGTTTTTGAGCTTTTTCACCGTCTATCTGTTCCAGGCCTTCGGGAAGGGGCAGATCTCCCTGCTGCTGGGGACGGTGCGGTGGCTGGGTTTCAATATCCCCATGCTGTTCCTGCTCAACGCCCTGTTTCAGATGTATGGCCTGGTCTGGTCCCAAGTGGCGGCCGACACCCTCACGGTGGCCATGTCGTTCGCCGTGTATTTTGCGTGCAGGCCGCCGATCCTTAGGGGGCGGAGCCGCGCTGGCGGCGGGGGCGCTCCATGAATGGATGTTGAGAATCCAGCAGGCCTATGGTATAATAAATCCATTCCGGCGCCTTCTATTGGGAAGCGTAAAAAGGGCGGGGGCGCGGTGCCCAGGCGGCAGATGGCGGGATGGCGCGCGGTGCGCGGCATTCTCCGTCCGCCTGCGCCAAAAATTTTAGGCGAAATGGCGTAAAAGGGCACGGCAGAAATCCAGAAAGCCTTGAAAATAAAGGAGCTTTGAGAAATTATGAAATTAGGAATCGTGGGACTTCCAAACGTGGGGAAGTCCACCCTCTTCAACGCCATCACCAACGCCGGCGCCGAGAGCGCCAACTACCCCTTCTGCACCATCGACCCAAACGTGGGGGTGGTGGCCGTGCCGGACGCGCGGCTGGATCAGCTCAGCGAGATGTACCACCCCAAAAAGACCACCCCGGCGGTGATCGAGTTTGTGGACATCGCGGGGCTGGTCAAAGGCGCCAGCCGGGGCGAGGGCCTGGGGAACAAGTTCCTCTCCAACATCCGCATGACCGACGCCATCGTCCATGTGGTGCGCTGCTTTGACGACGACAACGTCATCCATGTGGAGGGCAGCACCGATCCCATCCGGGACATCGACATCATCGACCTGGAGCTCATCATGGCGGACGTGGAGATGGTGGACCGGCGCATCGACAAGGCCACCAAGGCCGCCAAGGGGGATAAGAAGTTCCTCCACGAGGTGGAGGTGTTCCAGGGCCTGCGGGCGTGGATGAACGACGGGAAATCCGCCCGCAGCTACCTGTGCAGCGAGGACGACGCAGCCCTCATCGCCACCAGCGACCTTCTCACCCTCAAGCCGGTGATCTATGCCGCCAACCTGGACGAGGACGGCTTTGCCGACTATGCCAATGTCCCCTACTACCAGCAGGTGGCCCAGCGGGCCGCCGCGGAGGGGGCCCAGGTGATCCCTGTGTGCGCCAAGCTGGAGGCGGAGATCGCCGAGCTGGACGGGGAGGAGCGGGAGTTGTTCCTCCAGGACCTGGGCATCGCCGAGAGCGGCCTGGACCGGCTCATCAAGGCCAGCTACACCCTCCTTGGCCTCATCTCCTTCCTCACCAGCGGCGAGGACGAGTGCCGGGCCTGGACCATCACAAGGGGCACCAAGGCCCCCCAGGCCGCCGGCAAGATCCACACCGACTTCGAGCGGGGGTTCATCCGGGCGGAGGTCATCGCCTTTGACGACCTAATGGCGGTGGGCACCATGGCCGCCGCCAAGGAGAAGGGCCTCATCCGCTCCGAGGGCAAGGAGTATGTGGTCCAGGACGGGGACATTATTCTTTTCAGATTCAACGTGTAAGGGCGCCTTGCCGCTGGAAGAATCACTTATATAAATGAAAGAGGAGGGCTGCGGCGTCTGCCGCAGCCCTCCTCACATTTTGCCATATATGCATGGTATCATCAAAACAGCCAGGCGTAGGAGTCCGGACCGACTTTTTCTGACTGCTGCTCCAGTGAAATATGCAGCGTCAAGCCGTCCGCAAATGAGACGACCGCATAGCGGTCCGCCACATAGTAGAGGGTGCCGCCGCCTTCCTCGATCTGATACGCCGGCGCTGTGCCGTCCTCCGCGATGCGGTCAGAAAAATCGTCCAGCGTCATCTCCTCGGTGAGCCCGTTGAGGAGGTCACCCAGCCTGCCCTCCAGCCGGACCAGCAGATTGGTATCCGCCAGGATGGACACAGCAAGGTCAGCGTCGTAATCTGCCGCAAAGACGGCGGTTACGGCGGCGCCGGGGATCTGGGCGGTAAAGAGGTTTGCGTGGTAGAGCGCCGCCTCGCCGCCGCCTTGTTCCCGGAAGGCGCCGTAGGTGGTGCCCAGATAGGCGGCCATGTCTTGGTTGCAGGCAAGGGGAGATGGCCCGGCCTCCTGGGCGCAGCCGGCCAGCAGGAGGCAGAGGAGAAAGGATGAGATCGTCAGCTTTTTCATGGGATCCTCCTTGTATGCATATGTGAAAGACTTATTGGATGCGGAAGTGCCACAGTGCCCCTGTTGCCGCCAGCTGCAGCAGCAGAATGGCCGGCAGACCCCAGCGGAAGTACCAGTGGCGGGTCTTGTGGTGAAAGTGGAACATGCCCGCCACGGCGCCTACGCTGCCGCCCAGGAGGGCCGTGAGAAAGAGCCGCCGCTCCGGGACCCGCCGGGCGCTGGGGCGCTTGGACCGGGACTTGTCCCAGCCCATGAGACAAAAGGCGGTGAGGTTGGCCAGCAATAGATAGGCGCAGCCGACCCAAATCAGAGGAGGGATATCAGCCATGCCGGTTACTCCCCCTGCCGCTGGGACTGCCGGTCATAGCCGAAGTCCCTGGCGGCGCTGGCGCTGTCCCGGCGGAGCATGGCCTCCATCACGCGGATGTCGCTCTCCACATCCATGGCGTCCGCCTGGAACAGGGCGTCCAGCTGCCGCTCAAATCCCGCTACGATGCTGTCCATGGTGCTCTCGATCCGGCGCTTGGCCTCCCCCAGGTTCTCCCCCTCCACGCCGGCGTCCTCAAAGTCGGCGTAGCTGTCCAGCAGCTTCTGGGTGGTGGGGAGGTAGTAGTCAAAGAAGGTGCGCATGCCCTCCCGCTTTTCCGGGTGCTCCGCCACCTCCTGGAGGATCTGGCGGGTGATCTCCTCCAACCGGTCGATCTTGGCGGAGAGGGCCTCGTCGGCAATGCGGTCGTTGGCATGGCGGATGTTCTGAAGGATCGCGGCATAGGGATGCTCCGCCGCGTCCTCCGCCTCCTTCTTGTCCGTCGCGGTTTCCGCCTGGGGCGGCGGCTCCACCGCGGCGCCGTAGCGCAGGAAGTAGCCCGCCTCCAGATCCAGATAGGCGTCGTCTCCCAGATAACCCTTGTCAATCAGTTTCTTTAGGTCCCGGACCACCTGCTTTTGCGGGCGGCCCACCCGCTTGGCCACCTCCCCCAGCGCCATGGCGTCCACATCGCCTAGGGCCCGGATGTATTTGAGGCCCCGCCGGCGGAAGATGGCGTCCAGCTGTCCCCTGGTGAACAGGGCAATGCCTCCCAGGGTGAAAAAGCCCGCGGCCACCAGGTCCTCCAGGAACAGATAGCCCCGGAAGAGGGAGTCCAGCTCCTCGGCCAGTGCCACGGCGCCTGCAAAAAAGACGCAGGCGCCCACAACGCGGAACACCGTGGAGCGTACGTTGGAGGGGAGATTTTTCTCCGGAGAAACGTCCTGCTTTGCGCCGTCTTTTTTGGCGGCACTCTGATCCGGGGGAGATGCCTGCCCCGCGGCGGCAGCCGCCGCGGCGCTCTGGGCCTGGGCGGCCTGCCGGGAGCCGCTGGGGCCGTCATCCCGGACCTCGGCGGTCTCCCGCGCATCGTCGGCCCGGGTCTCCTGCCGGGCCGTCTGCGCACCCTGCCCCGCGGCCTTGGCCCCCCGGAACATGGACTCCGCCTGGTTGATGGTGTCGCTGACCCTCTGGACGGCCTTCTGATTGCTCAGCAGCTTATAGAGAAGGTAGGCGATGGCGGCGGGCCAGATGAAAATCAGCAGCAGGATGAAGATCCCCCAGTCCACATCCCCCGCACCCCTTCCGGGCCGGCGGCCGCCGCCGTGGTACCTGGGCGGCGGGGGCGGCGTGCGGCCCCAGGGCGGGGGACCGTTTCGGGGCGGCGGCGTCCCATACCGCGGGGGCGGCGTGTTCCCCCGGGGCGGCGGCGTCCCCGGGCCGCCGGGGCGGCCGGAGGTGAATTTGTCCCGATTGTAGTAGTCCGGCATGGTCACTGCTCCCCTTTTTTGCGCAGCTTGGTCTTCCGCCCCTTTTCATCCACCACATAGGTGTTATCCAGGTGCTGCTTGAGATTGCCCAAGGTGGCGTCGATATACTCCCGGCGGAGGGCGGCCCGCTCCGCCTCCTCCTCCGGCGTCAAACCCTCCGTTTTATGTTTCTTGGCCAGATGGTTGATCCGGTCGATCTTGTGCTGTTCCATGGCTTGTGTCCCCATTTCGTCAACAGATTGGAATTTTTTGACAGATTTATACAAATTGCGATTATTTTTACAGGTAGCGGAGGACCGTAATGGAGATGCGCCCCTTTTTGGAGAGGCCGCCCACCTCGCTGAGGACGCACTTGCCAAGGCCCCTGGCGGTGATCACGTCCCCCTGTGTAACGGCCCGGTCGCCCTTGAGGCAGTCCACATGGTTGAGCTGCACCCGCCCCGCGGCGATGAGCTCCGCCGCCTTCCCCCGGCTCATGGAGAACCCCACGGCGGCCACCGCGTCCAGCCGCAGGCTGGCCACCGTATCCCGCAGGGACTTGAACTGCTGCTGGGGGATCAGCAGCTGGGAGAGCGCCACCTGGGAGACCGACAGCTTGACGCGGCCGGCGCTGCTCCAGCTCTGCACCAGGAAGGGGACGATCTCCGCCGCGGCCACCACGTCGCAGGACTGGGGGGAGACCAGCAGGTCCCCCAGCTTTTCCCGGGTGAGTCCCAGGCCCATGAGGCTGCCCAGGAGATCCCGGTGGCCGGGGGCCTCTGTCCCATGGTAGACCGCCCGCACGGCGCCCAGGGCGCCCTCGTCCTCCTCCGCCCAGTCCGGCAGGAACTGGAGGACCTTCCGCTCCGCTCCCTCGTAGCCCCCGTTCCACACATAGCCGCCGCGGATGCCGGCGGCGTTCAGCAGGGCCTGGACGGCGGCCTGCTCCGCCTGGGAGAGGAAGGGGGTGGCGGCGGGAATGTTCCGCCGCTCCGTCTGTTCATACTTGTCCAGCACCCGGGCCAGCAGGACCCGCTCCTCGCCGCTGGACGCCCGGCGCAGCAGCTCCGCCCTATCCATTGAGGTTCTGGGTGTTGTAGAGCTGGGTATAGAGGCCGCTTTTCTCCATCAGCTCCTGGTGGCTGCCCTGCTCGGCGATGACGCCGTCCCGCACCACCAGGATCCGGTGGGCGGCCCGGACGGTGGAGAGGCGGTGGGCGATGATGAGGGTGGTGCGGCCCTTGGCCAGCTCGTCGAAGGCGTGCTGGATCTTGGACTCGGTGACGCTGTCCAGGGCGGAGGTGGCCTCGTCCAAAATGAGGATGGGCGGGTTTTTGAGGAAGATCCGGGCGATGGCGATGCGCTGCTTCTGCCCGCCGGAGAGGAGGGACCCCCGCTCGCCCACATAGGTGTTGAACCCCTGGGGCATGGCCATGATGTCCTCATAGATCTCCGCCCGCCGGGCGGCGTCCATCACCTCGTCCACCGAGGCCTCCGGCCGGCCGTAGCGGATGTTCTCCAGAATGCTGGCGGCAAAGAGGAACACGTCCTGCTGCACCACGCCGATGTGGCGGCGCAGGCTCTTCTGCTGGATGTCCCGGACGTCCACGCCGTCAATGGTGATGCGGCCGGAGGTCACGTCATAAAACCGGGGGATGAGGTTGCACAGGGTGCTCTTCCCCCCGCCGGAGGGGCCCACCACGGCGATGGTCTCGCCGGCGTTCACATGGAGGTTTACATGGTGGAGCACCTCCGTGTCGTCCCGCTCATAGGAGAAGCTCACATCCTCCACGGCGATCTCCCCCCGGACCTTCCCCAGGGCCACGGCGCCGGGCTTGTCCTTCAGATCCGGCTCGATGCGCATCAGCTCGATGAACCGGTGGAGGCCGGCAAAGCCGTTGGCGAAGAGCTCGTTGAAGGTGGAGAGCTTGCGCATGGGGTTGATGAAGGTGGTGATATAGAGGTTGAAGGTGATGAGGTCCATGTAGTTCATCTTCCCCTCCATGATCATCAGCCCCCCGATGGCGATGACCGCCAGGGGCAGCAGGCACAGGAAAAACTCCAGCGTGGCGTTGAAGCGGCCCATGGCCTTGTGGAAGTTGCGCTTGGAGGTCTTGAAGTGCTCGTTGGATACGTCGAACTTCTGCTCCTCCACCCCCTCGTTGGAGAAGGCCTTGGCGGTGCGCATGCCGGAGAGGCTGCTCTCCAAGTCCGCGTTGCTGCCGGCCATGGTCTGCTTGACGCCGCGGGAGGCCGCGCTCATGCTCCGGCGGTTGGCCATGGTGACCAGGAGGAAGATGGGGATCAAAACGGCCACCACCAGCGCCAGCTCCCAGCGGATGGTGAACATGACGGAGATGGCCCCCACCACGGTGACAAGGGAGATGAAGAGGTCCTCCGGCCCGTGGTGGGCCAGCTCCGTGATGTCAAAGAGCTCCGCGGTCATGCGGCTCATGAGATGCCCCACCCGGTTCTTGTCGTAAAACCCGTAGGAGAGGGTCTGGATATGGGTGAAGAGGTCCCGGCGGATGTCCGCCTCCACCCGGATGCCGAAGGTGTGGCCCCAGTAGCTGACCACATATTGGAGGCCGGATCGGATGACATAGGCCACCAGGAAAATGAGCATGATGGTGAAAAAGGTCTGATACAGATTGTTGGGCAGCAGCTCATACATGCAGTACCGGGAGGCCAGGGGAAAGGCCAGGTCGATGATGCTCATCACAAAGGCGCACCCGATATCTAGAAGGAACAGCCCCCTGTGGGGCCGAAAATAGCTGAGGAAAATAGCCAGTGTGCCCTTGGTTTGAAAGTCTTTGGTGCTCATGGCGGCGGCCTCCCTAACGCGTTCTTGGCAGGTGCTATTGTATCATAGCCCCTTTTTGAAAGCAAGGGGGGACAGGAGAAGGGAGGGCATCCCCGACAGGGGAGGCCCTCCCAAGAAAAGCGGCGGAAGTTCCTATTTGATGCGGACGATGCACTCCAGCGTCTGGCCGTCCACCGTGCCATAGGCGGTGGTGGTGCCGGAGGAGACGCCGGTGACGGTGCCGTCGGCGGCGATGGTGGCGATGGAGCTGTCGTCAATGGACCAGGTGACGGCGCTGTCGGTCCCCTCGATCTTCAGCTTCCAGCTGTCGCCCACGCCCTGGGTGAAGTCGGTGCGGTTGATGGTGAGGGAGCCGTCGGACACGCCGGCGATCTGCACGGCGCACTCGGCGGTGGTGTAGCCGTCGGTGACGGAGATGGTGGCCGACCCGCCCGCCACGGCGGTGACAAGGCCGGCGGCGTCCACCGTGGCCACGGCCTCGTTGCTGCTGGACCAGGTGTAGGTCCCGCCGCCCTGGGCGGCGGTGAGCTGGGCCGTGCCGCCGGTCTCTAAGGACAGGGAGGACTGGCTGAGGGCCACGGCGGTCTCCGGCGCGGCGGCGTCCACATTATAGTCGGGGTCGTAGGGATCCTCGTAGTTCTGGGAGGTACTGCTGGACCCGTCGCTGAGGGAGGAGGAGATGCCCCCGTCCCCCTCGCCGTCGCCGGAGGTCTCCCGCATGCCCAGCACCGAGGCGAGGTTCTCCCCAAAGAGGGCCACCGATCCCGCGCCGACAGCCACCAGCGCCAGCACCAGCAGCAAAATCCCCAGGGCGTGGCCGCCCCGCTTGTTGCGGAAATCCGAGGCGCGGCGGTGGATGGGCTTGCCCTGCTGCATGGCCGCCTCCTCCTGGCAGAAGGGGCAGGCGCGGTAGGTGGTGGAGTACAGCTCCCCGCAGGTCTCACATCTCTTCATCTTCGGTTCGGAATCCATATTGACACCTCCAGATCGGGAAAATCTTCTGCTTTACATAATATATAATTTTTCCCGGTTCGTCAATGGAGATTTGACGATTCCGGGGGCTTTGTGAAAGAGGGCGCTGTTGCCGGGCGGGAGGACGTATGCTACAATAGGGGACATTCGGAGCAAACGCGCCCCGGCGGCGGGGAGAGGGAGGGAAGGCAATGGAAGGCTATGCCATCATCCGCCTGGCGGAGCGGGCCGACTGGATCGGGCGGGCGGCCGGGTGGTTCCATGAGAAGTGGGGCGTGCCCCTGGCGGCCTATCGGAAGAGCATGGAGCGCAGCGCACAGGAGGGACAGGCGGTCCCCCAGTGGTATCTGGCGGTGAGGGGGGAGCGGATCGCGGGAGGCTTGGGCGTCATCGAAAACGACTTCCACGACCGGAGGGATCTGACGCCCAACGTCTGCGCCGTCTACACGGAGGAGGCGGAGCGCTGCCGCGGGATCGCCGGGGCGCTGCTGAGCACTGCCTGCGCCGACATGGCGGCGAGGGGGATCGAGACGCTGTACCTGGTGACGGAGCACACGTCCTTTTACGAGCGGTATGGGTGGGAATTTTTCTGCATGGCCCGAGGGGAGGACGGCGCCGCTATGCGGCTGTACTGCCACCGCTTAAAAGGAAACGGCAGCCAAACCGGAGCGGGGAGACTGGGCGGATGCCGCGGGCAGGAAAAGAGGCAGCTATAGAGATAGACGCAGGATAGGGCAGGAAAGTTCCGAGTATTACAGCAAGCCGCCATAAAATCTCCTGACGCGGGGCGCACCGGCGGCAGAGAGGGCGCATAGGCTGGGAGGAAGGAGGTGTCTTGATGCCCATCATCTATCTCAGCCCCTCCACCCAGGAGGGGAACCAGTATGTCACCGGCAGCGGCAGCGAGGAGTACAACATGAACCGCCTGGCGGACGCCATGGCGCCCTACCTGCTCTCCAACGGCATCCGCTACACCCGCAACATGCCGGACATGACCGCCGGCAGCTCCATCCGGCAGGCCAACCAGGGGTACTACGACCTGTACCTGGCCCTCCACTCCAACGGCGCGCCCCCGGACCGGTACGGCCAGGTCCGGGGCGTCATCGCCTTCTACTACCCCACCAGCGCCAACGGGAAACGGGCGGCGGAGATCTTCGCGGCGAACCTGCGGGAGATCTATCCCCTGCCGAGCCTTGTCACCACCCGGTCTACCACCAGCCTGGGGGAGGTGCGGGATCCCAAGTTTCCCTCGGTGCTGCTGGAGCTGGGCTACCACGACAACGCCAGCGACGCCATGTGGGTGGAGAACAATCGGAATACGATTGCCCAGAACCTGGTGCTGAGCCTGACGGAGTACTTCGGCCTGCCCTTTATCTGGCCCATCACCCCCTACGACGCCGCCGTGTCCGTTACCAGCGGCACGCTGAATCTCAGAGACAAGCCGTCCACGGACGCCCAGGTCATTGCCAATCTTCCAAACGGCGCCAGGGTGCGCGTCTACGGCACCTGGCAGGGCTGGGCGGTGGTCCACTACGGGGAGCTGGTGGGGTACGCCTCCCTGGCGTATCTCAAATGACACGCCGCCGGCCGCCCGGCGGGCACGCCCATTCATCGGGGAGGGAAGGGGTTCTTTCCCTCCCTGAATTTTTGAAAAATTTTCAGCCCGCCGCAGCATTTTGCCCCCTTGGCGGGTATTGTTAGTGAAAGGAGGTGGGGACGCCATGGCAGATCGGTCGTTGCGCGCGGACGACCAGGAGGAGGCGGTCCGGCGGTACGCCGACATGGTCTACCGCCTGGCCTTCGCCCGGATGGGCAACACCAGCGACGCGGAGGACGTGTTCCAGGAGGTGTACCTCCGCTACCTCACGTCTGCGCCGGACTTTGCCTCGGAGGAGCACCGGAAGGCCTGGCTGCTGAAGGTCACGGTCAACTGCGCCAAAAAGCTCCACACCGCCCCCTGGCGGCGGCGGACGGAGCCCCTGGACGAGACGGTGGCGGCCCCCAGCCGGGAGGACACGGACCTGTGGGAGCAGCTGCGGCGGCTGCCGGAGCGGTACCGCACGGTGCTCCACCTCTACTACTACGAGGGGCTGAGCACACGGGAGACGGCGGCGCTTTTGGGCTGCCGGGACGCCACCGTCCGCTCCCAGCTCACCCGGGCCAGACAAAAACTGCGGGAATTGATGAAGGAGGAATAGATATGTTTCAGGAGACCTATCGCCACATGATGCAGTCGGTGCGGCCCTCCCGGCAGCTGGTGGAGGCGGCGGCCGGCGGGGCGGAGCGGCCGCGGCGGGCGCGCTTTAAGGGCCGGGCCGCCGTGGCGGCGGCGCTGGCGCTGTGCCTGTGCCTGGCGCTGCCCGCCCTGGGCGCCCAGGTGCGGCCCATCCACGATCTGATGTACCTGGTGAGTCCGGCGGTGGCCCAGTGGTTTGTGCCGGTGGAGAAGTCCTGCGTCAGCGGCGGCGTCACCATGGAGCTGACAGCCGCCCGGCTGGAGGGGGACACCGCCCAGTTCTATATCACCCTGCGGGATCTGGAGGGGGACAGGCTGGATGAGAGCGTGGACCTCTTTGACAGCTACGACCTGCTGCGTCCCTTTGACAGCACCGGCACCTGCGAGATGGCGGGGTGGGAGGAGGCATCCGGCACCGCCACCTTCCTCGTCACGCTCCAGACCATGGACGGCAGCGACATCCCCGGCGGCAAGGCTACCTTCCGCCTCAGCAGGCTTTTGACAGGGCAGGAAACTTATGAGGATCTCACGGTTCCGGCGGACCTAAGCGCCGTGGGGGAGGGGAGCTTTGAACGGCGGGACCTGCTGGGCGGCGGCGGCGCGGCCTATGAGACCTACGTCTCCGGGGACACAGCCCAGGTGCTGCGGCCGGGGACGCCCCTAGAGGGATTCCCGGTAAAGGGGATGGACCTGACGGCAATCGGCTATGTGGACGGGCTCCTCCACATCCAGACCCAGGTGAAAAACCCCCTCGCCGGCGACAGCCACGGCTACTTCTGGCTGGAGACGGAGGACGGCGGGACGGTGGAGTCCCTCTACAACGTCTACACCACCGACGGCCGGGAGGGGGCGGAGCGGACAGACTGGGTGGACCAGGTGTTCGACATCAGCCCCGACGCCCTGGCCGGCTGCACCCTCAAGGGGGACTTTGCCTCCGGCGGCAGCGTGATCGAGGGGGACTGGTCCATCACCTTCCCCATGGAGGAGCTGCAATAGCCCCGGCGCATCGGAAAAGCGGCGAAGGCCCCGGCGCACATCGTGCGCCGGGGCCTTCCCTTTTGCGGCAACTAGCGGATGAAATTGGTGCGGGCCTCCCGCTCCGCCCTGGGCGGGAAGATGCCCTGGGTCTTGCCGGCCTCGATGCACTTGAGGAGCCAGGCCAGGTTCCGGGCGGCGTTTCGCATGGTCTGCAGCCCCTCCTCGTCCTGGAGCACCTCTGCCGGGGTATTGCCGTGGACCATGGGCCAGTAGGTGGAGGACACCACCGGCATCTGGTTGATGGACAAGTGCTTGAGCACCGCGTCCAGGGAGGCGGTGGTACCGGCGCGGCGGGCGGAGGCCACGGCAAAGCCGGGCTTGTGGGCAAAGACGCTGCCGCCGGCGTAGAAGGCCCGGTCCAGCGCCGACAGGAGCCGCCCGCTGGGGTGGGCGTAGTAGACGGGGGTACCGAAGATATAGCCGTCCGCCTCCGCGGCGCGCTCAATGAGCTCGTTGACGCAGTCGTCCGTAAACACGCAGGCGTTTTTCTGCAGCTTGGCGCAGCCGCCGCAGGCGGTGCAGTCCCGGATGGGCTTGGTCCCCAGCTGGAACATCTCGCAGAAAATCCCCTCGTTTTCCAAAACCTTGGCCGCCTCCATCAGCGCGGTGTAGGTGCATCCCGTCTCGTGGCCGCTGCCGTTGACTAAGAGAACTTTCATGACTAGAAGACCTCCATCACATATTTTTTCTCAGTATAGCAAGAGAACGCGGTTCTGTCAAAAAAATTTCCGCCGGTGGGAGAGCCGCCGGTGAAATCTTAACAGGAGATAGATAAAAACCTTAACGACTTCTTGGCAGGTTTGGTTTGTGTTTTTCCAAAACTGTGGTATAATATAAAATTACGATATTTTGCGGACGAAATCCCCGGCCCGCCCTGTCCGGCGGGCAGGCGGGGGAGACGGGGAGAGGGAGGTGAGCCGCCGCTTGGGCTGGAGAGACAGAGGGCCGGTGCGCTTTGCAGGGGAGCTGCTTTGCCGCTACCACCGCCACGACGTGGGGCAGCAGGCCGCGGCCCTGGCCTACTACCTGCTGTTTGCCCTGTTCCCGATCCTTATCTTTGTCAGCACCCTCCTGGGCCTTCTGCAGATGAATGTGGGGGACGCCACGGAGATTTTGGCCACCGTCCTGCCCAGCGCGGTGGTGGAGCTGTGCGAGACGTATCTACTCTATGTATCCGAGACGGCAAACGCCACCATTTTGTGGTTCTCCCTGGTATTTTCCATCTACTTCCCCATGCGGGCGGCCAACTGCCTCATGCGCAGCGTGCGCCGGGCCTACGGGGTGAAACGGCCGGGGAACCTGGTGCGCTACTATCTGCGGGTGCTCTTTTTTACGCTGATTTTGATCCTGGTGGTGCTGCTGTCGCTGCTGCTGATCACCTTTGGCCAGCGGCTTTTGGGGTATCTGGCGGGGCATCTGGCGTGGATGGACGGGGCCATCCGGATCTGGAACTACCTGCGTTTCGCGCTGCTGGCCCTCATCCTCTTCGCCACGCTGGGGATCCTGTACGCCCTGGCCCAGGACGAGCGGCAGCGGGCGGGGGCCCTCCTGCCGGGGGCGCTGTGCGCCCTGGCGGGGTGGATGGCGCTGTCGGTGGGCTTTTCCTACTTTGTGGAGACATTCGGCAATTACTCCTTGATCTACGGGGCCCTGGGGGCGGTGGTGGTGCTGATGATCTGGCTGTATCTCAGCGCGGCCACCCTCATCATGGGGGCGGAGGTCAACGGGGTTTTCTGTAGCAGGCGCGGGGAGCGCCGGGAGAGACCAGAGGCGGAGGGAGATCAGCCGCCGGAGCAGAAGGAGAAAGAGATATGAAGATCATCATCATCGGAAACGGCAAGGTGGGCTACACCCTGGCGCGGCAGCTGTCCGGCGAGGACCATGAGCTGGTGCTCATCGACGAGGACGCCGAGGCCATGCAGGAGGCGGACAGCACCCTGGACATCCTGTGCCTGGAGGGGAACGGCGCCTCCATCAAGATGCAGCTGGAGGCGGGGGTGCGGGAGGCGGATTTGGCCATCGCGGTGACAGGCTACGACGAGGTGAACATCATGTGCTGCCTCATCGCCAAGAAACTGGGCGCCAAGCACACCGTGGCCCGCATCCGCAACCCCGAGTACTTCAACGAGGCCAACCTCCTGCGCCGGGAGATCGGCCTTGATATGGTCATCAACCCCGAGTACGCCGCCGCGCTGGAGATCGCCCGGATTTTGCGGGTGCCCTCCGCCTTCAGCGTGGAGTCCTTTGCCCGGGGCCTGGTGGATATGATCGGCTTTTATGTCTCGGAGTCGGACGGGCTGGCCAACATCCCCCTCTCCGAGTTCAACCGGCAGAAGCCCAACGGCGTCCTCATGTGCGCCGCCATCCGCCGGGGGGAGACGGTGGTGCCCAACGGCGACTTTGTCCCCCTGGTGGGCGACAAGGTCTACGTCATCGGCAGCCAGCGGGAGATGGACCGGTTCTTCCGCCTGCTGGGCCGGCCCACAAACCCCATCCGGAAGGTATCGGTGCTGGGCGGCAGCCGGATCGCCGTCTACCTGGGCTGGGAGCTGGAGCGCAGCGGCATGAAAATGAAACTGGTGGAGCTGGACGAGGAGAAGTGCGAGACGCTGGCGGAAAAGCTGCCCGGCGCCCTGGTGATCCAGGGGGACGGGACGGACCGCCACCTGCTGGAGGCGGAGGACGTGATGGAGGCCGACGCCTTCGTGGCGCTGACCAACCGGGACGAGGAGAACCTGCTTATGGCCCTCTCCGCCCAGCGCGCCGGGGTGAAGAAGGTCATCGCCAAGATGAGCCGGCCCAACTACATCGACCTTATGCGGGAGTCCGGGGTGGACAGCATCATCAGCCCCAAGGATATCACCGCCTCCCAGATCACCGCCTACGTCCGCTCCCTGGCCAACAGCCAGGGCAGCGCCGTGGAGCACCTCTACAAGCTGCTGGACGGCTCCATGGAGGCGGTGATGTTCACCGCGGGCAGCTCCACCCGGTTCCTCAACACGCCCCTGAAGGACCTGAGCCTCAAGAGCGGGTTGCTGGTGGCCGCGGTGGTGCGGGACCGGCGGACCATCATCCCCGACGGCGGCACCCAGATTTTGGACGGGGACAAGGTGATCGTCATGGCCAAGAGCCTCTTCCTGCAGGACCTCAACGACATTTTGCAGTGAGGCCGGGCGTGTGTTTCGAGAGAGGGATTCTTCCATGCATCATAAGACTGTATTTCGCACCCTGGGCCATATCCTGCGGATCGAGGCGGCCTTCCTGCTGCTGCCGCTGGCGGTGTGCCTGGGCTACGGGGAGCTGGAGGAGGCAAAGGGGTTCGCCCTGGTCCTGGCGGTGACGGCCGCGGCGGGGCAGGGGCTGATCCTCCTGTGCCGGGGCAGCGAGCGGATGCAGGCCCGGGACGGGTTTGCCGCGGTGGCGCTGTGCTGGATCGTCATGTCGGCCTTCGGGGCGCTGCCCTATGTGGTCACCGGGGGGATCCCCTCCTATGTGGACGCGTTTTTTGAGACGGTGTCCGGCTTTACCACCACCGGCGCCACCATCTTGACCGATGTGGAGGCCCAGGCCAAGGGCGTGCTGTTCTGGCGGGCGCTGACCCAGTGGATGGGCGGCACGGGGGTTCTGGTGCTGTCCCTGGCCATTTTGCCCAAGAGCGGGGAGGGCAGCGTCTACCTCATGCGGGCGGAGTCCCCCGGCCCCATCAAGACCAAGCTCCTGCCCAAGATCCAGGACACGGCGAAAATCCTCTACAAGATCTACCTCCTTTTGACGGTGGGGGAGATCCTCTGCCTCATGCTGGCGGGGATGGACTGGTACGACGCGGTGACCCACACCTTCACCACCGTCAGCACCGGCGGCTTTTCCGTCAAGGCCCTCAGCGTGGCGGCCTATCCCTCCCTGGCCATCCGCTGGATCATCATCATCTTCATGTTCCTCTCCGGCGTCAACTTCAGCGTGCTGTTTTTCGCCCTGCAGCGAAACTTCCGGGCGGTGTTTCGCAGCGAGGAGCTGCGGTGGTACACCATCCTCTCCGCGGCGGCCTCCGGCTTGATTTTTGTCAACCTGGTGGCCGTAGGCGGGGAGCTGCTGAACTTTGACAACTTTACCCACGCCGTCTTCCAGGTGGTGACCGTGGCCACAACCACCGGCTACGCCACCACGGACTTTGCCCTCTGGCCCACCATGAGCCAGCTGATTTTGTTCCTCCTTATGATCACCGGCGCCTGCGCCGGCAGCACCGCCGGCGGCGTGAAGAGCATCCGGCTGGTGATCTTGACCAAGAACCTCCGCCGGGAGGTCCGCCGGATCCTCCACCCCCGGCTGGTGCAGCCCATCAAGATCGACGGGGAGCGGGTGGAGGAGTCCACCATCGCCGGGGCCACCCTCTTCTTTTACGCCTACATCCTCTTTTTCGCCGTGGGCGCCCTGGTGGTCAGCTGGGACAATGTGAGCTTTGTGGAGGCCTGCAGCGCGTCCATGACCTGTATTGGCAACGTGGGGCCGGGGCTGGGGCAGCTGGGGCCCATGGGGAGCTTTGCCATCCTCTCGTCGCTGAGCAAGGTGGTGCTCAGCGCCAACATGCTGCTGGGCCGGCTGGAAATTTTGCCGCTGCTGCTGCTGCTTTTCCCGTCCATGTGGAAAAAATAAGGCTGACAGGGGGCAGGCCCCCTTGGAGAACGATTTGAGGAGGATACCGCTATGCAGGAAAAAATGATGGAGTATGCCCGCCTTCTGGTGGAGGTGGGCGTCAACATCCAGAAGGGGCAGAACCTGGTGCTCAGCGCCCCGGTGGAGTGCGCGGACTTTGCCCGGATGTGCGCCCGGGCGGCCTATGCCGCCGGCTGCCGGGAGGTCGTCATGAACTGGAAGGACGACGCGCTGACCCGGGAGAAGTACCTCCACGGGGCGGAGGACGTGTTCGACACGGTGCCGGAGTGGTCCAAACATTTCTACAATGACTACGCCCAGGAGGGCGCGGCCTTTCTGATGATCTCCGCCACCGACCCGGAGAACCTCCTGGGGGTGGACGGGGGCCGCCTGGTCCGCAGCCAGCGCTCCAGCGGCGAGGCGCTGAAGCCCTACTACCGCCTGCAGATGGCCAATGGCTTTCCCTGGTGCATCGCCTCCATCCCCATCCCCAGCTGGGCCGATAAGGTGTTCCCCGGCCGGGCCGACGCGGTGGAGCGGCTGTGGGACGCCATCCTTGCCGCGGTGCGGGTCAACGGGGACGGGAAGGCCGTGGAGCGGTGGCAGGCGCACCTAAAAAGGCTGGAGGAGCGGCGGGACAAGCTCAACGCCTACCGCTTTGCCTCCCTCCGCTACCGCAACAGCCTGGGCACCGACCTTGTGATCCGCCTGCCGGAGCGGCACCTGTGGGCCGCCGGCGGCAGCGTCAGCAAGGCGGGCAACCCCTTTATCGCCAATATCCCCACAGAGGAGATCTTCACCGCCCCGCTCCGCGGCGGCGTGGACGGCGTGGTGTACGCCTCCCTGCCCCTGTGCCACGACGGGAACATCATCGACAAGTTCCACATGGTGGTGAAGGAGGGGAGGATCGTGGAGGCCCACGCGGAGAAGGGGGAGGAGACCCTCCGGGCCGCCATCTCCGTGGACGAGGGGGCCTCCTACTTCGGGGAGGTGGCCCTGGTGCCCTACGACAGCCCCATCTCCAACCAGAGGCTCCTCTTTTACAACACCCTCTTTGACGAGAACGCCTCCTGTCACCTGGCCTTCGGCGAGGGGTACAACGAGTGCATGGAGGGCGGCGGCGACCTCAGCAAGGAGGAGCTGAAGGCCCTGGGCCTCAACGACTCCATCACCCATGTGGACTTCATGGTGGGGACGGAGGACCTCTCCATCGTGGGGACCACCCGCGACGGGCGGGAGATCCCCGTCTTTGTGGACGGGAACTTCGCGTTCTGAGCAAGGCGATCCCCCTGGGGGGCGCTGCCTGCGCCCCCCAGGGGGATTTTGGTTTTTGATATTTAGATAATTTTCTAATTATCCCTTGACAAGGGGTGGGGGATGTGGTATTTAATAATTAGACAGAGATCTAAATGAAGAGCTGGAAAGGAGAACGGCATGGGATTCCAGGAGACATTCAAGGCCCTGGGGGACCCCACCCGGCGGGAGATCCTCCACATCCTTCGGGACGGGGCCAAAACCGCCGGGGAGATCGGCTCCCACTTCTCCATGACCGGGGCCACTGTGTCCCACCACCTGTCGGTGCTGCGGGAGGCGGGGCTGATTACCGACGACAAGCGGGGGAAGTATATCTACTACGAGCTGAACCTGTCCGTTCTGGACGAGATCACCGGCTGGTTGGCCGGATTGAGAGGAGGCAAGGGCGATGAAAAGTAAGATAAGCATCGCGGCGCTGTGGCTGCTGGCCCTGCTGCCGCTGGCGCTGGTGGCGGTCTTTTACGTCCGCCTGCCCGATGAGGTCCCCATGCACTGGGGCATCGACGGGACGGTGGACCGCTACGGCAGCAGGAACGAGCTGTGGCTCATGGGGGCGCTGGGGCCCCTGTTCGCCCTGCTGTTCCAGTTTCTGCCCCGGCTGGACCCGAGAAGGCGCAGCTATGAGAAGTTCCAGAGGTACTACGAGGCAGCCGCCCTGGTGCTCACGGCCTTCGTCTCCGTGATGATGGGGACCGTGCTGCTGGAGATCCTCCGCCCCGGCGCGGTGTCCATGGGCCGGGTGGTCTCCGCCCTGGTGGGGCTGCTGTTCCTGTTTATCGGCAACATGATGGGCAAGGTGAAGTCCAACTTCTTTCTGGGCATCCGCAACCCCTGGACCCTCTCCGACCCGGACGTGTGGAACCGGGCCCACCGGCTGGGGGGCGCTCTGTTCTTCCTGGCGGGGCTGGTGACGATGGCCTCCGCCCTGCTGCTGCCGGAGACGGCCACCTTCTGGGTGCTGATGGGCGGGGTGCTCCTGGCGGCCCTGGTCCCCACGGTGATGAGCTATGTGTGGTACCGGCGGAGGGCCCGGTCCGGCGGGGGAGGGGAGGAGGAATAAACACAGGGCGCACCTGTCAAAATTCCCATGAAACGGCGCGGGAGGCACTGCCTCCCGCGCCGTCCGCCTTTCCTTAAGGGAAATTTCGGAAAGGTGTTTACTTTCATAGTGTGAAGTGTTAAAATGGGAGAAACTATGGGACAGGAGGCTGCCGGTATGGCACGGATCACCAAAAAGAAGAAAAACGACGATTTGTATAAGGCCATCCTGCAGCTGAAGA
>CALWXD010000119.1 GCA_944385425.1 uncultured Oscillospiraceae bacterium | reverse complement strand
CTGGGCCTCATCAAGGCGGTGGAGAAGTTTGACTACACCAAGGGCTACAAGTTCTCCACCTACGCCACCTGGTGGATCCGCCAGGCCATCACCCGGGCCATCGCCGACCAGGCCCGCACCATCCGCATTCCGGTACACATGGTGGAGACCATCAACAAGGTGATCCGGGTCAGCCGCCAGCTCCTCCAGGAGCTGGGCCACGACCCCTCCCCCGAGGAAATCTCCGACGAGATGGGCATGCCGGTGGAGAAGGTCCGGGAGATCTTGAAGATCGCCCAGGAGCCCGTCTCCCTGGAGACCCCCATCGGCGAGGAGGAGGACAGCCACCTGGGGGACTTCATCCCCGACGAGGGGGCCAGCGAGCCCAGCGAGGCCGCCAGTTTCACCCTCCTCAAGGAGCAGCTGGTGGACGTGCTCAGCACCCTGACGCCCCGGGAGGAGAAGGTGCTCAAGCTCCGCTTTGGCATTGAGGACGGCCGCAGCCGCACCCTGGAGGAGGTGGGCAAGGAGTTCAACGTCACCCGGGAGCGGATCCGTCAGATCGAGGCCAAGGCCCTCAGAAAACTGCGCCACCCCTCCCGCAGCAAAAAGCTGAAGGATTTCCTAAACTGAGGTCGGAGGGCGCGGCAAAGCCCCGCATACAGCGCAAGAAGTCCCCGCAGACGGATTCCGTCTGCGGGGACTTCTTTTTTCTCAAGCTGCTTTTCTTATTCTCCATTACCTCCGGCGGAGCACCGTGCCCCGGTCCATGGCGGCAAATTCCCCCTGCCAGATGGCGGGGGCGCCGCTGACAAAGACGCAGTCCATCCCCTCGGCGTACCGGTCCGGCTCCCCATAGGTGCCCCGCTCCCGGACCTTCTCCGGGTCGAAAACCAGCACATCCGCGTCCATCCCCGGGGCGATGCGCCCCTTGCCTCTGAGGCGCAGGGCGTCCGCCGGGGCGCTGGTCATCTTCCGCACCGCCTCCTCCAGCGGCAGCACCCTCTTGTCCCGCACATAGGTCTCAATGACCCGGGCAAAGGTGCCGTAAACCCTGGGGTGGCGTTTCCCCTCGGTGGGGTAGGTGCTGTCGGAGATGACGGAGGCGTGGCTGTCTTGAAGGATCCGGGCGATGTCGCTCTCAGCGGTGATAAAGTCGATCATGGTAATGGCGCAGTGCTCCTCCGCCAGGAGGTCAAAGGCACAGTCAAAGGGGTCCTGGCCCCGGGCTTTCGCGATGTCGGCAATGCTCATGCCCTGGTAGGGCCGGTTGGCCGGGGTCTGGAGGGTGGAGCAGAGGATGTTTTCCCAGCCCACCATGCCGGCGATGTTGTCAAAGTCCGTCCCCGTCTCGATGCGACGGCGGAGCATCGCCCGCTGCTCCGGGTCCCGCAGCCGCCGCGTGATGGCCTCCGTGCCGCCCTGGAGGAAGTCGTGGGGCAGGATATGGATCCGCTGGGTGGAGCCGGCGGTGTAGGGATAGACGTCGCAGGCCACGTCCATCCCCGCCTGTTCCGCCTCCCGCAGCCGCCGGAGGGCGTCGGGGATTAGGCGGTCCCAGTTGCGCCGGCCCATGGCCTTCAGGTGGCTGATATGCACCGGGACGCCCAGGGCCTTCCCCACGGCGAGCATCTCCTCCAGGGCCTCCAGCACCGCGTCCCCCTCCTCCCGCATGTGGACGGTCAAGGGGATATCCCGCCCCTTCCGCGGCGCCAGGGCCCGGAGCAGCTCCTGGGTGGTATAGAAACACTCCGGGGCGTATCCCAGCCCCAGGGAGACCCCCAGGGCCCCGTCCTCCAGGGCCTGGGCGATGCGGCGGTGGATCTCCCGGTAGTCCGCCTCCTCCAGCCGCTCCCGGCTGTAGCCCGCCACGGCGGCCCGGATGGTCCCCGCCCCGGCCAGCATCCCCACATGGATGGGAAGGTCCTCCCCCTCCAAGGCCTGGAGATACGCCCCCAGCGTCTCAATGGGCCGCTCCGTCTCCAGCGGGCCGGTGATGGGGTTGAGGTAGTCCAGCACCTCCTGCCGGTAGGGGCCGGAGAGGGGCGCCAGGGACAGGCCGCAGTTGCCGTTGACGATGGTGGTGAGCCCCTGGCGCAGCTCCAGCCTTCCAAAATCCGGCCGGAAGGCGGCGCAGTCGCCGTGGCGGTGGATATCCAGGAACCCCGGCGTCACCGCCCGTCCGCCGGCGTCCAGCGTGCTCCGGGCCGGCCCCAGGTCCCGGCCCACCGCCTGGATCCTCCCGCCGCTGATGGCCACATCCCCCCGCACCGGCGGGTTCCCCAGGCCGTCGTAGATCAAACCGTCCCGAATGAGCCAGTCAAACATTCCTGCCATCCCCTTTTCTATCTTCCGTAAATCCGGCCCCGCCGGGGGCGGGCCGGTTTCTCCCGTCAGCCTATTGTACCACACCGGATGGGAAAGTCAACGGAAAGCAAATCCCCTTTACAGCAGCTTTTCGATCCGGCGCCACTCCTCCTCCGCCAGGGCCTGGACGCCGGCAAAATCCACCGCCGGGTGGTAGTCAGCCTCCAGCAGGTCGTGGGCGGCCTTGGCCTCCCCCAGGCCCTGGCAGGCCTCCTCCATCAAAACCCTGTGCATCCGGCGGTAAAAGCGGCAGCGGGCCTTCCCCCGCCTGGCGGCGGACGGGTCCAGCAGGCTGTCCAGGTGGATGCGGCGGTAGGCGGGGCCGCGGTACTCCATCCCCTCCCGGCTGGTGACAAAGGCCAGGCGCAGCTCCGGCAGGATGAGGTGGAGCAGCCGCTGCGGCCGGTCCGGGTCCGGGCAGGCCACCGCGTCGTAACAGCGCCGGGCCGCCAGGGCCGCCGCCTGGCGCAGCAGCAGATCCCCCAGGCCGTAGGTATCCAGCAGGACGTAGACCCGGTCCGCCAGCTTTTCCACCGTGTCAAACCGCAGCGTCATGCCCTGGCAGGTTGGGCCGCCCAGAAACCGCAGCGCCACGGCCCCGCTGCCGCCGCCCTGCCGTCCAAGCTCCCGGGAGAGGATACCCCTGGTCCGCTTTTCCAGCCTTGCCCGGTCCCACCCCTCCGTCATCAGCTCCCGCAGGGCGTCCTCCACCTCCCCCGCCGCGCGGAGGGCCCGGTAGGCCCGCTGGTAGGCGGCCTTGTACTGCTCCGTTTGGCCGCAGATGGCGGAGCGCTGCGCCTTGCACCGCTCCACATCGTAAAACCGCCCCAGGTTCACATAGCGGTCGATGGCAGCGGGAAATTGTGGCTCCACCACATGGGGGATGGTAACAGAGGGACACTCCCCTCCGCCGCCGGGACGGGACAAGCCCCCGGCGGTTTTATCCGCCGGGGGCCTGCAGGTTCTATCGTGTTTTCTGCCTGTGGAGCGCCCTTCGCGTACCCTTAGGCCTTGGCAGTGGCCCGGGACTTGAAGTAGTACACCAGGTAGCACAGCGTACCCACGACGCCGAACAGGGCCAGCATCAAGTAGGCGCTCTGGGTGCCCACGCTGTCGGAAATGAGGCCCATCAGGAACGGGGAGGCGGCGCCGCCGATGCCCTGGCCGGCGGTAATGAGGCTGGTCATGGTGCCGGCGTTCTTCGGGAAGGACTCGGCGCCCAGGCCGATCAGCGTGGAGTACAGCGGGCCGGCCACAAAGCCGATGGCGCCCATGCAGATGAGGCCCACCATGCCGCTGGTGGTAGTGTACATCACAACCAGCAGGGCCGTCATGCAGACAAAGCCGAAGATCAGCACCTCGCGGCGATACTTGTCAAAGAGACCTGCCAGCAGACGGGCGGGGATCATCATGAACCAGTAGGCGGAGATGGCGGTGGCGATGTAGGCCGGCGTCTCCAGCATGCCGAAGTAGGAGCCGGCGAAGAAGGTCAGGCCGTTCTCAACGGAGCAGTACAGGATCATGGACAGGAACAGGCCGATGAAGAGCACAGAGCCAACGCCCTGGAACCGGCCGGCGCTGCCGCCCTTCTTCTCCTCCGCCGTAAAGGTGGGCTGGGGAGCGAAGGTGAGGGTCAGCACAATGATAAGGCTGATCAGCACCGCGATGGCGGCCAGCCAGTAGCAGCTGCGCCAATCCATCCCACTGCCCATGCAGAAGTTGATGACCTGGGGGCTGACCACGGCGCCCAGGCTGTAGAACATAAAGCTAAAGCTGATGAACCGGCCGGCGCGGGAGGTAAAGGCGTCGCCCAGGGCGGCGGAGATGGTGCTCCAGGTCACGCTGGCGCCGGCGC
The DNA here is from genome assembly GCA_944385425.1 of uncultured Oscillospiraceae bacterium. Lineage (GTDB taxonomy): Bacteria > Bacillota > Clostridia > Oscillospirales > Oscillospiraceae > CAJFPI01. The sequence continues at coordinate 27,702 of CALWXD010000119.1, read as the reverse complement.
CGATGAGGAACACGCCGATGATGAACCCCACCGCGTTGGAGACAAACAGGGTAAACGCACATCCAACCAGGAACAGCAGAGAGAACGCCGTGATGATGTTCTTGCGGCCCAGCCGGTCGGACAGGCCGCCGAACAGCACCGGCGCCACCAGGATGGCCAGGTACTGGAAGGTGGCCAGAAGGCCCTTCAGCGTCTCGGAGAGCTGATACTCCGCAGCCACGGGGTCGATGACCAGGTTAAAGCCGCCCACCTGCAGGCCCAGCGAGAACATCATAAGGCTCAAAAGGGCAAACAGTAGATTTGCGTTATACTTTTTCTCCATAATTTTTTCTCCTTTTACTCTTTCGACACAACAGCCGCCGCCAGGAGATCCGACGCCCGCTCCACAGCCTCCATCACCTGCTCATAGGTGGCGCAGCGGCACATATTGCCGGACAGCGCGACCTTGATCTCCTCCCGGGTGGGATGGGGATTGTGCTGGAGGAGGGCGTAGGCGCTGAGGATCATGCCGGGCGTGCAGTAGCCGCACTGGACCGCGGCGGCATCCACAAAGGCCTGCTGGATGGGGCTGAGGGAGCCGTCCTCATTGGTGAGCCCCTCGATGGTGGTGATGGACTTGCCGTCCGCCAGCGCGGCCAGCATCATGCAGGAGGCGTTGGGCACGCCGTCGATCAAGACGGTGCACGCGCCGCACTCCCCCACCTCACAGCCCCGCTTGGTGCCGGTGAGGCCCAGGCGGTAACGGATCATATCCACCAGGGTCTCGCCGTCCTCCACCGGGCCGGTCCAGTCCTTTCCGTTAATTTTGATATGGATGGTTTGCATTACAACGCACCTCCCGCCATTTCATACGCCGCCCGGACAGCGCGCCGGGCCAGGGTCTTGATGATCTGCTCCCGGTAGGCCTTGGAGGCGCGCCAGGAGTCGCGGGGCTTGGCGGTGGCCAGGGCCAGCTCGCCCACCTGCTCCAGCATATCCTCGGTGAGGCGTTTCCCCTTGAGGAAGGCCTCCGCCTCCGCGGCGCGGATGGGCGTAGGCGCCGCCACGCCCAGGGCGATGCCGACCTGGGCAATCGTCCCGTCCTTGGCCACGCCGCAGGCCGCGGCGCAGCCGATGAGGGCCAGGTCCATGGCCTTGCGGGTGCTGAATTTGATGTAGCAGTCGCCGTAGCTGTCCGCCTGGCAGGGCGGCAGCTCGATGGTCACCAGGATCTCCCCGCTCTGCCGCTTGACGCGGCCGGGCCCGTCATAGAACTCCGTGATGGGCACGCGGCGCTCGCCCTGGGCGCTGCGGAGCACCAGGACGGCGTCCCGGGCGAAGAGGGCCGGGGCGCTGTCGGCGGAGGTGGCGCCGTTGCAGACGTTGCCGCCGATGGTGGCGGCGTTCTGGATCTGGGGGCCGCCCATGGCCAGGGCGGCGGTGCGCAGCATGGGGACGCTCTCGGCGATGATGGGGCAGTTGGCCAGATCGGTGAAGGTGTTGTAGGCGCCGATCTCCACCACGCCGTCCTCCCGGCGGCGGATCCCCCGCAGCTCCTGCAGATTCTGCAGGCCCACAAGGCGCACATCCTCGGGTTTCTTCTTCCGCATGGAGACCAGCACATCCGTTCCGCCTGCGATGGGGCGGGCGTCCGGATACTCCGCCAGATAGCGCAGCGCGTCCTCCAGCGTCTCGGGACGGTATAATTCTTTCACTGAGTACAGCATGCCGTTACGCCTCCTTTCCCTGCTTGGCGCTGGCGATGGCCTCGTAGACCCGCTCCGGCGTCAGCGGATTGGTGGGGATATTCACGCCGATGGCATCGTAGACCGCGTTGTGGATAGCGGCCGCGGGCGTGATGTTGGGCGGCTCGCCCAGGGCCTTGTTCCCGTAGGCGCCGGCGGCGTCGTAGGTCTCGATGAACTTGGCCTCAAAGTCGGGCACGTCGGCAAAGGTGGGGATCTTGTAGTCCAGCAGGGTGTCGTTGAGGACCTTGCCGGTCTTGGGGTCGATGAGCACCTGCTCCATGGTGCCGAAACCAAGGCTCATGATGCCGCCGCCGGTGAGCTGGCCCATGGCGGTCTGGGGGTTGATGAGGTTGCCGCAGTCCATGCAGGTGACCAGCTTGAGCACCTCCACCTTGCCGGTCTCCGTGTCAACGGCCACCTTGGCGAAGGAGCCCATGTACTCCAGCACGTTCTCCGTGGGGACAAAGCCGGCCTCATAGCCGCAGGTGTCGCCCTCGGTGAGGTGGTAGACCAGGTTCTCCGCCACCTTGGGCATGTCGATCAGCTCCTCGCCGGTCTCCTTGTCAATGACCATGCCCATGCGGGTGTCCAGCTCCTCCGCGGGACGCTCCAGCATCACGCCGGCCCGCTCCAAAAACTGCTTTTTGCACTTGAGGGTGGCCTTCTTCACCGCCTGGCCGGTGACATAGGTCTGGCGGGAGGCGTAGGCGCCCATATCCGGCGGGCAGAGGTCCGTGTCGCCCTCCACCACGGAGATCCACTCATAGGGGACGCCCAGGGTCTCCGCGGCGATCTGGGCCATGACGGTATCCGTGCCCTGGCCGATCTCGGTGCAGTTGATGAAGAGGGTGGCGGAGGCGTCGTCCTGCAGCATGAGGCGCGCGCCGGACAGCTCGCAGCTGAAGGGGAACACGCAGGCCTGGTAGGTGCTCAGCGCCATGCCGATGCCGTACTTGATGGGGCCGTTGTCAGCGGGCGGGTTTTCCCTAAATTCCTTGTACCCGATGCGCTTGAGGCCCTCCTCCAGCACCTGGGGCAGGCCGCAGGTGTAGTCGGCGTAGTAGTTGCCGAAGTTGCGCTTGTCGCCCTGCTTGTAGAGGTTCTTCAGACGGAAGTCCAGGGGGTCCATCCCCAGGGTGCGGGCGATGTGGTCGATGTGGGACTCGTTGGCGATGCAGTACTGGGGCATGCCGTAGGCCCGCATGGCCGCGCCGATGAGCATGTTGCTGTAGATGGTCTTGCCGTCAAAGCGGGTGTTGGGGCAGGGATACAGCCCCTCAAACTGGCCGTACTCGTTGAGCACCACGCTGTGGCCGTGGGAGGCGTAGGCGCCGTTGTTGCGGACGGTGTAGAGGTCCCGGGTGGTGATCTTGCCGTCCTTGGTGACGCCGGTGCGGAGCTTGAAGTAGTGGCTGGGGCGGGTGCGGGTGCAGGCCAGGTTCTCCTCCCGGGTCAGCTCCAGCATCACCGGGCAGTGGCAGGCCTGGGTCAAAACGGCGTTGATGAACTCATACACCGGCTCCTGCTTGCCGCCGAAACCGCCGCCCACCGCCATCTTCACGATGCGGACCATCCGCCGGGGAAGGCCCAGGATGTAGGCCAGGCGCTCGCGCATGATGGTGGGCACCTGGTTGGAGACGTAGAACGTCAGCTTGCCGGTGTGGTTGTCGATGTCCACGATGGAGATGTGGGGCTCGATCTGGGCGTGGGTCACGATGGGGGAACGGTACTCGTCCTCCACCACGATGTCCGCGTCACGAAGGCCGGCCTCCACGTCGCCGTACTCCGTAAAGGTGGTGCCGATGATGTTCTTGGAGTCCTTGTGGATCTCCATGGCGCCGTCGGCCAGGATGTCCTCGTCCTTCAGCAGGAAGGGCAGCTCCTCGTACTCCACGTCGATGAGGCTGATGGCCTTTTCCGCGATCTCCTTGGTGTCCGCGGCGACGGCCGCCACCGTGTCGCCCACATACCGGACCTCTTTTTCAAAGATCAAGGAATCCAGCGGGGAGTCAAAGGGCAGGGGGTGGCCGCAGGGGGTGAAGGGAATGTGCGGCACGTCGTCATAGGTCAAAACGGCCCGGACGCCGGGCAGCGCCTTCGCCTTGGACGTGTCGATGCTTTTGACAATCGCATGCGCGTAGGGGCTCCGCAGGATCTTGCCCTGCAGGAGGCGGTCAAACTTCATGTCGCCTACATACACCGCTTTGCCGGTGACCTTGTCATAGGCGTCAATCCGCTCGACCGGCTTACCAACAACGAAATGCTTGTCCAATCGATCTCGCTCCTTTCTCTCACAGATACTGCGCTGGCAGCACCGGATGGTCCCGGCCGGGGCGTCTCTCCTCGCGCCCCAACCAATTCATCTATATTATATGATAATGTTGTAATACTTTCCAGCACAATTCGTGATAGATCCAGCATTTCTGTTATTTGCCCAAACCTGCAGGAAAAAGATTGTAGAAATCGTCAATTGAAAAAAGGAGATCTTAACAAGATTTAAGCATGATCTGGCCGGTTTTCTTCGTTATTTTCTTTTATAAATAACGAAAACAAAGCTTTTCCGCGCCCAGCACTGTGGGCGCGGCGCCCCTGCCCTCTCCCCTCCGCCACGCTGCCGTCTATGATTTTTCAACAGCGTGATGAAGGAAAAGTCCAGTTACTGTAAGCCACCGCCGGGGGAAGGCCGGCGGCCCTCCCCTACTTTTCCTCCAGCTCCTGCAGCAGGGGCAGCAGCTTGAGGGCGATCTTCACGTTCAGCACATCCTCCGGGTCGCTGAAATCCACGTCACAGATCCGGCCGATGGTCTCGATCCGGTAGCGGATGGTGTTGGGGTGGAGAAAGAGCATGTTGCCCGCCCGGCTGTAGTTCTCCTGGCAGTCGAAAAAGGTCTGCAGCGTCCGCAGCAGGTCCAGCTTGGCGTAGCTGTCCACCTGGATGATGGGCAGCACATAGTCCTGGCAGAAGAGCCGCAGCTCCGCCGGCATGGCCTCGGCACAGCACAGGCGGAACATCCCCATCTCCTCAAAGCGGATGATGGACCGCTCCGGCGAGATCCGCCGCCCGGCCCGGAGGGCGTACCGCGCCTGGGCGTAGCTGATGTGGGTATCCTTCAGCCCCACCCGCCGGCCCAGGCCGAAACGGAAGGTCTGCCCCGGAAAGCAGGAGGCCAGCGTCTCCGCCACCGCCTCGCAGGGGACGGCGTCCTCCCCCGCCGGCAGCAGCACCACCAGGTCGTCCTGGTAGGGGAAGACCGTGACGGCCCTCCCCTCCTGCTGAAACCGCTCGTCCAGGCCCAGCTCCATCTCCTGGCTGCCCACCGCCCCGCCGGGGCTGGTGATCAGCAGCACCTGCAGCTCCAAAGGCAGGCGCCAGCTGAGACCCTTGGCCACCAGCAGCATCTCGTGGAGGGACTTGAGCTTGCCGGAGAGCAGGTTGTCAATGAAGATCCGCCGCCGCCGGGCCGACTGCTGCTGGTAGTTGAGAAACTGGACGATCTCCAGCTCGCACACCAGCTCCGCCGCGTCCAGCGCGGCCGCGTCGTCATCGTCGAAGGGCTGCGTCCCGCCGAAGAGCCAGAGGTAGTTGCGCCCGCTGCTGCCGGATTTCAGCTTGACGCCCAGGCAGTCCGCCGCGGCGCCGGGAAAGCGGAGAAGGCCGGGGAACCCCTCCGCCGGCGCAAAGCTGCGGCTGCCCCCCCTGGCGGACAGTGCCTTGACAAAGGCGGCGGAGTCCTCGCCCTGGGGGAAGTGGCAGCAGCTGTCCTCAAAGAGCACCGCAGCAGCGCGGTCCAGCAGGGAGCTCATTTTCCGGACCAGCCCCTCGATCCCCCGCTGGCCGATCTCCAGCAGCAGCAGCTTCAGCAGCTCGTCCTTGCTGACCACCGACTGGACGCCTCTGAGGTAGACGCTGTTGGAGAAATAGGTGATGAAGTCCGCGTAGGCCGGGCAGGTGTCCGACAGGGAGATCAGCGGGAAGGACAGCGCATCGGCCAGCTCGCACAGCGCCTGGGGGATCCGGTTGTCCGGGAAGTGGACGGCCTTGAGGGCCATGGCGGCCACGCCGCGGCTGTGGACCTGGCGCATCATCTCCATCTGCCGCTGGGTGGAGCCGGCGATGGAGTAGGCGCTGCAGAGCACCAGCATCCCCTCCTTCAGATACTGGTATCCGAAGGGGCCGTCGATGATATTGATGCACGTCACCGTCCGGTCCACGCCGGCGGCGCCCGCCACCAGCCTGGACCCGGCAAACAGCTCCGACTGCATCATAATGGGAAATGGTACATACATAGGAAAATGGCGCCCCCAGCCGCAACGTCACATCAGAGAATGCCGGACGGGAGGGCGGGAGTCACCCCGCCCTCCCCGTCCCACTGTGTAGAAACGTATCAGACGATCTTGTCGTACACCTTTTTGACAACTTCCTTGCCCTTGGCCTTGATGGCCTCCTCGTCCACATTCACCAGACGGCCCTGGCGGCAGACCACCTTGCCGGCCACCATGGTCATCTCCACGGGACGGGTGTAGCCGATGGTGCCCAGGAAGGCCATGGGGTCCATCAGCGCGCCCACCATGTCCAGGATGTCCACATTGATCATGAACAGGTCGGCCGCCTTGCCCACGGACAGCTCGCCCAGCTCCGGGCGGCCCAGGATATCGGCGCTGCCCCGGGTGGCCAGCTTCAGCACCTGGTAGCCGCTGGGGGCCTTGTGGCTGGAGGTGAGGCGGTGGAGCAGGAAGGTGACGCGGATGTCGTTGAGGAGGTTGGAGGCGTCGTTGCTGCCGCAGCCGTCCACCGCCAGACCCACCGGCACGCCCAGCTCCATCATGAGGGGCACCTTGCACACGCCGGAGGACAGCTTCATGTTGGACACCGCGTTGTGGGACACGCCCACGCCGGCCTTGGCCATGCGGGCCACTTCCTCGTCGGTGAAGTGGATGCCGTGGGCATACCACACGTCGTCAGCCAGCCATCCGCACTCCTCGGCCCAGTCCAGAGGCCGCTTGCCGTAGACCTCCAGGCAGTAGGTATCCTCGTCGTTGGCCTCGGCCAGGTGGGTATGCAGCCGCACGCCCAGCTGACGGGCCAGCTTGGCGGACTCCACCATGGTGTCCGTATCCACGGAGAAGGGGGAGCAGGGGGCGATGGCCACCTGGTGCATGGCAAAGGGGTTGGGGTCGTGGTACTTCTTCACCAGCCGCTCGGAATCCCGCAGCGTCTCGTCGATGGTCTCCACCAGCTCCTCCGGGGGAAGGCCGCCGTTGCTCTTGCCGCGGGTAAAGCAGCTGCGCCCGGCGTAGAACCGCACGCCGATCTCGTCGGCCACGTCGAACTCCCGGTCGATGATCTCCTTGCTGGAGCTGCGGGGGAAAGCGAAGTGGTGGTCAAACATGGTGGTGCCGCCAAACTTCACAAACTCCGCCATGGCCGCCATGGCGCTGTAGTAGATGTACTCGGGGTTGACGTTGCACCAGACGTTGTAGCAGTAGAGCAGCCAGTCGAACAGCTCCGAGTTCTGCACGGCGGGGATGTTGCGGCTGAAGGCCTGGAGCAGGTGGTGATGGGTGTTGACAAGGCCGGGGTAGACAAAGCAGCCCTTGGCGTCGATGACCTCGGCGCCCTCGGCGCTGAGGTTCTTGCCCAGCTGGAGAATCTTACCGTCCTCAATCAGAATGTCGGCGTCCCGAAGGAGGGTATCCTCCTTGTCACAGGTGATGATGGCTTCCGCATTGCGAATCAGTGTTTTCTTTCCCATAAAGCGTTTACCCTTCCCTTTTGCAGTTTACTATAATAGTCCTATCGAATACGCATTTGCTCTGCTGACTTCTCCATCAACAAATCGTTTTGGGGAAAAGGTCATAACGAGGACGCAGACAGCTCTTGCGCAGAGTGGTTCCCACTTCCCGGCCGGGAGTGGATGCTCCTCCGTTAGCCTTGGCTTTGAAAATGCAAAGAAGGCCAAACTGCCCCCTTCCTGCGGGCAGGCGGCCTGGATGCCGGGCGCGGGGCGGCTTGCGCCCCGTGCCCGGCCGCAGTGTCCTGTTTTCTGAAAGCCCCGCCTGGTCCGGCGGAACCAGGAGAAAACTTACTTCTGCTCCGCCAGGAGCTTGTCGATTTCCGCGAAGAACTCCTCCTGGCTGGGGATGATGGAGGCGTAGTACAGCTTGCCGTTCATGTACAGGGACGGCAGGCTCTTCACGCCCATCTTCTTGCTGCGGGCGATCCCCTCGCGGGTGGAGTACTTGTACTCCACGGCGTCGATCTTGTCGCCATACTTCGCCTTGGCGTCCTGCACGGCGGCCCACATGTAGGAGCAGGCGGCGCACTGGGCGGAATCCAGGGTCATGGCCTCGATCAGCGGGCGGGGCAGGTGCTCATAGTCGGGCAGCTCCACCTCGTAGTCGTCGCCGGAGGCCTCGTAGTCCTTCAGCATCTCCCGGTACATCGAGATGTTGCGGGCGGCCTCGGACACGGCGATGCCGTTCTCGATGGGCACATCGTAGGGCATGTCGCAGCCCGGGGAGATGATCAGGTTCCGCGGGTCCACGCTGTCCACCATGTCCACCACATACTTCATGTTGTCCTGCTGGTTGCCAAACAGCATGGTGGTGGTTAGGGGGATGTTGCCGCCGATGGCGATGTTGTACCGGTCGGTGATCTCCTTGGCGGTGGCCATGGGGATGTTCTCGTCGATGGAGATGCCGTCGGGGTTGGTCTTGCACATCTCCTCAATGTTGCGCAGCGCGTTGCCGCAGACAAAGAAGGAGGAGGGCACGCCCTTGGAGCGGATGTAGTCAAAGATCCGGGTGTAGGGCTCGGTCAGATAATCCCGGAAACTCTTGGCGGAGATCTGGGACACCAGGGGATCCACCGGGCAGATCACGTCGGCGCCGGCGGCCAGATACATGTCGATCATCTGGAAGGCGTTGCGGGTGACGTAATCCATCAGCTGACGGACATGCTCGGGGTTCTTCTTCATGTCCATGAAGAGCTTGGTGCCCCGCAGGTGGGAGGCCAGGGTGAACGGCCCGCAGAAAAGGCCCATAACCGCCGTCTCCTCGCCCACCTTCTCCTTCAGACGCCGGGTAGCCTCCATCACCAGGGGCAGCCGCCCGTCGCCGGGCTGCACCAGCCGCTCGGGGATGTCGTCGGTGTCAGCCAGAGGATGGCTGGTGACGCTGGGGGGGTTGTCGTCCGCCCACATCAGATCGCAGCCCAGAATCTCCGCCTCCAGCTGGAGATCGAACACCACGGGCTGGCCGTCGGGCCGGTACAGGCGGTGGACCTCCAGCAGGCACTCGGTGAGCTTATCCACATCCGTCAAGATCTCGGTAGCGGTATAGCCCTTGAACTTGCCGGCATGGACGCCCGCGAAGGGGACCCACGGGGGACGCTCCACCGACTCATGCCGATAGGTTGCAAGCAGCAATTCTTTACCGGTCATCAGCTTCTAGTCTCCTTTTCTTGTAATTTCTCTGCCGCCCTTACAGGACGATGGTCCTGCGCTTATCGCTGACCTTGCCCATGTAGCACTCGCCGAAGGCCTTGTCCAGGGGCATGCCCAGGTCGATCAGCTCGTTGCGCACGCGGTTGAACAGCTCGATGTAGTTGTCCATGGGGCGCTGGGCCTGCAGGTCAAAGCACTCCTTGATGGGCAGGCCCTTGTCGGGAGCGTGCAGCTTCTCCTCGTACTTGGGCAGGATCTTCTTGGCGATCTCGTTGGCCTGCTTGCGGGTCATGCCGGCGCAGGACTTGAACACATCGCCGGACCACCAGCACTCAACCGGGGTGATGTAGTCGGTGTAGCGGCCGCCGGCGCTGCGGGGCTGGGTGGTCTTGGAGGCACCGGACACGCAGTGGTTCATGAGGCCGACGGCAGCCTCGTACATGAACATCTCCGTGCAGGGGCCGGCGGTCTCGTTGACGATCTTGTTGCGCATGAAGGCGGTGTTGCGGCTGATGGCCTGGATGGACACGCTGTTGGCCCACACAGCCTTGCGCCCGCAGTTGCCGAAGAGCTGGATGTCATAGACATAGGAGCTGGTGTAGTCGCTCTGCAGCACGGTGGGGATCAGCAGGTCGTTGGCGACGCAGGCCAGGGCGGCGCCCTCCGGCGGGCCGGCGTAGCCGCCGATGTAGGAGAAGGCGCCCACGCGGAGCTTGTGGCCGTAGTTGAGGCCCTGGATGATGCGGTGGAAGTTGGAGAAGGTGCACTTCAGCTCCACCGGGCACAGGGACATGGTCACGTTGCCGCGGCCGGCCACGGCGGGAGCGCCGCCCAGGTGGCCGTACTCGGTGCTGGCGCCGGCGACGCCGGTGCAGGCCATGCCGGGACGGCCGGCGCGCCACAGGGCCTCCTTCTTCAGCTGGGACTCGTAGTTGCCCATGAGGGTCTCATAGGGGGTCCCGGAGCGGATGGTGCGGCCGAACACGGTGGCCAGGGTGGGCCCGTGGAGCACGTCCACCAGCTTGGGATACTTCACGATGCCCTGCACCAGGGGGATGTAGTTCTCCTCAGAGCAGACAATGCCCAGAGAGGAGGCCACCAGGGGGGCATAGGGATCCTCGGGACGACGGGGCTTCATGATGACCTGGTCCTGGCCCTCGCCCAGGATGTTGTAGGCCTGGTAGTCGCGGATGGTCTCCAGCAGCTCGTCCTCGGTGATCTTGATGACGCGCTCGGTGTCCTCGCAGTACATACCCAGCTCCAGCGCCAGCTCCCAGCCGGCCTTGAAGAAGGTATCCGCCAGGTCGTCGTCACAGTTGATGGGGTTCTCCAGATCCAGGGTGCCGGTCAGACCGTACTTCTTCAAGATGCCCTTGATGGTCTTGGGGATCACCTTGGTGTCCCACTCCTTCATGGGCATGATGGGGCCGGTGTAGGCCTTGTCCAGCATGTTCAGCAGGCGCTGTACTTTGATGTTATACATTCTTCTCTTGCCTCCTATTTCGCCTCAGAGTCAATCAGGATGATCTCGCCCTTACCGGGGGTCTTGCGGGCCATCAGCTGCTTGCACAGCTCCACACAGTCGAAGGCGTTGCGGGACCAGCCGTCGGCGCCCATGTCCGTGGCGAACTGCGGGGTGACCGGGCCGCCGCCCACGATGATGTTGTACTTCTCACGGTTGCCGGTGTCGCGGATGTAGTTGGCGATATCGGACATGTAGGGCAGAGAGGTGGTCAGCAGCGTGGAAACGGCCACGATGTCGGCGTTGACCTCCTGGGCCTTGGTGGCGAAGGTCTTCACCTCCACGTCGATGCCCAGGTCGTGGACCTCAAAGCCGTTGACCGCCAGCAGGGCGGCCACCACGTTCTTACCGATGTCATGCACGTCGCCCTTGGCCTGGCCGATGACCACGACGCCCTGCTTGGACTTCGCGGCCTCCTCCTGGGACATGTTGGCGAAGATCACCTCGATGACACGGCTCATCGCGTCGCCGGCCAGCACCAGCTCCGGCAGGAAGGCCTCGCCGTTGTTGTACTGCTCGGACACCACGTCCATGCCCTTGCCGGCGCCGTCGTTCAGAATCTTCAACGGCTCGATGCCGGCGGCAATCGCCTCGTTGACCAGCTCAAGGGACGCGTCCTCGTCTCCCTCAGCCACCGCCTCGCTCAGTTTCGCCAGAATCTCTTCAGGTAACATCTTTTTTCCTCCATTTCTTTACGCGTACGTTCCCCTGGTGTGAGGACCTACAGGTAAACCCGCCGCATTGCCCAATCCGTTGTCTAATTGAACAATTATGGCTTACTGCTCCTCATCATTCTATAGCATTCTATATAGATACGTCAACAAAAGATTTGCCCGCCAGACAGATTTTCATGAACTGTTCAAAATCCCCCGGCGCTTTTTGCCGATTTGGCAATTCTTCTGCCGTTTCCCGCCGCCCTCCCCCGGGGCATAGCAGCGGGCCGCGCCGGAGGGGGCTTTCCCCTCCGGCGCGGCCCATTTTGCCCTCCGCCTCCCGGCGGCTTTGTCACAGCTTCAATTTCCCCTCCAGGCAGGTCTGGCTGGCGGAGAGGATGCGGCTGACCAGCCGGACGCCCACAGAGGAGATGACCACCAGCGCCGTCTCCCCGGCATCCTCCGGCCAGTCGTGGATCTGGATGTTCGTCCCCACGGCGCTGACCTCCTTGGTCCCCTGGTCCGTTAGGACAAAGCCCTTGATCCGGTAGGTCTCCGGCGCGATCTCCCGCAGAAACGCCTCCAGCCCTTGCAGCGCAACGCGCTCCGTCCCCCGCAGCGTAAAGGCGCTGGGCCGGGAGGCCACCGTGTTGGTGGTCTCGCCGCTGGCCCTGCGCTCCCCCTTCAGATGGGAGAGCAGCTCGTCGATATCCACCCTGCAGTAGGAGGTGCAGTAGACGCCCACCCCCTCGTTCAGCTCGTCCAGCCGCCGGGCGATGCCCTCCAGCGCCTCCTCGCCGGCCAGGTCCGCCTTGTTGACGATCACCGCGTCGGCGTAGCTCACCTGCTGGGCCAGGGCCGGCAGCACATCCACCAGGTCCAGGAAATACTCCGCGTCCACGATGCACACCGAGGCAAACAGCCGCAGGGGGTTTGTGGTCTGGGTCTGGATATCCTCCAGCAGTTTCTCCATGTTGGCGGGGTCGGAGAGGCCGGAGGCCTCGATTAGGAGGTAGTCCAGGTCCATTTTTGACATTTCCACAAGGCCGTTGACAAATTTGGACTTGATGCAGGCGCAGAAGATGGAGCCGTTGGACAGCTCCAGCATCTCCATGCCCTCCTTCTGGATGAGGCGGGCGTCCACGTTGATCTCGCCGAAGTCGTTGACGATGATGCCCAGCTTGTGCCGGGTGTAGGCCTTCAGCAGCCGCTGGAGGAAGGTGGTCTTCCCCGCGCCGAGAAAGCCGGTCAGCAAAATGATGTCGATCATGTCAGCGTCCCTCCTCTCCAAGGGCCCGTGCCGCGGCGGCAACGGTTTCCTCTGCCGCGCCGTAGGGGACCGGTCCGGCGCCCCACAGCATCCCGTCCTGCCCCGGGAGGTCCTCCCTTAGGCGGCGGAGCTCCGCGGCGGCATCCGCCGCGCCGCCCAGCAGCGCCTGGCCGGAGAGGCCGGCAGCAAAGCACACCTGGTGCTTCCCCGCCGCGGCCGCCGCCCCGGGCAGGGCGCCGTCCGCGAAAATCCAGTCCGGGCCCAGGCCGCACAGGGCCTCCAGCTGCGCCGCGGAGATGTCCTGCGCCATAAGGCCCGGCAGCGCCCCCCTGGCCCGGATCAGATCAAAGACCGCCCGGTAGCTGTCCGCCAGCAGGGGCCCCATCCGCTCCGCCGGCACCTTGTGCAGCATGGGGTCCGCCAGGACCACGGCGTCCATCCCCGCCCCGATATAGAGCCCCAGCAGGTTGAAGGCCGCCTCGGCGCAGTAGTTTAGGATCTCCTGCAGATAGCCGGGGCTGCCCGCCAGGTCCTCTGTCCACAGCCGCTCCCCCCGCAGCTGACAGGCCAGGGTGAAGGGCCCGCAGATGGGGGCGATCAGCGCCGTGTCCTCCCCGGCCGCCTCCTTGATGCGCCGCATGGCCGGCAGAATCACCGGCAGCCGCCCGTCGTACTCCGAGGGCAGCATGCACCGGCACAGCATCTCCTCCGTGTCGGCCAGGGGGTGGTTTTCCACCCGGGGCGGCGCGTCCTTGGGCCAGATGAGGTCACAGCCCAGGCACTCCGCCTCCACCGTGGTGTCGAAGAACACCGCCATGCCGTCGGGGGCGTACCGCTCCCGGCAGGCCAAAAAGCCCTCCGCCATCTGATCCGCGTCCCGCAGCACCGCCTCGGCGCCGCAGCCGGTCACCTTCCCGGCGTAGACGCCGGGCACAAGGATCCAGGGCGTCCGCCCGGCCTTCTCCCGGCGCAGCGCCTGCAAGCATTCCGCTCTTCCCATCGTTTCTCCTGCCTTTCCGTCGCCCGCGCCTAACAGCCGGGGCGGCTGTGTGATCCAGTCGGCCGCATTTTACCACAACGGCCGGCTGTTGTCCAGCAAACAGCGGGCGGCGGTCCCCCCTCCGCCCGCTCTAAGAAAAAAGGGGGGCGCCGCCGGCGCCCTCCCGTCACTGCTGCGCCGCGGCCTCCCTGGCGCGGTGGGGCGGCTTCCAACCGGTGTGATCGCCGTAGTAGGTGATCGCCCCCTGGGGGCAGAGGTTGCCGCAGCCGTGGCAGCGGTTGATGCAGTTGTCCGGCGCCACCACCACGGGCCTTGGCGCCTGCTCCGGGTCATAGGTAAAGTGCTTGTTCTTGGTGCACAGCTCCACGCACTGGCCGCACTGGATGCACAGCGACTCGTCCACCACGGGATACCACTCTTTTGCCATAGGTCCTTCCTCCTTCTCAATTCGCGCAAATCCTCGTGTCTCCGCCCCGCCGGGGCGGCGCTCACTGGGCCCTCTCCAGGCAGTCACACGCCGGCGGCGCCTCCTCCACGCCGTCCTCCTCAAGCATGGCGATCACCTCGCTGATGCCCTGCTGGTACTGGTGCAGCGTGGCAAGCCAGCTGCGCCGGCACCCGAGGCCCTCCTCGGTAATGGTGAAGATCCGGCGGCCGATGCCGCCGCCCTCCTGGTCCAGCCGGGAGGACACAAGGCCCCGGCTCTCCATGTCCCGGAGGGTCCGGTAGATCCCCGCTGGGTCCGGCATCAGCTGGTCCCACAGCTTGGTGCGGGCGATCTTCTGCATGATGACGTAGCCGTGGCAGGGCTCCCGGCTCAAAATCGAGAGGATGATGGGCTGGACAAACCGGGTCAGCGTCTTGCCGTGGCAGGGGCAGTCCTGGGTCTCCTTCCGCATGGTTTTTTCCACCTCCCCGCAAAGTTTCCGCCGCAGGCCGCCAAGGGGCTCACTGCCAGCGGATCAGTTTTTTCTGGACCTTGGTAACGATCCAGCTTAAAAGGGTCACCACCACGCCGATGACGATGATGCCCGCCACGGCGTGGGCGTAGTTGGCGTAGGTGATGCTGTTTTGCACATAGAACCCCATGCCGTGGGTGGCGCCCATGAGCTCGGCAAAGTTCAGCATCAGAAGGGACGTGGTCATGCTGACCTTCAGCCCCGACACCGTCCCCGGGATGATATAGGGCAGCAGGATCCTCCAGATCATGGTCCGGTTGGTGGGCCGCAGCATCCTGGCGGAGTCCAGGATCTGGGGCTCCATCCCCACCACCCGGTTGATGGTGCCCAGGAAGGTGGGCCAGAACACCCCCAGCAGGATCACCACGACGGAGGCGCTGCGGAACGTGGGCATCAAGGCCACCAGGTAGGGGGAGAACACCACCGCCGGGATGGGGGCCATCACATTGGCAATGGGGTAGGAGAAGGCCCGCAGCCGGGGGTACCACCCGGCGTACAGCCCCAGCAGCACCGCCAGAATGAGGCCGGCAAAAAAGCCGACCAGCAGCAGCTGCATGGAGTAGGCGATGTTCAAAAGCAGCGTCCGCCACTGCTCATGAAAGGTGGCGAACACGTTCTCCGGCGCCGGCACCAGCACCGGGTGGGCCAGATTGCTCACCGAGGTGTACAGCTCCCACAGGAGGAGCAGCACCCAGACGAATACGATCAGGTCATAGGGCGCCGTGCTCTCCGCCCCCCGCCTCCGGTTCCGGATCACCGCCGTGAGGAACAGCAGCTCGATGACCACGACCCCAGCGAGGAGGGCCCCCCAGTGCTCCACACCGGGGCGGCCCTTGGGGGCGAACAGCACCGCCGCCACCAGCGCGATGAGAAACAGGTGCGGGATTAGGAGGCGTCGGCAGCGCACCGGCATGGGGCATCCTCCTCCCGGTCAAACAGCTCCACCAGCGTCCGGCGCAGCGCGTCCCGCTGCGCCCGCTCCGCCGGCCCCAGGTCCTTCCTGGGCCGGGGGAGGGGGACCGGCAGGTCCGCCGCGATCCGCCCGGGGGTCATATAGACGATCCGGTCGGCCAGGTACAGGGCCTCGTCGATGTCGTGGGTGACGAACACCACCGTCTTCTCCGCCTGCCCGTCCCGCCAGCGCAGGGCGTCCATAAATTCCTGCAGCTCTCTCCGGATCCTGGTGTCCAGCGCGCCGAAGGGCTCGTCCAGCAGCAGGATCTCCGTGTCCATGGCCAGGGACCGGGCGATGGCCACCCGCTGGCGCATGCCGCCGGAGAGCTGGTAGGGGTACTTGTCCGCCGCCTCCGCCAGCTCCACCTTCCGCAAAAAGGCGTCGGCCAGGCGGCGGGCCTCGGCCCGGCCCCACTTCCCCGTCTGCTGGATGCCGAAGAGCACGTTCTGCCGGGCGGTCATCCAGGGGAAGAGGGTGTAGCTCTGAAAGACGATGGACCGGTCCGTCCCCGGGCCGGTGACGGCCTCCCCGTCGATGCGGACGGCGCCGCGGGTGGGAAGGTCCAGCCCCGCCAGGAGGCGCAGCAGCGTGGTCTTCCCGCAGCCGGACCGGCCCAGCACGCATACGAACTCCCCCCGCTCAACGGTGAGATTCAAATCGTGGAGCACCTCGGCGGGGCGGCCGCGGTTTGGATAGCTGTAGCTGACGTGGTCCAGCTGGATCTTTGCCATGCCGGCACCTCCCATCCTTGTTACTATACCGCACATTGCGGCTGAAATCAAGCGTTGTGCGCCTCGAAATAGTCGGTCATCTCCGCCCACAGGGCGTTGTCCGGCTCCCGCTCCGCCATGGTGCTGAGGGCTGTCTCATACACGTCGGTGACCACATACTGGCCCCAGTCGATGTCAGTGACCGGCTCGATCTCGCCGATATTGGCCATGGCCTCATAGAAGGCCACGCAGGCGTCCTTGTCCGGGTCCAGGGACAGGCGCATATCGGGGGTGTAGGTGTCGGTGCCGTAGATCTGGCCCCGCAGGAAGTCCCGGTCCTCGCCGGAGTACTCCTCCAGGATGTCCAGGGTCTCCTCCTCGTGCTCCAGGGCGTAGGCGTGGCCCCGCAGGGCGGCGATCTCAAACTTCACCAGGGCGTCAAACTCGTTGGCGTAGGTGTCGGCGTTGCAGGTCTGGCGGCAGCAGGGATAGGGGCTGACAAAGTCGCTGACCGTGGCCACCACGTCCACGCCGTAGTCGTCGGCGTAGTACCCCAGGCAGGAGTTGGTGAGCACCAGGTCGTACTCCCCGTTGACACAGGCGGCAATGCCGGAGCTGGTGTCGCTGTAGTAGACAAAGCTCACGTCCGCCCCCTCGCCCGGGGCGCCGATGGTGTAGCCCTCCTCCATGAGGTAGTTCTTCAGCACCATCTGCCCCGTCTCCGCCATATAGCAGCCGATGGTGAGGCCCACAAAGTCGTCGGGGGAATCCAGGGCAATGCCGCTGCCCTTGGCGGCCATGATCTCGCTGCCCTCGCTGACCATACCGCCGAAGACCCGCAGGGTGGTGACGCCCTGGCTGATAAAGGTGGCGGCGGCGGTGGAGCTGAAGAGGTACACGTCCAGATCGCCGGTGGAGACGGCGGTGTAGGCGTCATTCATGCTGGACACCTGCTGGAAGTTGATGTCCACGCCCTCCTCCTCAAAGTAGCCCAGGGCCCGGGCCACCAGCACGCCCACCGGCTTGACGGCGGTGCCGAGAAGGCCCACATCCAGCGTCACAACCGCCTCGTCCCCGGCGTTGCCGGCGTCGTCCCCCTGGTTGTCTCCCGCATTGGTCCCGTTATGATTTCCGCTGCCGTTGTCGGCCGTGTCGCTGCCGCAGCCGGACAGCGTCCCCGCCGTCATGGCCAGGACCAGCAGCAGTGTCAGCAGCTGTACCATCGCTCTTTTCATCTCGTCTGTTCTCTCTTTCTTCCTAGAATGCGGATACTGGACCAGCGCCTAATGATAAGGTCATTTGACTTAGTCTAATACCGGAACTGATTGTAGCACCGCCCGCCCCGGAAGTCAAGAGCGCCGGGAAAAGTTTTCCGCCCCGGCCCGCCCCGGGGAGATGCCCGCCGGCCCTTGACAAGGCCGGCTGTTTATGGTACATTCATTATACTAAAACCGCTGTGTGGTTTTTTCTAATCCGGGCGCCGCCTGGGTTCTTTTCACCACGCAATCACCCCTGGGGTGGTTGCGTGGTTTTTGTTTGGCGGAGCCGGTCAACCGCCCCTCCGGCTTTTCCGGAAGGCCCCACAGCGCCCATAAGGAGGATCCCATGAACGATACCTTTATGAAGGAGCGGCCCGTCTTCCCGCTGATCGTCTCCATGGCGCTGCCCATGGCCGTCTCCATGCTGGTCAACTCGCTGTACAACATCGTGGACAGCTGGTTTGTGGCCCAGATCAGCGAGGACGCCATGACCGCCCTCTCCCTGGTCTTCCCCGTCCAGAACTTCATCAACGCCGTAGGCATCGGTTTTGGCATCGCCATCAACGCCATCATCTCCTACCACCTGGGGGCAAACGAGGAGCAGAAGGCCAACCTGGCCGCCGCCCAGGGGGTGGTGCTGGCGGTGGTGCACAGCGCGGTGCTGACGGCGGTCTGTCTCCTAATCATGCCCTCCTTCCTCCGGATGTACACCGACTCCGCGGTCATCATTGACCTGGGGATGCGCTACTCCGTCATCGTCATCCTCTTTACCGTGATGATTATCCTGGGCGTGACCTTTGAGAAGATCTTCCAGGCGGTGGGCAGGATGAAGGTGGCCATGGTCAGCATGATCTGCGGGTGCGTGGCCAACATCATCCTGGATCCGCTCATGATCTTCGGCATCGGCCCCTTCCCGGAAATGGGCATCGAGGGGGCGGCCCTGGCCACCGGCATCGGCCAGACCCTAACGCTGGTGATCTACCTGGCCTTCTATTTCCTCCGCCCCATCCGGGTCCGCATCCGCAAAAGGGATTACCGGCCAAGCTGGCCCATGCTGGGCCGGCTCTACGCCATCGGCGTGCCGGCCACGCTGAACATGGCCCTCTCCTCCCTGCTGATCTCCGCCCTCAATGCCATTCTCGCCGTCTACTCCGAGGTCTATGTGCTGGTGCTGGGCATCTACTATAAGCTCCAGACCTTCCTCTACCTCCCCGCCAACGGCATCGTCCAGGGCATGCGGCCCATCATCGGCTACAACTACGGCGCCGGGGAGATGAAACGGGTGCGGCAGATCTACAACGTGGTCCTTCTGATGAGCGCCGCCATCATGTGCCTTGGCACGGCGGTGTGCCTCATCTGGCCGGGGCAGCTGATGGGCCTGTTCGCCGAGACCCGGGAGGCCGTGGACATCGGCGCGTCGGCCCTGCGGATCATCAGCGCGGGCTTTGTGGTGTCCGCCGTCAGCGTCACCTCCTCCGGCGCCCTGGAGGGGCTGGGGAAGGGCACCGCCTCCCTCATCATCTCCCTGTGTCGGTATGTGCTCATCATTCTGCCGGCGGCCTTCCTCCTCTGCCGCCTTATCGGGCCCGGCGCGGTGTGGAACGCCTTCTGGATCACGGAGGCCCTGGCGGCGCTGATCTCCTTCGCCGTCTACCGCCGCTCCCTGCGGGCGGCCGTCTGAAACGCTTTTCCCGGGAAGGCCCCGCGTCCGTTGGGACGCGGGGCCTTCCTGCCGCCCTCATACCCGCCCCGGCGGTCTCATAGGCTGTAGCGGAGGTGATCAGATGAAATCCCAGACAGAATTTATCCTGGAGGAGGTCTTCCTCCCCACCGCGCCCCCCGCCGGGGAGGTCCTGCCCGCCGCGGTGCGCCAGTGGCTGGAGGAGGCGCCGGAGCGGTGAGGACCGAGGGACGCGGCGGCCCGGAGGCCGCCACCCGCTGCGCCCTCTATCTCCGCCTCAGCAAGGAGGACGCGGACCGGGGGCCGGCGGAGTCGGAGAGCATCCAGAACCAGCGGGCCCTGCTGCTGGGGTACGCGGCGGAGCGGGGCTGGGCGGTGGAGTCGGTCTACTGCGACGAGGACTACTCCGGCGCCGACAGCCTGCGCCCGGCCTTCAACCGGATGCTGGCGGCAGCCAGGGAGGGCCGGTTTTCGGTAGTCCTCTGCAAGAGCCAGTCCCGGTTCACCCGGGATCTGGAGCTGGTGGAGAAGTATATCCACGGCCTCTTCCCCCTCTGGGGCATCCGCTTTATCGCGGTGGCCGACAACGCCGACACGGAGGTGCGGGGAAACAAGAAGGCCCGGCAGATCAACGGCCTTGTCAACCAGTGGTACCTGGAGGACCTGTCGGAAAACGTCCGCATGGTGCTGGACCTCAAGCGCCGGCAGGGGCAGTACATCGGCGCCCGCCCCCTCTACGGCTACCAAAAGGACCCGGCGGACAAAAACCGGCTGGTGGTGGATCCGGAGGCGGCGGCGGTGGTGCGGCAGATCTTCCGCTGGGCCGGCGCGGGGATGGGCAAGCAGGCCATCGCCCACCGCCTCAACGACCAGGGGGTCCCCAGCCCCGCCCGCTACCGGCAGGACCCTGCTGCCGCAGCGGCGCTGTGGAGCAAGACCGCCGTCTGGCGCATCCTCCGCAACGAGATGTACACCGGCGTCATGGTCCAGGGCCGGCGGAGGAAGGTGAGCTACAAATCCAGGGCCGTGGTGGACGTCCCGGCGGAGCAGTGGTTCCGGGTGGAGGGGACCCACGAGGCCATCGTCAGCCGTCCGCTTTTCGACGCCGTCCAGCAGTCCCTCAGCCGCCGCGCCCGCTCCGACGGGACCGGCGCCCCCCATCCCCTGGCCGGGCTTGCCCGGTGCATGGACTGCGGCTGCGCCATGACAAAGGCCACCAACGCCTCCCCCGGCCGGCCCCCGGTCTCCTACCTTAGGTGCCGGCAATACGCCGACAGCGGGAAGGACAAGCGCTGCGCCAGCCACTCCGTCCGGCTGGACCGGCTGGAGGAGCTGGTGCTGCAGCGCATCAAGGCCTACGCCGCCCGGTTCTGCCCGCCGGAGGCCCTTCCGCAGGAGCCGCTCCCGCCGCCCCAGGCCGGGCGGGAGCGGCGCGCGCTGGCCGCCCAGGTGCGGCGGCAGGACCAGGCCCTGGAGCAGCTGTATCTGGACAAGGTGTCCGGCGTCCTCTCCCAGGAGGAATTCACCTTTCTCAGCCGGCGGCTGTGGGCGGAAAAGAATCGGCTGGAGGAGCGCCTCGCCCAGCTTTCAAGCGGCCCGCCGGCGGAAACGCCGCCCCCCGTCCGGTGCCAGGCGGCGGAGCGCCGCCTCATGGAGCTGGAGCGGCTGCCCCGGGCGCTGGCGGTGCTGCTCATCGAGAAGGTGGAGGTGGGCCAGCGGGATCCCGCCACCGGCCGGCAGGAGATCCGCATCAACTGGAGGTTCCGGGCCCCTCCCTCCCTTCCGGACGGCGGGTCCATTCTGTAAAGGTGTTTTCTTTTCCTGTCGTTGTGTCAGAATCCTCCCATTCTCTTCGCGCTGTGTCTCTCCGGTACGCTCCCGTGGGGGGCTGTGCCATCCACCGCCAAAACCCCCACCCTGGGGAGGCGGACGGCGTCCAGGGAATCCGGGTCCCCGGAGCACCAGATGTACTCCACGTCCTCCCCCGCCGCCTCGGCCTGACGGCCGATGTAGCGCATGAAGGTGGACTTCCCCACGCCGGGCCCGCCCTTCAGCACCAGGATGTCGTAGTGGTCCTCCGGCCTTGTATACGCGCCGTACAGGCTTTCAAATCCGGCGCGTCCGTTGGCGCCCAGGAAAAAATTGGTAACCATATCCTGCCCTCCCAGTTTTGTTCTCCCTCCAATCTATGCCGGCGGCCGGCCGCTTGACAAAGAAGGCGCCGGGAAATCCGTAGATTTCCCGGCGCCTTTCCTGTTTTCTCATGGCGTCATCGCCGGACAGTCCGCCTGGGCATAGAGGGGCTCCCTGCTGCCGAAAAACTGGGGCAGATACCGCACGGACCGGATCCGCCGGCCGCTGACCCCGTAGCGGGGGTGGTAGCCAAAGAGGTTGATATACCGCTCCAGATCCGCCTTCTCCTCCTCCATGGCCCGGAGCACCTGGGCAGCCGCCCTGGCGTCGTCCACTGCCCGGTGGCTGTTGACGACGCTGTCCTCCAGGCCGTAGGCGGCGATGGCGTTCTCCAGCCGGTGGGGGTAGGGCCGCCGGTCCCGGTAGACCGTCAGGGCGTCCAGCATCTGGATGCCCTGCAGCCAGGCGGGATCCCCGTAGCGGCGGAGAAAATGGTAGAGAAAATTGAGGTCAAACTGGGCGTTATAGGTTACCACCAGCCGGTCCTCCCCTTGGAGGAGGCGGCGGACATCCACGGCGGCGGTCTGCTTGGAGACCCCCTGGGCGGAGAGCATCTGCTCCGTTATGCCGGTGAGCTCCGTGATCTGTGGCGGGAGGCACGTTCCCGGCGCCAGGGAGATGAGGTCCTCCACCTCCTCCGTCACCTCGCCGCCGTCCCAGCGCACGGCGCCCAGCTCGATGACCTGGTCATGGGAAAAAGACACGCCCGTGGTCTCCAGGTCCAGCACCACAACGGTCTTAAACCGCTCCAACAGCCGCCTCATCCTTCTTCCTCCCCCTGCTCGTAGAGGCGCTTGGCTACCCGGCGGTTTACCCGCTCCATCTCCACCAGCCGCGCCACCGACTGCTCCCCCCGTTTCTCCTCCACCGCCCGGT
This sequence comes from uncultured Oscillospiraceae bacterium, assembly GCA_944385425.1. Classification (GTDB taxonomy): domain Bacteria; phylum Bacillota; class Clostridia; order Oscillospirales; family Oscillospiraceae; genus CAJFPI01. The sequence continues at coordinate 5,452 of CALWXD010000119.1, read as the reverse complement.
CGATGAGGCCGGACAGCGTCTCCCCGTCCAGGTGGACCAGGTCCACATACAGCTCCTCGCCGATGTACTTCAAAAAGGCGCTGACCTTGGGGTCGTACACCAGCCCCACCAGGGGGACCCCCTGGCCGGCGGCAAAGATCAGCGCGTGCAGCCGCATGGAGACCACCGCCCGCATCCGCGCCAGCACGCCGGCGATGGCCGCCGGGTCGTCCGACCCGGTCATCATGCAGTAGGGGACGGTGAGCCCCTCCGCCGCCTTGAGGAGGATTTCCGGATCCTTCAGCTGCTCCACCGCCAAAAACAGCGGCGTCAAGCCGTATTCCCGGTAGGCGTAAGCCGCCGCGGCCCGGATGGCCGGCAGCTTCTCCTCAAAGCCGGGCCACTTGCGCAGGGCAAAGCAGAGGTAGTCGCCGTCCAGGGGGATATTGTGGGAGAGCATGGCGCTGTCTACCACCTCCGGCGGCGCCGCCGGCAGGATCAGCGCCGGGTCCGCCGAGAGGTAGACCGCCGGATTTTTGACCCCCATGTCCCGCAGCTCCCGCAGGGAGTCCGGCTCCCGCAGCGTGATGGCGTCCACATACCGGTTCATGGTCTTGGCCGACAGCTCCCGGTGGTGCTGGCGGATCACAGGGCCGATGCCGCAGCCGTACATCATCACCTGGTTGCCCCGGCGCTTGGCCGCCCGCATGTTGTACAGGTAGTACCACAGGGAGCGGCGGCTGGTGACGTCCTGGATCAGCGAACCGCCGCCGCTGATATACAGCCGGGTCTTCCGCATGCGGCGGCTCCACCTCGGCATCTGGAAGGTGTGGATGGCGTCCACCCGGTACACCAGCTTTGTCCGCATGGGGCGGCGGGAGAGGACGGTGATGGGCAGATAGGGGTCGATCTCCCGCATCTCCCGAATGATGGCGCGCAGGATGGCCTCGTCGCCGGCGTTTTCCTTGCCGTAGGCCCCGCAGATGAGCACTCCGTCCCGCTTGCCGGCCTGCCGGCTGTGGCGGCGGAGGATGTCGGCATAGATCTGCAGCTGGGTCTCCACCGTCCGCCGGAGGGAGTACTTCTCCGCCGCCTTGTCCCGCAGCCGCCGCCCCATCTGCCGCCGCAGCGCCTCGTCCTCCGCCAGGCGCAGCAGATCCTCCCCCAGGGTCCTGTCGTCCCCCGGGGAGAAGAGAAAGCCGTTCACCGCGTGGTCAATGAGGTAGGGCACCCCGCCCACCCGGGAGCTGACGGTGGCCAGGGCGTAGCGCGCCCCCTCTGTCAGCGCGTAGGGGAAGGTCTCGCTGAGGGAGGTCAGCGTGTTGATGTCCAGGGCCTGGTAAAAGCTGTCCATATCCTCCAGCCAACCGGCAAAGCACACCTTCTCCGCCACCCCCAGCTGCTGGCTCAGCCGCTGCAGCGCGGCGCGCTGGGCCCCGTCGCCGGCAATGACCAGGCGCAGGCGGCCGCACTCCGCCGCGGCCCGGGCAAAGCCGCGGATCAGCGTGGCCACGTCCTTCACCGGGTTGAGCCGGGCGGCGATGCCCACCACGACGGAGTCCTCCTCCACCCTGGCCCCCAGGCCCCGGAGGTAGGCCGTCCTGTCCCGGAGCGTCCGCTCCACGTCAAAGCGCAGGCCGTTGTAGATGGCGTAAAACCTCTCCGGCGGGAACCCCCGGCGGATTAGGAGGTCCACCATGGCGTCGGACACGCCGATATAGTAGTCAAATTTTCTCAAGGCGAAGGCGTTGATATTCCCGTAGGTCAGCCTCCCCAGGGGGCGGCCCAGATAGTCCAGCTTGTAGTCGCTGTGGACCGTGGTGACAACCGGCAGCCCCGTGGCCCGCCGCATCAGGATCCCCATCATGTTGGCCCGGGAGCCGTGGCAGTGGATGATGTCAAAGCCGCCCTCGCGGATATAGGCCTTCAGCTCCCTGCAGGTGCGCCAGAGGCGGTTGCCCTGGAAAATGGTGGTGGGAATCTGCATCTCCCGGGCCTCCCGGGCAAACTCCCCCTCCCGAAAACAGACCAGCCGCGCGTCGATGGTCTGGTTTAGGTCACGCAGCAGCGACAACACATGGGTCTTGGCGCCCCCGGTGTCGCCGCCGCTGATGAGATGGACTACCTTCATCAAATAAACTCCTTTTGCCGCCGGCAAATTTTGGGCCGGGGCGGTAAATTCCTCTTGTGCAACAAGGGAATGTGTTATATAATAACAAAAGATTTCGCCTGCAGCCGTTGCAGGTCCTGTAAATAAGTATTATAGCCCCAATGTGGTTGGCTGGTCAAGCGGAGGAAAGAAAATGTCCCAGAAAAAGTGGAAAATTAACGTCATCGACGTCATCGCCGTAGTGCTCATCGTGGCAGTGGGCGTGTTTTTGTTCACCAAGCTCTCTTCCGGCGGCGCCGGCGGCAGCGAGACGGTGAATATCCGGTACACGGTTCTGTGTGAAAACCAGCCCGCGGAGATCTACGAGGCGGTGCAGCAGTATATCCCCGGCACGCTGATGGCCTCCGGCGCGCTCTACAACCAGAAGATCGTCTCCGTGGAGGCGGAGCCGTCCCTGGCCTGCAGCAACGGGGAGTGGGTGGAGGACCCGGACCACATGGACCTCACCTTCACCGTGGAGGGCCAGGTGGAGCGGGGCCAGGTGCTCATCGCCAGCGCCGGCAACCAGGAGATCCGCATCGGCAAGGTCATCATCCTAAAGACGGAGTACATGGAGTTTGAGGAGGCCATGGTCACCTCGGTTTCCTATCCGGAATCTCTGGGCTGAGGAAGGGCACTTATGAAAAAGTGTCGGCTGGGGAGGAATCCTCCCCAGCCGTTTTTTTCTTGTTTTCCAGCGGACCGCCGGGGAATTCCCCGGCGCAACACCCTGTTGCTTGACAAAATCCGGCCCCGCCGGGTACCATGGCCCCAGGGGCGGCCCGGGCCGCTTACACTGCCAACGAGGTGATTGCATGTCCATTCCCCAAAATTTGAAGGAGCTCCGGAAACTGGCCGGCATGACCCAGGAGGAGGTGGCGGCCCAGGTGGGGCTCACCCGGCAGGCCGTCTCCAGCTATGAGTCCGGACGGACGGAGCCGGACCTCCAGACCCTGGGAAGGCTGGCGGAGGTCTACAACACCGACCTCTCCGGCATCCTCTACGGCAGCAGCCGGGGTCAGCGGCGGCAGCGGGCCCTCCGGCGCGCCGCCGTCGCCCTCACCGCCGCGGTGCTGGGCCTCCTGCTGCTGCGCTCCTGGCTGCTGCTGGCCTTGAACCACTTCTTCCCCATACCGGAAGGCGCGGCGGAAACAGGGGTGCTGGAAACCCTATTCTCCTACCGGTTCGCCGCGCTCCGGGCGGCGGAGCTGCTGGGGGGCCTTGCCCAGCTGGCCGCCTGGGGCGGCGCCGTCGCCCTGGCCGTCCTGCTGTGGGACTGCCCCCGCCGTCCCGGGGTCCTGCACAGCATCGGGCGTTTCCTGGCCTTCACGGCAGGCGCCCTGGCCGCAACCCTCCCCTTCTCCCTTCTGGACCCCCTCTACAAGGCGGCGGACTACTGCCTTCCCCTCCTAAACGCCCTTCTTCCAGTCCTCCTCCTGCTGCTCTTCTCAATCTTCTGCTCTGCAAGAAGGTCTGACAAGGCATAATACTTGATAGAAATGCCCGGTCCGCAGGATCCTGCGGACCGGGCGTTTTTGATCCGGCTTATTCCCCGATGGAGAACCGGTAGGCGGTGGTACTCCGCCAAAGCTGCCCCGGGCGGAGCACCACATCCCCCCACTCCGGGTGGCTGGGGCTGTCCGGCGGAATCTGGGTCTCCAGGCACAGCGCCTCCCGGGGGCCGTAGGGCCGGCCGGCTTTGGTTCGGGCATCTGTGGCAAGGCCGTTGGCGGTGTAGAGCTGCACGCCGGGCTGATCCGTCCATGCCTCCATGACGATGCCGGATTTCTCCCCCTTCACCCGGGCCACACAGCGGGGCTTATCCGCAGCGCCCAGGACGAAGTTGTGGTCATATCCCCCCGCCAGCTGCAGCTGCTGATCCTCCAAGCGGATATCCCGTCCCACCGCCTTCTCCTGGCGGAAATCGAAGGGCGTTCCTGTCACATCCTCCGCCAGCATCGTAGGAATGCTGTCCTTATCAATCGGTGTAAAGGCATATGCCTTGATAGAGAGCAGATGTCCCAGCACATCGCCGCCGCCGTTCAAATTGAAGTAGCTGTGGTTGGTGAGATTGCAGAAGGTGGGCTTGTCCGTCTCCGCGGTATAGGCGATCTCCAGCCCGTCCGGGGTCAGGGTGTAGGTCACCGATACCGCAAGGTTTCCGGGATAGCCGTTGGCGCCGTCCGCATCCCGGTAGGACAGCGTCACCCAGCTCTCCCCCGACGATGCAATGGAAAACACCTGGCGGCTGTACCCCTCCGGCCCGCCGTGAAGCTGCTTGGCCCCTTCGTTTGGCGTCAGATGGTAGGTCCAGCCGTCGATGGAAAACTGCGCGCCTGCGATGCGGTTGGCATACCGCCCCACCAGCGCCCCCAGATACCCGCCGTTCTCCTCATAGCCGGCAAGCTCTGCATATCCCAGGACCACGTCCACCGGCCGCCCCTCTCGGTCCGGCACCTTCAGCGTCCGGATCACGGCGCCGTAGGTGAGGATTTCCGTCTCCAGCTCCCCAGCCGTCAGCAGGATGCTCTCCACCGGCCGCCCGTCCTTTGTCACGCCAAAGGGTTTCACTGTCACTGCCATCTTCTCTCAAACTCCTTTTGTTCCTTTTGTATCGGCCTGCCGGGCGATCTTCGCCAGAGCGCCGGCAATGAGCTGATACATGATCTCAAGGCTTCCAATATGGACCCGCTCGGCGGTGGAGTGGGCGTCCTCGATGTCAGCGCCCAGGGTGATCATGGTCAGCCAGGGCGCCTTCTCGTGGAAATAGGCCGGCTCCAGCCCAACCGGCGCGATCGTCACCTGGATCGGCCGGTGGAACAGCCCCTCATAGGTTTCCTCCACCGCCCGGGTCAGGAAATTCTTTGCTTCCTGATGCCAGGCGTTATAGCCCACGATCCCCATGGAAAAGCCGTGGGTCTCGGCCATTCTTGCATGCTGATGGAGGATCTTCCTCTCCAGCTCCGGCGATTCACAGCGGGTCATGCTGTTGATCTCCACCTTCTGCTCGTCAGAGAAAATCCGCCCCAGGTTGCTGGAGGCGCCCACCACATTGTGAAACTGCCGACTCATGGCATAAACGCCATTATTCTCTCCCAGCACGGAGGCAAGAACGTCGTCTGTCAGCTGCCCGGTCCAGACTCGTCTGGGAGCGTCCACCTCCTCCCAGCGAAATCCCGGCGCGTGCTCCGCCGTCTTGTAGGCGGCTGTCACCCAGCAGAACTCCTCTTCACACCGGCGCATCAGCTCCCGCAGTTCTCCCTGCGGCACCGCCAGGCGCACCATGCAGCTGCGGGGGATCACATTGGCGCCGGTGCCGCCCTC